>JBPCLK010000181.1:0-15755 GCA_051003355.1 Chthoniobacterales bacterium | reverse complement strand
CGGCGCGCTTTACCGGCCTGCCGCTGTAGCGAACCGATCTGGCGTTTCACCTCCTTGATGATGTCGCTCAACCGCAGAAGATTTGCCTCGGTCGCATCGAGCTTGCGCAGCGCTTCGCGTTTTTGGCCCTTGTATTTCGTAATCCCCGCGGCCTCCTCAAAAACAGAGCGGCGATCCTCCGGGCGGGAGCTGAGGATCTGATCGATCCGGCCTTGCTCCATCATGGAATAGGCGGCTCGTCCGATGCCGGTGTCGGCAAAAAGCGCCTGGATATCCTTGAGCCGGCAGACGGTTTTGTTGAGCAAGTATTCCGAGAGGCCGTCGCGATAGACGCGGCGGGTCACGCGCACTTCATGCCAATCGACCCCGAGCTCGGCCGCGCAATCGGCGAACGTTAGGGAGACTTCTGCGTAGCCGACTGGTTTGCGGTTGTCGGTGCCGTTGAAAATAACGTCGGCCATCTCACCGCCGCGCAGCGCCTTGGCCGATTGCTCGCCGAGAACCCAGCGTACGGCGTCGAGCACGTTGGATTTCCCGCACCCGTTTGGGCCGACGATGGCAGTGACGCCCTCGTCGAAATTAAAGACGGTTTTATCGGCGAAGGATTTGAACCCGAAAAGCTCAAGGGATTGAAGATGCATGCGTGTGGAAAACTACGAGTTGCATACTCCTCGCGCTCGGCGGTGACAAGAAAAATAAACCGCTATTCCGTGTGGCATCCCGCAGAGAGGAGCACAAGATATTGTATAACGGTCAGATTGGCCTTTTCACCAGCTTTTGGAGCGAATAGAGCAGGGAAGCGGCGACGAGCACCACCGCCGTAATCCCAAGTTCCGACCTCGTGGCCTGCGCCAAAATCACCAGACTGATGACGATTCCGAGGACCGGAAATATCCGCGCTCCCGCGAAATGGAACGGTCCATCTCCGCCGGGCGCATCCCGCCGCAAGAGCACCAGTGTCGCTCCGCAGCACAGGAAATAGAGAAGGAGAACCGCGACATTCGAAAGGATGGCGAGCTTTTGAAACGTCGAACTGAGGGAAAGGACCGCGGCGATCGCGCAGTAGACCAGAATCGCGACGTCCGGCGACCGGAACCGGGGATGGACATGGGCGAAGACTTTCGGAAGAAAGCGGTCGCGACCAAAGGCAAAGAGCACTCGCGGGGAGCTGAGAATATCGCTGGCTAGGAAACCGAAGGCCGAAATGCTCGCCCCGGTCAGCATTAGATTTCGCCCAGGTTGACCGAGAAAACGAGTGGCAGCCTCGGCCAGGGGCGCGGTCGGAAATTTCCCGAGAGCGGGGCCCAGAATCCCTTGCGCCACCACCTGGATAAGAAGGTAGAGGACCGTAGTGACTGCGAGCGCGAGATAAATAGCGCGGGGGACGGTGCGAGCGGAATCCTTCACCTCGCCACTCGGCATGAGGGCCACCTCGATACCGACGAAGGCAAAGAGGAGCAGGAGCACCCCGCGTCCGAGCGGAGCGGCGCCAGGCCAGGCGACCGTCAGGGCATCCGTTTGCCTAACGAAGAAGATCCCGACGCCCACGAAGATGAAGAGTGGCACCAACTTGGCAATAGTCACGATCCAGACCGCCCGAGCGCCTGATTGGACACCCAAAATATTGGTGCAGGCGAGGGCGCCCAGCACGAGCAGGACGATGAGAAAATGCAGCAGCCCGTGGGAAAAGATCGGAATCATCGTCCCGATGGTGTCGGCCACCAGCGCCACGATGCCCGAGCAAGCGAGGATGGCCGTGAGAAAATAGAGAACACCCGCTACGAAACCGACGTAGCGTCCGAAAGCCGCCTCGACATAGGCGTAGAGCCCGCCGGTTACCGAAACTCGGCTGCCGGCCAGCGCGAAAGAGGTGACGAACACCACCATGGCCAGCGCGCAGAGCATAAAGGCGAGCGGCGCTCCCGCTCCGAGCTGGGCCGCGACGAGTGCCGGGAGGGCGAAAATGCCCGCGCCCACGGTGGAGTTGACGATATTGGCGGTGAGGCTTGGAACTCCCAGCGCGCGGACTAATTGCGCATCTTCGACCGGCGTGACAGGCGCGCTCATCAAGGCAGGCTGCGCAAAGTCGTCTTTTCCGGCAAGTCGTTAGTTGTCGTCAGGCGAAGCTGTTCTAATCTTCCGCATGCGCGAGCAATATTTGGAGGACTACTTTACCTTTCTGCGTTTCCCGAGCATCTCGACGGACGATGCCTACGCGGAAAAACTAGGCGAGTGCGCGCACTGGTTGGTTGAGAAACTCAAGGCCATTGGCCTCGAGGCCCAGCTTGTTTCCACGCCGGGTCATCCCATTGTCTGGGCAAAAAACAAGCATCAACCGGGTCGCAAAACCGTCATGCTCTACGGTCACTACGATGTGCAGCCGCCTGATCCGCTCGAACTGTGGGACTCGCCGCCCTTCAATCCGGTGCTGAAAAACGGTTACGTTTTTGCGCGGGGCGCCACGGATAACAAAGGGCAGATCCTTGCCCACATTCTCGGCCTGCAGGAAACCCTGGCCGATGAAGGCGATCTCCCCGTGAATCTGCACCTCATCATCGAGGGCGAAGAGGAAGTCGGGAGCGATAACCTGCCGAATTTCCTGCGCGAAAATAAGGACGCCTTGCAGTGCGACGTCGCCGTCGTTTCCGACACCGGCATGATCGCGCGGGGAGTTCCGACCTTGAGCTATGGCCTGCGTGGCGTGACCGCGTGCGAGGTCAGGATTACCGGCTCCAAGATGGATCTGCATTCCGGCGTGTTTGGAGGCGCGGTGGCCAATTCCGTCACGGCACTGGTGCGTTTGCTGGCTACCTTGCATGACGAGAACGGGCACATCGCGATCGAGGGATTCTACGATGATGTGAAACCGCTCGAAGACTGGGAACGGGAGGCCTGGCGCAATCTTCCGATCGACGGCGACAAGGAAATTCTCGATGAGACCGGCTCGCCCGACCTTTTTGGAGAGCAGGATTACAGCACGATCGAGCGTATGTGGGCGCGGCCGACCGCGGAGATCAACGGCATCGGCGGGGGCTACCAGGGGAAGGGGACGAAGACCGTGATTGCCAGCCACGCCATGGCCAAGCTGACCTTTCGCCTGGTGCCGAACCAGGATGGCGCGAAGATTCTGAAATTGGTCCATAAACATCTGGAGAAACATCTGCCGCCGGGTGTGACCATGGAAATCATCGATGGGCACAGCGGTCCCTGGTATTTGACCGATCCGCACTCCGCCGTCGGCGAAGCCGCCCAGCGCGCACTCAAGGCAGCGTTCGGCGGGGACGTGGCCCTGATTCGCGAGGGCGGCAGCATCCCGATCGTCTCGCAATTTCGCGACATTCTCGGAGTCGAGACTTTGCTCGTCGGACTCGCGCTGGCGGACTGCCGGGCACATTCGCCTAACGAGAATTTTCCGGTCGAGAACCTGGAGGCCGGCATCAAGATGAACAAGGCGATTCTGCGGGAGCTGGGCTCGGCTTCTCGTTAGGCCTCGAACATGCCGCGCAGAGCGAAACGGCGGTTGGCCCGGATGCTGCGTGCCGCTGGCGTGGGGGTGCTGGTCTTTCTTTTCGTGGTGCCGGCTTCGCTTCCTGAGCTGAAGGCCGAAGATGAGGCGTCGTTAGGCGAGAAGATTAAAAACTTCTTCGCCAGCCCCACGCCCACTCCTTCGCGCAGGAGTCGCCGCCACTCGAGCAGCAAGAAGAGCAGCCCGACACCTTCACCCAGCACAAGCCCGCGGAAGAAAAAATCTTCACCTTCGCCCACGCCGGAAGAGGAGGAGACGCCCAGGAAAAAGGCCAGAAAGAAATCTTCGCCTACGCCCACTCCGGAGGACGAGGAAACCCCCAAACCGAAGAAGAAGAAAAAGAAATCCTCTCCCACGTCTTTACCGAGCCCTTCGCCTACCGAAACTCCCACGCCGACTCCGGAAGAAAGTCCAAGTGCTTCTCCCGAAGAGAGCCCAACGCCGTCGCCCTCACCCAGCCCAGAATCCAAGGTCGCGAGTGTGGCCCCGGAGGAGCTTGACCATTTCCCCGAGAACCCGGAGCCGGTGCGCAAGTTATTGACCGACGCGCTCGACCTGACGAAACGGAATTTGGATTACAAATATGGTTCCGCCGATCCGGACGAAGGCGGAATGGATTGTTCCGGCTTCATCTATTTCGTCCTGCGGAAGAACGGGGTGAAGGATGTCCCGCGAGATGCCAGCGGGCAATATGTCTGGGTCAGAAAAGCCGGTAACTTTCGCGCGGTCCTGAGCAACGAGTTGGACTCCTTTGAGCTGGACGAACTAAAGCCCGGCGATCTGCTTTTTTGGACGGGCACTTACAGCATCGAGCGTGACCCGCCGGTCACGCACACCATGATTTATCTCGGAAAAGAAAAAAGTTCCGGCAAACAAATCATGGTCGGGGCGAGTGGCGGTCGCACCTACGAAGGCGAACGACAGTTTGGGGTCAGCGTCTTCGATTTCAAAACCGCCAGCTCCAAAAAAGCGAACACTTCCGGCCGGCGCCCGCAGTTTGTCGGCTACGCCCGGATCCCGGGCTTAGGTGAGACGGCGCCCTAACGATCGTCCGTCTATCTCGGTGAATTGCTGCGGTCGGAGAGAGCCGCGGGCGAGGGGCTGACCTGAGTGGTGCGCGCCGGGTCGATCGAGGAAGTCTTCACCTCTGACTTAGCCCGCCGGTAATGCTGTGTGCAAAGCCCTAACAACACCGCGAGCACGACGAAGGCGATGGTGCCTTGTTCCTGTCTTGTGAGGACAAACATCCCGAGTCGCTCGCGCAGTTTCATGCAGCGTAGGGAATGGGATCCGTCAGGCCAGCTTCGGCAAAGCCCTGGCGCCGCAGTTGGCAGGAGTCACACGATCCGCAGGCGCGTCCATCCGGCCGCGGATCGTAGCAGCTATGGGTTAGCGCATAATCTACGCCTAACGAAATTCCCTGGCGGATGATCTCGGCTTTGCTCATGGCGATGAGGGGCGCGTGAATCTGAAACTTTGCTCCCTCGACGCCGGCCCGCGTAGCGAGGTTGGCCAGTTTTTCGAAGGCACGAATAAATTCCGGTCGGCAGTCTGGATAGCCACTGTAATCGATCGCGTTGGCGCCGATGAAAATGTCGGTCGCGCTCAGCACTTCCGCCCAGGCGAGAGCGTAGGCCAGGAAGATCGTGTTACGTGCCGGGACGTATGTGGAGGGAATGGCGTCTGCCATTTTCTCGAGGGGGCGAGCATGTGGAACCGGTAGGTCGCCGGTCAACGCGGAGCCACCGAAAAGACGCAGGTCGATCTCCGCGATGCGATGCTCCTGCGTGCCTAACGAATGTGCGACTTTTGTTGCGGCGGAAATTTCCCGTTCGTGTCGCTGGCCGTAGCGGAACGAGAGGGCGTAGGCGTGGAAGCCTTGCGCGCGACTGAGGGCCAGGACGGTGGCCGAATC
Organism: Chthoniobacterales bacterium; assembly: GCA_051003355.1. Classification (GTDB taxonomy): domain Bacteria; phylum Verrucomicrobiota; class Verrucomicrobiia; order Chthoniobacterales; family UBA10450; genus Palsa-1392. Next base: position 10,314 of record JBPCLK010000181.1, on the reverse strand, counting down.
CAGCCCGCCGCTCAGCAGAACGACGGCCGGCTTCATGCCTCGGCGGGGTCGGCCTCTTCCGGATGGGAGACGGTAATGGTCAGAGCGATGCCGCCACGGGAAGCGAATTCAGCCCGCACCGTCATCCGACGTGGTTTACACGCCGCGACCAGGTCCTCCAGGATGCGGTTGGTCACCGCCTCGTTGAACGCGCGCTGGTTGCGATAGGAGGCCAGATAAAACTTGAGCGATTTCGTCTCGAGACAGCGCTTGCCCGGCTGGTAATCGATTTGGATGGAAGCAAAATCCGCCTGGCCGGTGATAGGGCATAGCGAGGTAAAGTCCGACGATTCAAAACGTATCCAGTAGGGACGACGGGTGGGACTCGCGAAGGTCTCGAGGATCCCGGCGGACGGGGCGCTCGGGATTTTGGCTTCGGTGCGTCCCAAGAGGGTGAGATTTTTAGATTTGCGCGGCTTCGCCATGAGCCACTAAATCGACTTCAGGGGTGCGACTCAATCGTTTTCAATCAGTCGATTTTGCGGCGCACCTCAATTCGGATGCTCCAGACGACGATCGTGCAGGGCGCGCTCGCGGTCGCCGAGAGCGTGGTATTTCCAATAATCCACCTTGAGGCTGCGCTTCATTTTAAGGCGGCTGCCATCCGCTGCTTCCCAAAGACGGAGGAGATAAGGGAAGTCGCGATCGAGCGTGAAGTGGTCGACACCTTGCGCGTGCTTCACACTCACGTTGATCGTGCGGTCGGTGGATTCCCAATGCACCTCGGCCGGTTTCCAGGTCAGCTCGTCTTTTTTCGAATTGATGATGGTGGGCGCGAGCAGGATGGAGAAATCCCCCTGCGGTTTGGAGAAATCGATCGTGCGCACCCGGAGCGGTAGTTCGTCGTAAAAATATCCATTCGGCGGGAGGGTGACGTTCTCCTGTCCCTCGGCCATCCCATCCCAGTAGGTGTGCCATTGGTAGGCAAAAACTTCGCCGCCGCGCCGGGCTTCCTTGTAGGTATTGCCGCAGCTGTCGTTACTTGTTAGGGAAAATTTCGCCAGGCGGCCGTTGTCCACCCGCCAGAAATTCGAATGCATCTGCTGGTAAACGTAGAGCCCGGTCGGGATGTGCAGGATTTGATTCATCTTCAGCACGGGCTCGATGCCGGGACGCTGCCAGTCGTCGGGCTTGACCATTTGCTTCAGGTCGAAGGGTTCGCGCACCAGGATGTGCAGCACCTCGGTCGGTCGCGGCTGGCCGTAGCGAACAATTTGTGCGTCGTAAATGTCGAACTCGGCTTTGCCATCATTCCAGTAGCTATTGTTCTGGAGGAAATCCGGCCGGAACTGCGCGGCGGCCGGGAGCGCTCGAAATATGAGGAGCAAAACAAGAATGAAAAACGCTTTTGGCATGGCGGAAGCAGTCTAGCCGCTCGTTGCATGGTGACCAATCCTTCCGTAGAATTCCGCCTTCATGGCGGAGAAATCGAAGACCGAAACTGAGGCGACCGCGCCAGCCGGAATCGCGGAGCCGGGCGTGATAGACTTTTTCGCGCACGACACCAAAACTGACGAGGTTCTTCTCGCCATGTTCGAGCCGCGGCCGTGGGATGATTCTGAGCTCCAGCTCTTTCAGCTCCAGGAAAAATTCAACGCTTACGTCTCCTTCCTCTTGGATGGCGAGATGACCGAAGCTCACCCTGAGCTGGCCCGAAAAAATGCGCGCATCGAGTTGCGTTGCGCCGCCATGCCGGAGGGCCGTGCGCTGGATTTGCTGAATGCCATCCACGACCAACTCGCTCTGCAGGAGATCCGCGTAGAAGTCATCGTGGAAGATCGGAGCGGGAATTGCGGCGTAGGCTGCAGTTGTGGGGAGTGACAGGATCCGGGACTGCCTTAACCTTGTAAAATCCTGTGAATCCTGTCTTAAAACTTTAGAAACGTCGCCACCGGAGTAGGCGCGAGCTTCTCGCGCCCGTGCAGGAACTCCAACTCGATGAGGAACTGAGCTTCGAGCAAATCGCCGCCGACTTTTTTGATCAAGGCTGCCGCCGCTGCCGAAGTGCCTCCGGTCGCGAGCAGGTCGTCAATGAGCACGATTTTTTCGCCGGGTTCGATGCTGTCGGTTTGCATCTCCATTTCGGCACCACCGTATTCCAGCGAGTAAGCTGCGCTCTCGGTTTTGAAGGGGACTCTCCCTTTTTTGCGGATCGGCACGAAGCCGACGCCGAGCGCGTAGGCTACGGCGGATCCAAAAAGAAAACCGCGCGCATCGATACCCACGACCTTGTCGATAGGAAGCTCGCGACAACGATCGAGGAATACGTCGATCGATTCCCGGAAAAGCTGCCGGTCGACTAGGATGGGCGTGATGTCTTTAAAGACGACGCCGTGTTTTGGAAAGTTTGGAACGTCGCGGATACCGGCGTGTAAACGAGCGATCGAATCGAGAGCCATGGCCGGGAGGCTAGCGGGCTGGCAGAGATCGTCAACGACCGCGCTCGGTCGAAACGTGGCGAGAAAATTTGAGTGGGAAGCTTTCGCTAGAGCGCGAGCGTGGGGCGGGCGGTCTCGTGGATTCGCACCCGGACACAGGCGTCGCTCGGGTCAATGCCGCCAGTGCATCGTTGCCATTCGCGGCGTGCTCTTTCGCGCAGCCGAGCGTAGCTGAGGTCGAGCGCCTGTTGCAGGCCGCGCACTTCGTCGGAATTCATCCGGCTGGCGAAGGGCCGGCACATCACGGTCGTCATTATGCGTAATGAAAAAGCAGGAAATGCGCCCTCGGCCGCGGGTCGGATCAAGGCTAATTGCCAAGCCCTACGCTGCCTTTTACTTTGGGGGACATGGATCGCCGTTTGTTGATAATTTCCACCCTCTTCTTTTTCCTGGCGATGGTGCGGACGGCGCTGGCAATCCGCGCGCATACCTATCGAGGGGGGGGATTCAATTTCTGGACGATCGCGCTCGGTTTCGTTTTCCAGACGGCCTTTCTTTTTGTTCGTGGCCAGGCGGTGGGATCCTGCCCGCTAACAAATCTTTTCGAGGTCTTCATCTTCCTGGCCTGGTCGGTTTCGCTCATTCACCTGCTCGTCGGGCCGGTCTATCGCCTCTCGCCCATGGGCGCCTTTACCGCGCCGCTCGTCTTTGCTTTGCAGACCTTCGCCTTGATCGCTCCGATCGATTCTGCGCCGGCCACGGTTCGCTCTCCATCCCCTTGGTTAGAGGTGCACGCAGCGATCTCGCTCGTCGCCTACGGCGCCTTTGCTCTGGCCTGCGTTGCCGGTTTGATGTACCGTATGCAGGAGCGCCAACTTAAGCTGCGTCGGCTCAACTCCATGTTCTATCACTTTCCCCCTCTCACCGATCTGTTCGGGGCCATTATCCGTCTGGTCTGGCTGGGCTTCGCGCTTCTCACAGTGGGAATCGCGGCCGGATTTTTCACCGGCCACCCGCTGCCTTACGCGAAGATTGTCTGGTCGTTTGGCGTTTGGCTTTTTTACGCCGCTCTCCTCCTCGCGGGTCATCTTGGGAAGACTGCTCCCCGTCGTATCGCAACGCTTTGTGTTCTTGGTTTTAGCGCGGCACTGACCCTGCTCTGGGGTATCACGTTTCTCGCGCCGGGGCGCCCGCTTTAAATGAATCTCTTTTGCGTAGGCCTGAGCCATCACACTGCGGACGTGGCCATGCGCGAGCGCTTCGTCGGCCAGAACGGGCTCGATCGCGTGCTGCGCGAGAAGGCGGGCTGTACCGAGGTGCTTCTCCTGTCCACTTGTAATCGGGTGGAGGTCTATGCCGCGGCTCCGGAATCGATTTCAACCTTCCAGATTGCGCAATTTCTCCTGGCCGACGGCATTCGACCGCAAGAATCGGAGGTGGAGTCCTTTTATCGTTACGAGGCGTTGCAATGCGTGCAGCATCTTTTCCGCGTGGCCTCCGGCCTGGACTCGATGGTGGTCGGCGAGACGGAGATCCTCGGCCAGGCCAAGAAGGCTTACGAAGCTGCGCGTCAATCCGGCGGAGCAGGGCCTTTTATGCACCGGCTTTTCCAACGTGCGTTTCGAGTGGCGAAACAGGTCCGCACGCGGACGGACATCACGCGGGGATCGGTCTCGGTTGGTTCCGTGGCGGTCGATCTCTCAGAGCAAATTTTCGGAAATTTCGAGACGCGGAAAGTGCTGATGTTGGGTGCAGGTGAGGCGAGTGAACGGACTGCGCGCGCCTTGGTGAAGCGCGGAGTGCGCGACATCCGCGTGGCCAATCGCTCTCCGGAACGTGCCACGGCGCTGGCGGAACGGATCAGCGGGCTGGCGGTGCCGATGACGGAATGGGAAAACCACTGTCGCGACGTCGATATTTTGATTACCTCCACCTCGGCGCCCGAGCCGATTGTCACCCGGGAGAAACTCGCCCCACTCCTGAGTGATCGGCTTGATCGACCGCTTTTCATTATCGACATCGCGGTGCCGCGCGATGTGGCTGCGGACGTGAACGAGATGGAGGGTGTTTTTCTTTACGACATCGATTCCTTGCAATCGATCGCGCAGCAATCTCTCGCCATGCGTCGACAACAAATCGCCGCCGGGGAGGAAATCATCGCAGGACATGTGGACGATTTTAGCGGCTGGTTTGGTTCGGCGACGAATAGCCGCCCCATGAATCCGGCGCCACTGCGCGCGTCAGCGCTCCGCGCTTCGGAAAGCTGAGTGGGCGCGCAAGGAATCATCCTGGGGTCGCGCGGAAGTGACCTGGCCTTGGCGCAGGTGCGGCTCGTTCAACAGGCTCTGTCCTCCGCCTGGCCGGAGCTAAAGGTCGAGGTCGAAATCATCCGCACGAGTGGTGATGAAGGTTCTCGCTCGATCGAGATCGCCGATCGAAAAGCCGGTCGCAAGGGAATGTTTACCCGCGAAATTGAGAAACAGCTTCTCGACGAGCGCATCGATCTGGCCGTGCATAGCGCCAAGGATTTGCCGAGCCAGCGTCTGGAAGACCTTGAGATTGGCGCAGTATTGCCCCGGGGTCGAACTGGCGATGTGCTGATTACGAAAGGCGAACTCAGCCTAACGAGCCTGCCGAAGGGCGCCGTGGTCGCGACTGGCAGTGTGCGCCGGACGCATCAATTGCTGCGGCAGCGTCCTGATCTTCGGGTGGTCAATCTCCGAGGCAACGTGCCCACGCGCCTGCGGAAACTAGGTGAAAATGCCGATTGGGCTGGAATCATTCTGGCTCGCGCTGGTCTTGAGAGGCTCGGGATTGAAGTGAAAATGGAAGAACTTTCCGAGCAGGATTTCGTGCCTGCGGGAGGGCAGGGGATTGTCGCGCTGCAAGTGCGTCGACACGACGAACGTCTGCGAAAAATCGTGCGGGCGATCTGTCACGAAACAACGCTGCTCTGTTTGCAGGCGGAGCGGGAATTTTTGCGCCTCCTGGATGGAGATTGCGATTCGCCGGTGGGCGTGCACGCGTCAATCGTTCAGGAACAAATGCATCTGTACGCCCAGGTTTTCACGACAGACGGGTCGACGGCCTACGTTGGCCAAGCGTCGGGACCGTGTCACAGTCCCGAACCGCTCGCGGCGGAATTATTCAGCACGATCTATGGCGACTAAGAAAAAGACTGGCCGTTGTTATTTGGTAGGCGCAGGGCCGGGTGACCTCGGCCTCGTCACGTTGCGGGCGAAGCAGCTCATCGAGCGCGCCGAAGTCGTAGTTTACGACTACCTCTGCAATCCCGAGATGCTGCAATGGGCGCCGGAAAATGCCGAGTTTATCTACGCGGGGAAGAAGGCCGGAGCTCACACCCTTAAGCAGGATGAAATCAACGCCCTGCTCGTGGAAAAGGCAGGCCAGGGCAAGACGGTTGTCAGGCTTAAAGGAGGCGACCCGTTTGTATTCGGCCGTGGAGGCGAGGAAGCGCTCGCATTGGCGAAGGCCTCGATCGCTTTCGAGGTGGTCCCTGGAGTAACCTCGGCCATCGCGGCTCCAGCCTATGCGGGGATTCCAGTCACGCATCGCGGGATCACCTCTCATGTGACCTTTTTCACCGGACATGAAGACCCGGAGAAAACGGAGAGCTCGCTTGATTTCGAAACGCTGGCCCGACTGGGCGGAACCCAGGTCATGTTGATGGGCGTCGAGCGCATCGAGGCGATCGCAGATGAAATGAAGGCGCACGGTGTCCGTAAGGATCTGCCCGTCGCGCTGATCCGCTGGGGAACGACTGGCCGGCAGGAAGTGCTGCGCAGCACTCTGGAAAAGATCGCGCAGGATGTAGCGGAAAAGGGTTTCGCGCCGCCGGCCGTGGCAGTCTTCGGCGAAGTAGTGTCCCTCGGTCAGGAGCTCGCCTGGCACCGGGCGCGTCCTCTTTCCGGACGCCGGATCGTGGTCACTCGCACGCGAAAACAGGCCGGAGCGTTAAGTGAGCAACTGCGTGATCTCGGGGCCGAAGTCATGGAATTACCAACCATTCGGATCGAGCCACCGAGCGATCTCCGCGCGTTTGCCGAGTTAGTGCAGGACGCGCACTCCTATGACTGGATCATCTTCACCAGCCCGAACGGTGTGACCGCCTTTTTCGACATGTTTTACAAGCTCTACGGCGACGCCCGGGACATCGGCGGAGTGAAGATCGCCGCCATCGGTCCGGCCACTGCGGCGCGGGTCCGTGAACACCATCTTCAGGTCGATTTGCAGCCCGACGAGTTCGTGGCGGAGGCGGTCGTGCGCGAGTTCAAAAAGAAGGGCGACGTCGAAAATATGCGCATTCTCATCGCGCGGGCAGAAGAGGCCCGAGACCTGCTACCAACGGAGCTCGGAGCTTTGGGAGCCATTGTCGATGTTGCTTTTACCTACCGAACGGTCGCCGAGACGGTCGATCGGACAGACGCACGATCGCGACTGGCCGCCGAAGGCGCTGATATGATCACGTTTACCAGTTCATCGACGGTTGAAAATTTTCTCGCTCTGGGCCTGCCTTGGCCGACGGGGATGGAGGTGGCGAGCATCGGGCCGATCACCTCGCGGACCGCGCGTGATCGCGGCCTTACGGTCGCAGTCGAGGCTCCGCAGCACGACATTCCCGGCCTGGTCAAGGCCATTCGTGGTTACTTCGTCGGTCGCTGATCGATATGAGCCAGGCGACCGAAGTTGAGCCCGATTTTGCTTCTGCCATGCACGAATTAAGTGCAGAAGCGGTCGGTCCTCCCGCGAAGCCGACCGAGCGCGACCCGTCCGCCATGACCGCGCTGATCGGCGTGGTCTACTCGCTCAACCAGCGCATGGAGGCCCTGGAAGAATCGATTCACCTTAAATTTGAGGCGCTCCATTTCGAGAAGATCGAGGAACAGCTGGCGGTCATTCGCGACAGCGAGACCGTGAACCAGAAACTTTTCGATTCGCTGCACCAGGAATTGATCAGCTACCGGGATAATTTCGTCCGCGACGCCCTGCAAAAGCCGTTCATCCGCGACCTGCTCGTTTTGTTCGACGACCTGAGTGCCATCGTCGGCCAGACTGGCGCCGCCGCAGAAGTCGAGAACGCTGGTGAAGAGCAAGTGCGTTGGCACACTAACCTAACGAATGTTCTACATTTTGTACTCGAGATCCTGCATCGCCTGGAGGTGAACGAAATCGAGCTCAAGGACAAGATTGACCGCACCCTGCATCGGGTCATCAGCTTCGAGCCCGCGGAGAACGCCGAGGAAGACGGCCTCATCGTTAGGCGTCTGAAGCGTGGTTTTACCTGGCACGATCGACTCCTCCGTGCCGAGGAAGTCATCGCCAAACGTTTCGCTTAAGCCGCCCTTTTTCAGAGGGCGGGAGAGCGAAAAAACAAATTCGCTCTAATAGAACGTGGGAGGCATGAAAACTGCATTTAGAGGGTCGCAGTCCGGACCAAGGAATCTAAGGGAACAAACTTAACCACATGAGTCATCGAAAAGCAGTTGGAATCGATCTCGGAACCACCTTCTCAGCCGTCGCTCACATCGACGCTTACGGGAAACCGCAAATTATCCCGAACGCGGAGAGCGAGCGGATCACGCCGTCGGTCGTCTTGTTTGATGGCAGCAATGCCATCGTCGGCACGATCGCGAAAAACAACACGGTCTCCGAGCCCGAGAAAATCGTCGACTTCGTGAAACGCGAGGTGGGCAAATCCAAAGAGCAATTCAGCCGCGAGTTTGGCGGGACCAGCTACTCCGCCGAGGAACTTTCGGCGCTTATCCTGAAGAAGCTAAAATCCGACGCTGAGAAATATCTTAAGGTGCCGGTGACTGACGCCGTCATCACGGTTCCCGCTTATTTTAACGATGCGGAACGCACCGCCACGATCACCGCCGGCCGCCTCGCCGGTCTAAACGTTTTACAAATTATCAACGAACCGACCGCGGCCGCGCTGGCCTATGGTCTCGACAAGCTCGACGATGACCAGACTGTTTTTGTGTTCGACCTTGGCGGCGGCACTTTCGACGTTACGCTCATGCGCATCAAAGGGCATCGTCTGGAGATGGTGGCGACCAATGGCGATCATCGTCTCGGCGGTAAAGATTGGGACGACATCCTCGTTAACCACGTCGCGGAAGAGTTCGATCGCGTGCACGGCGAGAATCCGCTGCTCGATCTACAAAGCTACCAGGACCTGCAGAGCCGGGCCTTGGCCGCCAAGATCCAGCTCTCCAGCCGCGACCGCACGACTATCGTGCACAGCCACAATGGCAAGAGCATCAAGGTGGAGCTGACCCGCGGGCAGTTCGAGACGATGACGAAACATCTCGTCGAGAAGTGCAGGGCGATCTGCGACATCGTCATGCGCGAAGCGAAGATGCAGTGGTCGCAGGTGAACAAGATTTTGCTCGTGGGAGGCATGACGCGCATGCCGATGGTGCGCGAGATGATCGCGCAACTGACGTCGGTGCCTTTGGCCGAAGACGTCAATCCTGATGAAGCGGTAGCGGTCGGTGCGGCCATCCAGGCTGTTCTTTCTCTCTTGAACGAAGAAGAGACAACGGGTGAACAGATGCTGCCTTCCGAGACCAGACAGCAATTTTCTTCCCGCGATGGCGGGCTCATCCAGGTGCGCAACATTACCTCGCACACCCTCGGCGTCGTCCTCTGGGACGAAGCGCATCTCGAGGAATATGTCTTCCCGATGATCAAGAAGATGACCGCCATGCCTGCGGTCGCGAAGAATTCTTTCGGCACGGCCACCGCCAACATGCAGCGCGCGATCGTGCGTATCGTGGAAGGCGAAAGCACCCTCCCGCAGGAGTGCACGCCACTCGGAATTTGCGATGTCGAGTTACCGCCCTTCCTCCCGAAAGGTTCGCCGGTGGAACTGACCTACGAATACAACGCCAATCAGGTCTTGGAAGTGGCCGTGGAGGCGTGCGGCAATACCGCCTCGGTTTCGATTGAACGCAAGACCGGGCTCTCAGAAGCAGAGCTCGATCGGGCGACGGCGGCGTTAGGGCAATTGAGCGTCGTCTGAGATGCTCTCCGCGGCTACCTTCCCGATTCCGTTGCCGGACGACCCGCGCAAGTGGGACGGCTGGAGTCGCTATAACTCGGCGGATCCCTACGAGCGTCTTTGTCTCGATCCGCAGACCAATCCGAGCGACGAGCTGATCGAAGAGCGCTTTCGCGAGCTACTTTTGTGGTGGCAGAAAAAGCTGCCGCTCAAGAATCAGCCCAGCAATCCGCTCGCGCAGTTACTGCGCTCCGGCTTGGACGAATCGTCCCGCTTCCTCACCGAGGCGCGAGTCGAGTTACTCAATCCCGATCGCCGCCGCCAGGTCGACGAAGAACTGGCTGCACAGGCCGAAGAGCGAGCCGTCGCGGAATTTAATAAATACGTCACTTTCGCCCTGAATGACAAAACCCTGTCGCCCCAGGAAGAAGAAACGCTCCTGGAATTCGGCCGGCAGCACGGCCTCAGGACCGAGCGTATGCTCGAATTAATTGAGGCGGAACTGGAAAACTGCAACGGCGTGCGCGTGACCCCTCCATCGCTCGAAGAGAAAGCTGCGGCCTCCGAGGCCAGTCTCGATCCGAAAGAGGATTTCCTTCGTATGCTGCGTCTGAGCGGTCTTGATGCAGATGAGATGACCGATGACCAGCGCGACGCTTTCGTAAACATGGGGGAAAACCTGGGAATTGACCCAGGAGATGCGGAGGATCTGGTCGATCTCTACCTGGAGGAAATCGAAGAGATGGCAGAGCCTCCGCCAGCCAGACCCGTCATTGTGGCCCCGAAGGCACCGGTCGTCGCGGCGACTAGTGGTTCAACGCCCGCGCCAACCGTCAGAAAGCCGACGCCCATCGATGTAGCGGCCGAGCG
>JBPCLK010000180.1:0-24359 GCA_051003355.1 Chthoniobacterales bacterium | reverse complement strand
GTGTCGAGCATGTAGAGTGCGCCGTCGTTGGTGAAGATGACGTGTCTGGAATCAGCGCCCCAGACTGGGTCCTGGCCGGAACTCAGAAGGCGGGTGCCACCGCCGCCCAGATCCAGGACTGCGATTTGGAATTCGCCGCCGCTGCGCACATTAAAAGCGACTTTCTTCCCGTCCGGCGACCAGTTCGGCTCCGTGCAATAGCTGTGACCCGTGGAAATGCGATGTCCCGAGCCGCCGTTGGCCGAAATCCGGTAAAGTTGTGGGCCGCCTTCGCCGTCGAAGGAGTAGATGATTTCACTGCCATCCGGCGACCAGGTCGGTCCCGACTCCACCCCGCGCGTGCGGGTCAGGCGCCGCGCGCCCCCGCCGCTCGCGCTCACCACGTAGAGTTCCGGATTGCCATCCTTGCTTATCGTTAGGGCAAGTCGGCCGCCGTCGGGCGAAAAGGTGGCGCCGCTGTTGGTGCCCGGGAAATTCACGATGCGGTTGCGCGATCCGCTGGCCACGTCGATCACGTAAACATCCGCATAACCGCTCTGGTAACCGGTGTAGGCGATCCGCCCGCCGTCCGGGCTGAGCGAAGGGTGAACGCTGATCGTATTGTCCCTGGTTAGTTGCTTGACGTTGCTGCCGTCGAAATCAGCGAGATAGACTTCCTTTTTCCCGCTCCGCGTAGCGATGAACGCAATCTTGGTGCCGGCGATTCCTTTGTGACCGGTCAAAGTTTCGATGATGTCGTTGGCGAATTGATGCGCGTTCTGGCGCGAATTGCCGCTGTAGTTTTTCGAGAGAACGGTCCCGCCGCTGTGATCGACCACCTGGCCTTGCAGGCCGCCGCTGCTGGCGGTGCCGCGGACCGAGTACGAGCTATCGGCGCCGCTAAACTTGAAGTAACCGGAAAGCGCGAGGTCGTTCTGCACCGTCTTGGTCGCGGCCGCGCCATCGCCGCCGCCCAGCGAAGTCACTTCCAGGTTGATCTGGTCACCCTTGCTCACCGTGATGGTCGGCACATCCTCCGCCGCTCTTGTGACAATGGTCGTTAGGCAAAAGAGCAGGGTGGCGGCCAAGGCCTGTTTCATCGGAAATCCGATATGGGAAATTCTCGTCATCATTTAGTTTAATTCGAAGTTGATGTTCACATCATAATAATCGTCGCCCAGGCCAGATGGCAAAGGGTCGACCCGTTTCACCCGTGCCGCTGCCGCCGTCACGGAGTCGTCCACCACGGGATTGCCGGAGGATCTGGAGATCGAGTAATCGGAGATGCGGCCGTCTTTCTGGATTCGAATTCGGAGAAGCACGGAAATCTTGGAACTGTGCACGACAGAGGTCGGCTGCACCCACTCGCCATAGAAACGGTCGTGTAACATGTTGCCGTACCAGCCGAATTCGGTCGCGCCGCCTTCTCCCGCACCTTTGCCGCCGGAGCCGCCGCTCCCTTTGGCTTTCGTCTCGTCGCCTTCACCTTTGCCCTCGTCAGCCGCCGTCGCTCGTTTGACCGGCTTCTCGGAGGATTCGTCACTTTCTTTTTCCTTGGCCAGGGCCGCCTTGGCGATGGCTTTCTTCTTTTCCTGCTCCTTCTCTTCCGCTTTCTCTTCCTCGTCCGGCGTGGGTTTTGGCTTCGGCGTGACTTTCTTTTTCGGAGTTGGCGTGGCCTTTGATTTCCGTTTTGGAGTTGGCTTCGCGGTGGGGCGTGGAGTCGGTTTCGGCGTTGCCTTGGGTGTCGGTGTCGGTGTCGGTGTCGGTGTCGGTGTCGGAGTCGGGGTGGGAGTGGGGGTTGGTGTGGGTGTGAGCGTCGGCGTCGGCGTGGACGAGGCGGTGGGGGTCGGAATCTCTATTTCGCTCTTTGCGGTTGGTGTGATCGCTGGAGTGGGCTCTTCTTTAGCTTCCTCTGGAGTTTCCACCGGCACGACCTCTGGGGTCGCCGCAGGAGGCGGCGAAGATTCGGCTGCCGCTGGTGCGCTCGCGCCGGATCCGCCCTCCATCCAAACAATGTCTTTCGGGACAGTTCGCGGGGAGCGGCTCCACCAAAGCAGCCCGAGCAGTACCACGACGTGCACGAGTCCTACGATGGTGACGTTGCGCCAAAAACGCGCGTCCCGGGTCATCGCTACTTCGGTTCTTCCTGCGTCGCGATTCCTACCTTGGTGATGTCCGCACGCTGGAGCGCGTCCATCAGACTAACGAGCTTTTGCACAGGCAGGTTGCGATCGGGACGAATGACGATCGCGAGATTGGGGTCGGCTTGTTTGAGCGCGGCCAACCGGGTTTCGAGCACGCTCGGATCCACGACTTCCTCGTTCAACCGGACGACTTCGTCGCGATCCATGGAGAGCGTCTGGACAGCGGCGGGATTAACCGGCGCGTTCGTGGTAGCGCTCGAGGGGATGATGAGCGTCTTGCTGTTCTCGAGCAGCGGGGTCGTGATCATGAAAATAATGAGGAGCACGAAAGCCAGATCGAGCAGCGGAGTGATGTTGATCTCCGAGAGCGTCGACAGAGAAGTGCGACTGGAATAGCGGCGCATTTATTCGGTTCCTAACGGCGAAAATCGGAAACGCGCGTGCCGTGCTCGACATATTTGTGTTCAAACTCCGAGGCCAGCTCGGCCGCGAAGTTATCCATCTCCACGACCATGGCGCGGATGCTGGTGACGAGGAAATTGTAGCCAAACATGGCCGGGATCGCGACGCAGAGTGCGGTCACGGTGGTGATGAGCGCACCGGAAACGCCGGGGGCCATCGCGGCCAGGTTCGCGCTGCCTGCTTCGGCCACGCCGGTAAAAGTATCCATCACGCCCCAGACCGTGCCTAACAATCCCAGAAAAGGCGCGCCGCTCACCGCGGTGGCGAGCAGAATCATTTGTGACTCGAGCTTGAGCGCGGTTTCACCCACCGCGCGTTCCATGGCGGCATTGACCGCGTGCATCTGCGCGGGGGTAATCTTGTCCGCGATCTCGAGCCGGGCTCGAAATGTTTCATCGAGTTCCGCGGAACCGAGCAGGTGAAAAGTAAGTTCCTCGCAACCGGCCCGGTAGACCTGGAAGACCGGCGAACCGGGGAAGCGCGCGTTCGATTCAAACAATCGCAACGGCTGGCGATCCTGGCGGAAGACGGCCAGAAAACGGTCGGTCTGTTTCCGCGCGAACTGCACCACACGCATTTTCGTGACCATGACCGACCAGCTAAAGATGGAGCCGATGGCGAGAATAAAGAGCACCGCCTTGCCCGCGACCGTGGCGTGCTCGAACGAAAAAACGAGCCCGCCGGCCGCGAGAAATTGCAGCGGGGAAATCAGTTCCGTCATGCTGCGTTAAGTTATAGCGGAAGTGGCGGGAAACGAAAGCGGAGACGCGCTCAGGACTGCGCCTGAAAAATCGGTGAGGCGCGGCGATTTCGTATTTTCCCGACCACGATAAAGGCGAGTCCGATGGCGATGAGGAAAAACGAAAAGAACTGCCCGCGCGTAAATCCAGCAATGAGCGACGCATCCGGTTCGCGGAAATATTCCACCACGATCCGCAAGATGGCGTAGCAGACGAAGAACAGGCCGGTGAGCACGCCATCGGGCTGGCGGGTGCGCGTCCGCACCAGCCAGAGAATGGTGAAGAGGAGGACGCCTTCGAGGAGCGCTTCATAAATCTGCGATGGATGTCGCGGCGTGAGGATGGGGCGGATGACGTCGCGAAGTTGTGGCTGGGAATGCGCGGCCTCCACAATCGCTTCCGGTGTCGTTAGGCTCGGACTGATCTGCCGCGCAGCCATCAGAGCGCGATCGGCCTCGGCCGCGTTTTTCGGCTCGAGCAGTTCCTTGGGAAAAAGCATGGCCCACGGAACGGTCGTGAGGCGTCCGTAAAGCTCGCCATTGATAAAGTTGGCGCAGCGACCCGAGAACAGACCGAGAGGCGCGACCACCACGAGATTGTCGCCCAGGTTGGTCCACGAAATCTGGTGGCGCCAGGCGTAGTAAAAGGTGAAAACGATCAGCCCCAGCATACCGCCATGGCTCGACATGCCGCCCTCCCAGACGCGCGCGACGGAGAGCGGATGGCGCAACATCTCCGGCCGATAAAAAAGCACGTAGCCCAGCCGCCCACCCAGCATGACTCCGAAGAGCGCGGCCCAGGTGATGAAGTCTCCCACGTGTTCTGGGCGCAGTTGCGTGTAGCCGCGCCGCGCCAAAAGGTGCAGCAGCCAGTAGCCGGCGGCAAAGGCAAGGATGTAAGCGAGGCCGTACCAGCGCGGTCCGACATTGCCCCAAATCCGAAAGATGAACGGACTGAAATCGTGCAGGTAATAGGCGAACATCAAGCGCGCGACTTTCCGCGAGAATGTCGCGAGCAGCAAATTGCGGCGCTATCCTCACCCCGGCGCCAAGGCCGGGTCGCGCAGCGCCGTCCGCCCTTGGGACAACACTTCGCGCAAAAACGGCGCGGTGCGACTGAGCCGGTTTTTCGCCACTTCCTCCGGCGTTCCCAGCGCGACCACTTCTCCGCCTAACGAACCTGCTTCCGGTCCGATATCGATCACGTAATCGGCTTCCGCGATGACGGTCAGGTTGTGCTCGATCACGATGACGGTGTTCCCATCATCGACCAGGCGGTGGATGACGTTGAGGAGCAGCTCCACGTCGGCCATGTGCAATCCGATCGTTGGTTCCTCCAGCAGATAGAGCGTTGATTTAGGCGTGCGCATTTTGCGCAATCGTTCGTTTTGGGCTCGTCCCACCCCGCGCGTGAGTTTCGTGGCCAGCTTCAGGCGCTGCGCTTCGCCGCCGCTCAAGGTCGGGCTGGGTTGCCCGAGCTTGAGATAGCCCAGACCGGTTTCGACCAGCAGCGAAAGCGGCCGGGCAATCTTCTGGTTAGCCGCAAAGAATTCCGCGGCCTGTGCGATGGTCATGTTCATGACGTCGCCGATGCTGCGGTCGTGGTAGAGCACTTCCAGCGTTTGCGCGTTGTAACGCTTCCCGCCGCAGTCTTCGCAAGGGACATAAGTGCTCGGGAGAAAGCTCATCTCTAATTTCAGCACGCCCTGGCCGCTGCAGGTTTCGCAGCGTCCGCCTTCGGTATTAAACGAGAAGCGGCTGGCCGTATAGCCGCGCACGCGCGAGACCGGCAACTGCGCGAAAAGGTTTCGAATTTCGTCGAAAACCTTGATGTAAGTTGCGGGAGTTGAGCGCGAGGTTTTGCCAATCGGCGATTGATCGACCTCGTAAATGGCCTCCAGCGCATCCGCGCCGGTAATGATCGTTTGCGCCCCGTGCACCGCGGAACGGGCACTCTTCCGTTTTCGTGAAGTCTCGGCGGTCTTGCTTCGACGACGTCCAGCGGCGAGCGTTTCCTGTACGGCCGGCAGCAGAACCGAGCGCATCAAGGTCGACTTCCCGGAGCCGGAAATGCCGGTGATCACGGAAAGCCGTCCAATCGGAAAACGCACATCGACGTCTTTCAAGTTGTTTGCTTTCGCGCCGCGAATCTCCAGCCAATCCTGGACCTCGCCTAACGAGCGCCGGGATTCTCGTACCGGGTGACAAAGCGGCGTCCGCAGGCAACGGCCGGTTTGCGAGATCGTGTTTTCTTTGATCTCGCTAAGGTTGCCGGCCGCGACCACCTCGCCGCCATGCACGCCCGCGCCGGGTCCGAGATCGATGATGTGATCGGCGCGCCGCATCGTTTCCTCATCATGCTCGACGATGACTAACGAATTGCCCTTGGCGCGCAGCGCACTGAGTGTCTCCAGCAGGCTGACGTTGTCGCGCGCATGCAGGCCGATGGTCGGCTCGTCGAGCACGTAGAGGACGCCGCGCAGATTCGAACCGAGCTGGGCGGCGAGCCGGATGCGCTGGGATTCGCCGCCGCTCAGGGTCTTGGCTGAACGCCCGAGCGCCAGATAGCCCAGCCCAACGTTTTCCATGAACTGAAGGCGCTGCACGATCTCGGGCACCAGATCGGCTGCGATCACTTTCTGGGTGCCGCGAAAGCGAAGTTTGCCGACCAGCGCAAGTGCTTCGCCGGCGGACCGCGCGGCGAAGTCGTCGATCGTTTTGCCCTGCAAACGGACATGCCGCGCGACTGCATTCAAACGCGCGCCGTGGCAATCAGGACATGGCTGCGCTTCGCTTTCCTCCACCGATTCGAACTGGCGCTCGGCGTTGAGCTCGTTCTCAAGCATGGAGTCGCCGGTTTCCTCTTCGTTTTTCTGTAGTTTCTCGTTCCAGATTTCGCCGAACCCGGCACAGGTCCCGCACCAGCCGTGCGGTGAGTTGAAGGAAAATAAACGCGGATCGAGCTCCTCGAAAGCGCGTCCGCAGCCTGGACAACTCATCTCGGTGCTGACGACCGTGAGCCGGTTTTTCGCGTCGAGGAGATGCGCCGTGCCGCGACCGATCTGAAGCGCGCGCTGAACCAGGTTACGCGCCTTCAGAATGCGCTTCGCATCGATCGCGCCCACGACGGCGTCGATGGTGTGTTCTTTGAATCGCTCCAGCTTCCGGAATTGTGCGACGGGAATGAGCTGGCGATCGACAAAAAGCGTGTCGAAACCCTGTCGCTCGGCCCAACGCGCGACTTCGGTATGGAAACATTTGCGCGCCTTGACCAGGGGCGCGAGGACCTTGAGCGGACCGCGCCGCGCCGCCGTTTCGACCAGCCTAACGATGGCGGCGAGGCTTTGCTTTTCGACGGGCAGATCGCAATCAGGACAGAACTGTGTGCCGGTCTTGGCGAAGAGAAGACGCAGGAAGTGATAGACCTCGGTCACGGTCGCCACCGTCGATTTGCCACCGCCGCGGGTGACGCGCTGCTCGATGGCCACGGTCGGCGGCAGTCCTTCGATCAGATCGACGTCCGGTTTCTCGAGTTGTTCGACAAACTGGCGCGCGTAAGGCGACATGCTGTCGAGGAAACGGCGCTGGCCTTCGGCAAAAAGGAGATCGAAGGCGACGGTCGATTTGCCGGAACCGCTCAGGCCGGTGATCACGACCATCTTATCTCGCGGAATGGCAAGGGAGATATTTTTGAGGTTGTGCTCGCGCGCGCCGTGGATCGAGATGGCCTGCTCGCGCGGGGTCGCGAGTCCTCCGGAGAGTGCGCGCGCTCCGCGTGCTCCATTCGGCGCCTCGCCGAAGGGCTCTTCGGCCGCGCGAGGAAGTTCCTGGTCGAATTCCGGCAACTCATAACGAGTAACATCCCCCATGGTCTTCGGCGAGTCGTCGAAGAACGCACGCGAGGCGCGTGCGCTCCCCAGGCTGCGAGACAGCACCTCTGACAGGAAGTGGCCGGTGTGGGAATTGGCAATCTTCGCAATCGCTTCGGGCGTGCCCGCGGCGACCAATTGTCCGCCTTCTTCACCGCCTTCGGGACCGAGATCGATGATCCAGTCGGCGCATTTGATCCCCTCGAGATTGTGCTCGATCACGACGATCGAGTTTCCCGCCTCGACCAGGCGCTGGAAAAGCCTAACGAGAAGCGCAACGTCATCGAAATGGAGCCCGACGGTCGGTTCGTCAAAGATGAATAGGTCTCCGCTCTTCTCCTGGCCCGTCCGCCCGTCTGTGAGGTGACGGACCAATTTGAGCCGCTGCGATTCGCCGCCGGAAAGGGTGTTGAGTGGTTGCCCGAGACGAAGGTAACCGAGCCCCACTTCTTCGAGGACCAGCAGCGGCCGCGCGAGCGTGTGTGCTTCCCCGAGCGCGGTGAAAAACTGCACGGCTTCACTCACCGTGAGGTCGAGAATCTCGTGAATGGAACGGCCCTCCAACTTCACTTTCAGAACATGTGGCTGGAAACGCCGGCCTTCACACTCCGCGCAGCGCACATAGAGATCGCTCAGAAATTGCATCTCGATTTTTTCGAAGCCGGTTCCGCCGCAACGTTCGCAGCGGCCGCTGCCGGAGTTGAAGGAAAACGCACTCGCAGTCAGCCCCTGCGCCATGGCCTCCGGCAGGCCGGCAAAGAGCTCGCGCACTCGGTCGTAGACGCCGAGATACAGAATCGGCGTCGATCGGGGAGTGCGCGAGAGTTGCGCCTGGTCGACCATGACGATCTCATCGACGCGATGAGCGCCGGTCACGCTTTTACAGGCGCCTGCTTCCTCGTTGCCGGTGCCGCGAGCCCGCAGGAGATTCTGGAAGAGCACTTCATGGATCAAAGTGGACTTGCCCGAGCCAGAAACGCCGGTCACACAGGTGAAAACGCCTAACGGAATCTCGGTGTCGAGATTCTTGAGGTTGTGCTCGGTCGCGCCCTTGATTTTGAGTGCGTGCTTGAATTCGCGGCGCGTTTTTGGGATGGCGATGCTCTTGCGGCCGGTGAGATAGTCGCGCGTGAGGGAAGGGGCGAATTTGTCCCGGGGAGGGCGGTCGTCCCGCCCGCCGGCGGAACGATCTCGCTTTCGCGAACTTTCCAAAGACTGTTTTGGCAGGCCAAAACCGGCGGGCGAGACGCCCACCCTCCCCGCGAAAAAATTCTCCAGGCTGCCGCTATAGATCAGCTCGCCGCCTTGTTCGCCGCGGCCGGGGCCGATGTCGAGCAGGTGATCGGCCGAACGAATGATCGCTTCTTCGTGTTCGACCACGAGCAGGGTGTTGCCTTTGTCGCGCAGGTTTTTCATCACCCTAACGAGTCGTCCCACATCGCGCGGATGGAGCCCGACGCTTGGCTCATCCATGACGAAAAGAGTGTTCACGAGCGAGGCGCCGAGACAGGTCGTGAGGTTGACCCGTTGCACTTCGCCGCCGCTGAGCGTGCGGGTGGAGCGATCGAGCGTGAGGTAGCCGAGTCCGACTTCGCAGAGATAACGCAGACGCGAAACGATTTCGCCGCGCAGCATCTCCGCCGCGGAGTCCTGAGGCGAAAGGGCCAGACCGATGAGAAATTCCCGCGCCTGGGTGATGGGCAGCGCGGCGAATTCCGGGAGGGTGAAAGCTATGCCCTCAGCCGTGGCTAGTCGAAAGTTGAGCGTCTCTGGTTGGAAGCGTCCGCCCTGGCAGCGCGGGCAGGTGGTATAGGCGCGATAGCGACTGAGCAAAACGCGCACGTGCATTTTGTAGGTCTTGCTCTCGAGCCATTTGAAAAATCCCCGGACGCCATACCAACGATCGCTCTCGTGATCTTCTTCGGTGTATTCGCCGACGCCTTTCTCGCCGTTGATGACGAAGTCCTGATCGTGTTTCGGCAGTTCTTCGAAGGGGAGATGAATGTCGATCTCTTCGCGAGCGCAGGCGCGAAGCAGGTCCTTTTGCGATTGCCCCATCTCTTCCCCACGGAAAACGCGCACCGCGCCCTGGGCGATGGAAAGGGCGCGATCGGGTATGGCGCGATGGTAATCGACCGCGATGGTGCGACCGAAACCGCGGCATTCCGGACAGGCGCCTAACGGATTATTGAAACTAAAAAGTCCAGGGGTGGGCGGGCGAATGTCGAGGTCGCAGTGCGCGCAATGCCAGCCGGTGGAGAAAGGATGTTCCTCCCGCGTCTCGGGATCGACTAAGTTGATCTTATCCTTGCCGAAGCGCAGGGCAGTTTCGATCGATTCCACCAGCCGGGCGCGAGTCTCCTCCGAGATCGTTAGGCGATCCTGGATGACCTGCACGCGGGCGCCGAGACGGAGCTTTTTGTTCCCGGTGTCGGCCCGCACGACTTCGCCGTTAATCCAGATGCGCAGGTAACCCTGCTGCTGGAGGAAGGCGAAGAAGTCGGCCGCTTCGGTTTTGGCCGGCACGGCCACCCAAAACGTGAGAAGGCGCGCCTGTCCGACGCCTTGCTCGATGACTTGGTCGGCAATCGACCGGGCCGTTTCGGGCCGAATTTCGCGTTCGCAGCTCGGACAAAAAGCCCGGGCCACCCGGGGCATGAGGAGCTTCAGGTAGTCGTTAATTTCCGTCATGGTCCCGACCGTGGAGCGCGAGCTCTTGACCGGGTTCGATTGCTCGATGGCGATGGCGGGCGGGATGCCGCGGATCTCATCCACCCGCGGCTTGTCCATGCGGTCGAGAAATTGCAGGGTGTAGGGGCTGAAAGTCTCGACGTAGCGGCGCTGTCCTTCCGCGTAAATGGTGTCGAAAGCGAGGCTGGATTTGCCGCTGCCGCTCGGACCGGTGACGACCGTTAACTGACCAAGCGGGAGGTCGAGGTCGAAGCCTTTGAGGTTATTCTGACGGGCTCCGCGAACCTCGATGCAGGGACTTTGCGGAGGATCGGCGGGCGCCAGGAGCGATGGTTTTTTGCCGTTGCGGGAAGCCACCGACGACAATCGTTTCGCGACGCAAAAAGCGCAAACGTTATGTTCAAATGACCGTGTCTATCACAGCGGCCTAACGACTTTCTCCAGCTCGTGCTGGAGGGCCGATCGGGCCGCGGCATCGTCTTCGTGACCCCAGACCGCCAGTTCGAGCATGCGGGTGCCGAGTTCGCGCTTGCCTTGCCAGGCGGCTTGGATTCGTCCGCGGGCGGTCCAATCCTCGGACGCCACAGCCGTCGCGTCGGTGTAGGCGGAGCGGCCGTCCCAATAGCAGTAGAAAATATGCAGCGGGCGCCCGCGATCATCGAAACGGTAGGAGCGAATCGGCAGATTGATTCCGTTCACCGTCACCAGCTGAATATCGCTCTCTTGCTCCATCGTCAGACCGCTGGCTGGCAGACAAATGTCAGGCCGATGATTCTTGACGAAGAGCGCGGCTGTCCGGCCCGGCAACCAATGAAAGGAGTACATCATCCAGCGTCGGTCATCCGCGGAACGCCAGATGGCGGAACCGCCTTCGTTGTAACGCAGAAGTGTTTCCACGGCTTCGGGAATTGGTTCGCTGCGATAGTCCGATTCGTTCGTGGGCCAGCTGACGGTCCAGGATTTCTGGCTCGCGGTCTGGGCCTGACGTGGCGCGTACCAGGACGCGACCGCGATCTCGGTGCAGGCGATCCAGAGAAGCAGTGCGCTCGCTAACCAAAGACCGCCAAACGATGACCGGGCGGGCCGGCTCGGCCCCTTCATGGCCTCGAGCGATAGCCGGGGTTTGAGCCAGAGACTCAATCCCCACAAAGCGAAGAGGCAGATACCGAGGATAGTGAAGCCCGCCGGGTCGTGCCAGCGATGGATCGCCTCCGTCCCGGAGTTGGCCGCGATTTCACAGAGGAGAAAAGTCCGTCCGATATTGCAGACGAAGGCGATAAGTGCTCCGGCGACGACCAGGATGACGCGTCGCCCCAGACTCATCCGGTAAAATTCACCGAGGAAAAGAGCGATCATGAAGGTCGCTTGGAGCGAGCGTACACCGGTACAGGCGTCATCGATTCCGACCTGGCCGGTGCCGAGCTCGATGACGTTGCCATGCTGCACGGCGAGCGTGCCGATGACATTGAGGATCTGGATGGTGACCGCGGTGTCCGCGCGCATGAGGGATTGCACGACGGCCTGCTCGAACTGGACGGGCCAGGGGACGGCGACGAGGAAGAACAAAATGGGAAAGGCAAAATGCCGCGTCCAGCGGATGCCCCCGGCCAGATGGACGGCTCCGAGTGAAAGGACGACAGCAACCAGCGCTAGCGTCCAGCTGAGCATGCGCCAATCCGGATTAGCCACGGAGATCCAGCGCGCCGGCAAGAGAATCGTCGCGGTCAGGATCAGAACGCTTATCGTTAGGCCAGGCCACCGGGAAGGGGCCGGGGTGGGGCGTTGGAGCCAGCGCTGGTAGGAAAGCCAAGCGGCCAGGAAAGGCACGGTCCAGCCGTAACCGTACTGCGGGTTGAGCGACCATTCGCTTTGCAGCTGGAGAATCACTTCCAGCCAGAGCAACAGCATCGCTGTTACCGCCACCACGAGCGGCCAGCGAAAAACCGTCGTGTTCGCGGACGCGCCGTCGACTCGGACTGGCGCTACCACGGTGGAATGGGACATGCTAATTTCTTTAGCAGTTTGTGCGCCCTGACGCTACCCGCGGCAGCCGGCGCACGCTCTCCTTTTCAATCATGGCGCGCCGTTCCGATCCAGCTCTCGAAACCTCCCTGCAACGCACCGAGGGAACCTTCGTCCGGCTGGCGCTCTACGTCATCGGCGGGCTCTGTCTGCTGGTGGCGCTGAGCTGGGGCGGGCACCGTTTCTACGTCCATTGGCAGGAACACAAGTTAATGCGGCAAGCGCATGTCGCGTTCGACAAAAACGATCTGCGCTGGGCTGCGATGGCGGCGCAACGAGCCTACGGTGTCGATCTGAAGAGTGCGGACGCCTGCCGCACCCTGGCGGCCATCGCCGAGAAACAGAACAGCCCGGAGGCGCTCGATTGGCGACGGCGCACTTTGAATTTGGAGCCGGGTTCCATGGCGGATCGACTGGCCCTAGTCGAGACGGCGCTGCGCTTCAAGCACCCGGCCATCGCCGCGGAAGCGCTCGCGCAGGTACCACCGGCGAATCAAAACGATGCGCTTTACCAGGCGACGGCCGCGCATCTCGCCCTAACGAAAAATGATTTACCCAAGGCGGAGAAGCATCTGGAAACCGCCGCCCGCCTGGCGCCTGACGATTCCCAGCGGCAGATCGAGCTGGCCGAGTTTCAACTGCGTTCCGAAGATCGAGCCAAGCGCGATGCGGGTCGAGTCCTGGCCGAGCGCTTAAAGAACGATCCCAAGGTGCGATTCGACGCGCTGCATATCCTGATCAACGACGCTGTGAAATGGCGGCACGATTCTGAAAGTATCAAGCTGGCCAAGGAGCTCGACGCCGCTCCGAACGCGACCTATGCCGATCGGCTACTGGTGCTCGGCATATTGCGGGGGCTGAAGGATCCGGCTTTCACCACCGCGCTGACCCGCCTGCAGGACGAGTCGAAGCAGTCGGCGGGCAAGGCGGTCAAATTGATCAACTGGATGAATAGCCGAGGACTGGCCCTGCTGGCGATCGACTGGAGCAAAAGGCTCCCCGCCGAAATGTTTGGCAGTATCCCGCTACGCTTCGCGCTGGCGGACTCCTATGTGCGGCTGAGCGATTGGAGCGCGCTTCGGGCCATGTTGCAACGGGGTTCCTGGGAGCGGGGCGAGCCAATCCGCCTGGCTCTGGAAGCGAAGGTCGCGCGCGAGACGGGCGATGATATCGGCTTCGAAAAGAAGTGGGTCGCTGCGGTCGGGCAGGCTGCCGGAGATCCCGCTCGCCTGAATCTGCTGCAGTCGATTGCTTTCCAATGGAACTGGCCGGATAAGGCGACTGCGGTCTTGTGGACGCTGGCCGAGGATCCTGATGCGCAACGGGAAGCGCTGCAGACGCTTTACCGTTACTATGCCGAGCAGCGTGACACGACCGGGCTTTATCGCGCGCTTTCCCGCCTGGTCGCGGTCATGCCGGACGATCCCGCGGTGCGAAATAATTTCGCCCAGATCTCGCTCCTGCTGAAGGCCGAGATTTTCCGTGTGCGCGGCATGGCGCGAGACCTGCACGAGGCGCATCCGCACGATGCAGCCTACGCTTCGACCTACGCTTTCGCGCTTTATCGCTCTGGCGATGTCCATGGCGCAGTCAAGCTCATGAGCCAGCTCACGCCGGCGCAGTTGCATGACCCGTCCGTCGCTGCCTACTACGGGATCCTCCTTGCTGCTGCCGGGCAATTGGAAGCCGCCGCCGAGTATTTCACTCTGGCGGCGAAAGCCAGGCTCCTTCCCGAGGAAGAAACGCTGGTGGCGCAGGCCAAAGCCACCCTCGCTCGCCAGTAGGTCGGCGGGGCACATCTCCTGCTTGTATGCCTGCGGGCTCCCAGGCAGCAGTTCTATCAAGGCATCGCCGGACGGAACTGGACCTACGAACGCGAAAGTGATCCGACTTTACCTGGTAATTTTGTTCCTGGCCGCCCTCTTGCTCTGCGCGCGGGCGGGAATCGATTTCACGCCCACTGGCGGGGAACGCGTCCTCGAGGGGATCGTCTTTAAACAGCTCGTCTTCCACCAGGACGGCCGCCCCATTACTTACGAGCAGCCCCGCGGTTGGACAGTCAGTGGCAATGCCACCTCGCTGAAGCTCGCGCCGCCTGATGTTTCGCAGGCGCAAGCGACCATCGAGCAATCGCCTTTACCAGCTCCGCAGGTCTTCGACGAAGCCACCACCGCACAACTGCGAGATATGGTCACGGCCTCCGTCCCCAACGGTTCGCAAAACGTCGCGCTGGTCAACGAGGAAAAGAATCCTTTGCCGATCAACCAGCGCGAGACGTATGCGATCACGGTTTCCTACGACTATTACGGCGAGGGCTACCAGACGAGCGTGCTCTTTTGTAATCTGAACGACACGCAGCTGCGCTTCCGGACGGTCGCGCGGAAAGCGGATTTCGAGAAAGTGCGAAGGACTTTTCGGGCCAGCCTCTTCAGCCTGGTGTGGCAGTAGTCCTCGTCGAAGGACGCAGGGATTCCCGAAGTCTCAGGCCGTGGCCAGCTGGCGCAATTTGCGCACGATGCGCGGGATGATCTCCAGGACTTGGTCGAGCTCGTCCTCGGTGTTGTAGCGGCCGAAGGAAAAACGCAGGCTGCTCCGCGCTCGTTCGTTGCTCATCTGCATGGCCCGCAGGACGTGCGACGGCGCGACCGCACCAGTCGTGCAGGACGAGCCTAACGAACAACAAACGTTTTCCTGGTCGAGCTTGAGCAGAATGGCCTGCGCGTCCACGCCGAGAAAAGCGAGATTGGAAGTGTTGGGCAGGCGCCCCGCCGGGCCGCCATTGATCGCCACTTCGTCGAGCTCGGTAGCGAGCGTCTTTTCAAAACGATCGCGCAATGCTCGCACCCTCGTGTTTTCCTCCTCGATGGTTGCTCCTGCCAGCTCGGCAGCTTTACCAAGGCCCACGATCGAGGCCACATTATCAGTGCCCGCTCTTCTTCCACCTTCCTGGGGGCCGCCCACGAGCATCGGTTGGAAGCGCGCCTGGCGATTCACGAAGAGCGCACCCACTCCTTTTGAGGCGTGCAGTTTGTGGCCGGAGAGAGAAAGGAAATGCACCGGTATTTCCCGGAGATTGATCGCCATCTTCCCGACGGTTTGGACGGCGTCGGTATGGAAGAAAACACCTTTGGCCCGACAGAGGGCGGCAATGTCGGGCAGTGGATTGATCACGCCGGTTTCGTTATTGGCCCACATGACCGAGACCACCGCGGTGTCGGGGCGGATGGCGCGTTCGATTTCCGCCAGATCGAGTCGACCTTCCGAGTCGACTGGAACGATCGTCACCTCGCAGCCGCGCCGGGCGAGCGCTTCGCAGTAATTCAGCACGGCGTTGTGTTCTACGGCAGTGGTCACCAGGTGACGTCGGTCGGGCGACATCTGGAGCGCGGAATGCAGCGCGGTGTTATCCGACTCGGTTCCGCCGCTCGTAAAGACGATTTCGTTAGGCTGACAACCGAGCAGCGCGGCGACCCGTTCGTGGGCGAGATCGGTGGCTTTCTTTACCTCGGCCCCGAAGCGATGCGAGCCCGAGGGATTGCCGTATTGAGTGGTCAGGAACGGCATCATCTCCTCGAGCACGGCCGGATCGATGCGGGTGCTGGAGTTGTTATCGAGATAAATGACGTCGTGAATGGCTGACATATCGAGTTTCTATTCTCTAATCCGGCGCACGAGCTATTCGGGAGGACGCGGTTCGTTCCCGGGATGTTGCGCATGGTGATGGGTCCAACGGAAGTATAAATTGCGCAGATAGATCGGGAGCGGCAAGGCCGTTTGCAGGATCCCGACCGAGTCGTGGCGATAAATCGCGAAGTAACTGAGGGTCAGAATGGACCCGATGGCGCTGCATTCCCAAAAGCCGACCGGGATCACGCTCTTCTTGGCCTTCTCCGAGGCGATCCATTGGATGATGAAGCGCAGTCCGAAAATGAGGCTGCCCGCCAGCCCCACGAACTTCCAGGGCGTGAGCGTGATATGTAGGAAATTGGAGGCGGCGGTGAGATCGGGTGCGTTCATAACGCGGGAACGGTTCGACAGAAGTGAAGGAAGGAACAGCTTTTTTTCCGAGGCCAGGCCCCGAGCTTACGAGGCGGCTGTTCAAGCGCGCAAAGCTCGTTAGAATCCGTGCATGGACTCGATTTGGGATCTGGCTAACCCGCATCTGCGCGATCTCGCTCTCTATGAACCGGGCAAACCGATCGAGGAAACCGCGCGGGAGAGTGGATTACGTCCGGAGGAGATCAGCAAACTGGCCTCCAACGAAAACCCGCTCGGTCCTTCCGCGCGGGTGCGCGCGGCCATGCAGAAAGCGATCGGCAATGCCAATCTCTATCCGGACGGCGGCGGATTCTATGTCCGTGCGGCCCTGGCAACGCATCTCCAGGTGCCGCCTGAGTGCCTGATCCTCGGCAATGGTTCGAACGAGATTATCGAGTTTATCGGTCATGCCTTCCTCGGACCGGAAATGGAAATGGTCACCTCGGAGAACGCTTTCATCGCTTACCGATTGGTGGCCTCACTTTTCGGCGCGAAAACAGTGGCGGTGCCGGATCGCGATCATCGCTTCGACCTGGAGGCGGTGCAGCGTGCCATCACCTCGCGCACCCGGGTGGTTTTCATTGCCAACCCAAATAACCCGACCGGCACACTCGTGGCGCAGGAAGCGATCGACCGTTTCATGGAACAGGTGCCCAAGGAAATCGTGGTCGTTTTCGATGAAGCCTATTTTGAATATCTCGCAGCTCCGCCCGATACGCTGAAGTTCGTCCGGGAAGGTCGTAACGTGATTGTGCTGCGAACCTTTTCCAAAATCCACGCCCTGGCCAGCGTCCGGCTGGGTTACGGAATTGCGCGATCGGAGCTGATCCGCGTGCTCCAAAAAACGCGTGAACCATTCAACACCAGCGGGGTCGCCCAAGCTGGTGCAGTCGCGGCGCTGGCCGATGGCGAACATCAGGCGCGGACCAGACAGATGACCGATCAAGGCCGGGAATATCTGGAACAGGAGTTTGGCGCGATGGGCCTGCCTTTTGTGCCGAGCGTGGCGAATTTTGTCCTCGTGCAGGTGGGCGATGGGAAGGTGGTTTTCAAAAAAATGCTTCGCCAAGGCGTCATCGTGCGCGCGCTTGGCGGCTACACCCTTCCGGAATGGGTTCGCATCTCCGTGGGGACCATGGAGCAGAACCGCAAATGCATCGCCGCGCTCCGCGAGGTGCTGGCGGCATGACGCCGGTCGAGACCACGACGACGATTGCCGCGGTCTCTACTCCGCCCGGCGAAGGCGCCATCGCCCTCGTCCGCTTGTCGGGGCCCGAGGCGGTCGCGGTAGCTGATCGCATTTTTCGCGGGAAGCTGAAGCCCTCGGAGGCTGCCTCGCATTTGCAACAGTACGGTGAGATTTGCGAAGATGAGCGGGTCATCGACCAGGTCATGCTCACCGCCCATCGCGCACCTGCCAGTTACACCGGGGAAGATGTGGTGGAGATCAGTTGTCACGGCGGCGTGCTCGTTACTTCCCGCATCCTGGAAACTTGCCTGCACGCGGGCGCACGCGCAGCCCGGGCCGGCGAATTTACCGAACGCGCTTTCCTCCACGGCAAACTCGACCTGACCCAGGCCGAAGCGGTCATCGATGTCATTCGCGCGCAAACCGATCTCGCTTTGCGCTCCGCCGCGGAGCAGCTCGAAGGTCGGCTCGGTCAACGCGTCGCGCAGCTGCGAGAGGATCTGATTTCGCTGGTCGCCAACCTCGAGGCTTACATCGATTTTCCCGAGGAAGACATCGAACCAGACGTGGGGGCCGCGTTCATGGCTCGATTGGATGCCATTCGCGGCCAGATCGAGGCGCTTCTCGCGACCGCCGACCAGGGCCGTATTTTCCGCGAGGGCGTGCGAGTGGTGATTTACGGAGCGACTAACGCCGGCAAGTCGAGTCTGCTCAACCGCCTGCTCGGATTCCCGCGCGCCATCGTGAGCGAGACGCCGGGCACCACTCGCGATACGATCGAGGAAGTGATCAACCTGCGCGGAATTGCTCTGCGCCTCACCGATACAGCAGGCCTCCGCGCAGGCGGTGCGGATCCAGTGGAGACAGAAGGTATGGCGCGGACGGCCGCTTCTCTGGCGCATGCCGATCTGGTTTTGCACGTGGTCGATGCGAGTGCCCCCAAAGCCGCATACTTCCGGGCGCACCGTGCCGAGCTCCCGGAGATCTTTCTCTTAAATAAGAGTGACTTGCCAGAGCATGCCGATTGGTCCGGTTCGTCCGGGCTGAGAATCTCATGCGTCGCGGAGGAGGGACTTGCGGGTTTGGAGGACGCAGTGCTGGGCAAGGTGGGTGACCAGCGTTGGGCTGCCGGGAGTGCGGTCGCGATCAATACCCGCCATCGTGATTGCCTGCGCCGCGCCTTGATCGCTTGCGACGATGCTCGACGCGCCTTCGCCGAAAATCTCGCGCCGGAATTTGTCGCGGTCGATCTGCGGGGAGCTTTACAGGCCGTCGGGGAGGTCGTTGGGCACGCCGATATGGAGAAAATCCTGGACGCGCTCTTCGCCACCTTTTGCATCGGCAAATGAAACTCCCGACGAGCTTCTACGCGGGCCTGGCCAGGCCTCTGCTTTTTCGGATGGATCCGGAAACGGCCCACCACGTGGCCCTGCGCTTTCTGCGCACCGCCCCGACTATTCCCGGCGCCATGGCCTCACTGCGCTCGTTTGCTCCTCCGCGTCGGCCGCTAACCCTTTTCGGTCTCTCCTTTCGCAATCCGGTCGGATTGGCGGCTGGTTTTGACAAGAACGGTGTCGCGCTCCCAGCCTGGGAAGCGCTCGGTTTTGGCTTTGTGGAAATCGGTACGGTGACCGCACGACCGCAGCCGGGGAATCCTCGGCCTCGCATTTTTCGTTATCCCAGGCACCAGGCGTTAATTAACCGGCTCGGCTTCAATAACGATGGCGCTGACCTGGTGGCGGATCGTTTGCGTCGTCTGCGTCAAAGTTCGGCGAGCCCTGCTATGCCGATTGGCGTTAATCTTGGGAAATCCAAAGTCACTCCGCTGGATGAGGCCGCGGACGACTATCTCTACAGCTTTCGCCAGTTGGCTCCCTATGCCGATTATATGGTTCTGAATGTCAGCTCACCTAATACCCCGGGCCTGCGCACGCTGCAGGAACACGACGCCCTGGTGAACTTGTTGCGCGTGATCGCGGATGAAAACGGACGTTCCCCTTCTCCTCGACCGATTCTGCTCAAGATCGCGCCCGACCTGACGGAGGAAGCCCTCTCGGTGATCGTGCAGACCTGCGAAGAATACGGACTTGCGGGGTTGATCGCGACCAATACGACTCTCGACCATTCCGCGCTTGGGAGCGGCAATGAATCCGGAGGCTTGAGTGGCCGTCCATTACAAGAGCGAGCCACAGCGGTGATCAAATTTCTGCGGAGCCGGACCCAACTCCCGATCATTGGTGTAGGTGGCATCTTCGACGCGGCATCTGCTCAGGCGAAGGTGGAGGCGGGCGCGAACCTGCTTCAAGTATATACCGGTTTTGTTTACCGGGGCCCGGCGATCTTGAAAACGATTTGCTCGGCGTGATTGGCTTGAGCTGGAAGGTGGACGTCGACGGGTGATGCCACGGTCGCTCGACCAGCCGAAACGCACCTCGTCTGTCGTCTAGTCGCATCACAGTGGGAACCAAGCTGGCTTCCGCCTGGCATTACGCCAAGGCAAATCGCGGCGAATTTCTGTCAAGCGACGGCACAGACTCTGCTATAATTACCATAATAATTGTTATTTCCATGAATCAGACCATCACACGCTTACTCACCGCCGCCTTCTTCTGCCTCGTCACCCTCTCCGCTCACGCGGGCAAGGGAAGCCTGACTCTATCTTGGAACGCAAATTCGGAATCGAATCTTGCGGGCTACAAAATTTATACCCGGTCCGGCTCTGGATCCTATAGCAGTGGCGCGGACGTCGGGCTGTCGACCTCGACGACCGTTTCCAGCCTGACGACGGGTAAGACCTATTACTTCGTGGTCACGGCTTACAACTCGGCCGGAGTGGAAAGTGTCTACTCCAGCGAAGTCTCGGGCGAGATCCCAGGAGCCACGCCCACCCCGACCCCGAGTCCGAGCGCCACTCCGACCCCGACCGCTACTCCCACTCCGACGCCTTCGGCGACTCCTCCTCCGCAATATCTCCTGAATATCTCAACCCGTGTTCGGGTAAAGACCGGCGACAGTGTCATGATCGGCGGCTTCATCATCTCGGGCGAGACCAGCAAGAGCATCATCATGCGCGCTCTCGGGCCATCCCTTGCTGACGCTGGTATGAAGCGACCCCTCGCAAATCCAACCCTGGAGATCTACAATTCTGCCGGAGCGTTAGTTTCTCAGAATGACGACTGGACCTCTCTGCCCATCGGGACGGTTCCCCCTGATCTTCAACCTACCAACCCGGCCGAATCG
Source organism: Chthoniobacterales bacterium (assembly GCA_051003355.1). Classification (GTDB taxonomy): domain Bacteria; phylum Verrucomicrobiota; class Verrucomicrobiia; order Chthoniobacterales; family UBA10450; genus Palsa-1392. Next base: position 3,986 of record JBPCLK010000180.1, on the reverse strand, counting down.
GTTATCGTTGCGAGTTTGGCGCCCGGAAGTTACACCGCCGTCTTACGCAGTGCCGACAGCACGACCGGCGTCGCTTTATGCGAGCTCTACGACCTGGCTCCGCAGGACGGCGCGCTGGGGAATATCTCGACTCGCGGTGAAGTTGGTTTGGGCGACGACGTGATGATCGGCGGGTTCATCGTGGGAGGCACGGAACCTTCGAAAGTCATGGTGCGCGCCATCGGGCCATCCCTGGCTGCGGCCGGATTGACCGGGGTGCTGCCCAATCCGCTTTTGGAGCTGCACGACAGTAACGGGGCTCTCATCTATCAGAATGACGATTGGAAGAGCAGCCAGGCCAAGCAGATTAGAGCGTCTACCATCGCGCCAACTGACGACCATGAGTCAGCGATCATCGCGACCCTCAAGCCCGGCGCCTACACCGCAGTGGTGCGCGACGCCGCAGGTGGCCAGGGCGTCGCACTTGTGGAAGTCTACGCGCTAAATAAATAACGGCTTAATCTCCTAGAGAGTCGAATTCTTCAGAACGCCGCACGCTTTTGGGAGCGTGCGGCGTTTTGTCTTTTGACCCTCTTCCCCGGAATTTTTCCCCTCTGGTTAGCGGTGAATTGTTCCGAATAAATCGCGTCGAACGCTCTCGTATGGCGATCGCTGCCAGCTAAGGCCGTCCAAACGGCTGCCGGGATGCGATCATTTTTGCCGTCGTTGAGTAAGCCGCCTTGTCACCTCTAGCGATTTAGTATCTCCTCTGCTCCTCTCGATTCGTTATGCTCCGCCACCCTTCGACTTGGCTATGTTTGCTCCTCGGTCTCTTTCTGACCGTGGTGCAGGTCGCACTGGCAGTGGGATTTGCCCATCCTGCCGGCTCTCTCCGTGATCGTTACCTCACACTGATCCAACACGATAGCTATTGGTTTGCCAACATCATCGACCGTGGCTACGGCACGACCGTCCCGCCCATTGACCACAAGGAGATGGAAGTCTCGAACGTTGCTTTTTTTCCGGCCTACCCGCTCCTGGCCTACGGCGTGAAGAAAATTACCGGTCTTGGCACCTATCCCGCACTGCTCCTGACCGCGCAGGCCGCGACCTGGGGTTTTTGGTCTTACTTTTTTCTTTTCTGCGGGCGCTGGGAGCTTTCGCCGGTCTTGCAGGCTTTTGGAGCGCTGACCATCGTGGCGCACCCGGCGGCCTTCTATTTTGTGGCCGGTTATTCGGAGTCGCTCTTCCTCATGTCGCTGGTGGGATTCATCTATTGGAGCACCTCCGAGCGCCGCGGCGCCAAATGGCTGGCGGCTTTGCATGGTTTTTCCATGTCGGCCACTCGCATCGTCGGTCTGCCCTGCGCGGCCTTTCCGGTCATCCAGGCGTTTTTCAAGAATGGCCTCGGCTTGCGATGGAAGCTGCGGGATTGGTGGCTCGCTTTTCGGTGGCCGGTTCTGGTCATGCTCGCTTCCATGCTCGGTGGGTTGGCGTTTTTTGCCTATTGCCAGGTCCGCTGGGGGCGCTGGGATCTTTACATGCTCACGCAGGCGGCCGGGTGGTCCATTGCCGCCGATTACCTGGCGGCGCTGAAGCCGGCGAACTTCAATTTCGCGCTTCCATCCATCCACGAGCCGACACGCGCGAGCCAATTCACCAGCGCGATCGCCGGGCTTCTTTTCGTGGCCATTGCTTTGCTGGAACTGATCGCAGCGCTACGCCGGCGCAACGGGGATTGGCGCAAACGGATCGGGATCTACTTTGCCGCGGTCGTCATCTATTACGTCTCAGTCGCCGGGGTCGCGTCCGTGCAGCTGGAGAGTATGCTGCGCTACGATCTTTGCGTGCACGGCCTTGTTGTCCTAGGATTGCTCCACTTCTTGCGGAAATTCCGCCTGCCGCCAGTCCTTGTGCGCGCTTTCGCCATGGGGCTGGCCGCTCTGGCCTGTGCGGCCGGAATCGGTTTACAGGGTTTTTATGTTTGGAACTTTACACAGGGAAATTGGGTCGCCTGAGATGGATACGAAAACGAGCGTAGCCATTATCGGGGCGGGACCCGCTGGTCTGACGGCGGGCTATCTCCTGGCCAAGAACGAGGTCGAGGTAGTCGTGCTGGAAGCAGATCCAGTATATGTCGGCGGTATCTCGCGCACCGCGCGCTACAAGGGTTACCACTTCGATATCGGCGGGCATCGCTTCTTCTCGAAATCCAAGGCCGTCGAAGACCTTTGGAACGAGATCTTGCCTGACGACATGCTGGAACGCCCACGGTCGTCACGCATCTTTTACGGTCGCAAGTTTTTCGCCTACCCGCTCAAGCCCTTCGAAGCCCTGATCAAGCTGGGCGTCTTCCGTTCTATCGCCTGCGTCGTGTCCTGGATGAAAGCTCGTCTCTTTCCGGTCCGTAATCCGCGCAACTTCGAGGATTGGGTAAGCAATCAATTCGGCCGGCGACTCTTTAACACCTTCTTCAAAAGTTATACGGAGAAGGTCTGGGGCATGAACTGCCGGGATATCTCCGCCGATTGGGCGGCCCAGCGGATCAAAGGTCTCTCTCTGGGCAGCGCGATTCGGAACGCGCTCCTTCCGCAGCGCCACTCCGGTGACAAATCCAAGGTCATCAAGACACTCATCAATTCCTTCCGGTATCCCCGGAAAGGTCCTGGCATGATGTGGGAGGCCGCTGCCGCCAAGATGCAATCGTTAGGCGGCGAGCTTCAGATGGGCTGCCAGGTCACCGGCTGCGAGTATAATCAACTCACCGAAACCTGGAGCGTGCAGTATATGGATCGGGCAGGTCAGCCGCAAACTCTCGAGGCCGGACACGTCATCTCGTCAGCGCCCATGCGTGAGCTGATTCATGGCCTTTCTCCGGCAGTTCCCGCGCGGGTGCGGCAAGCGGCTGAGAGCCTGAAGTACCGCGACTTTCTTACCGTGATGCTCATCGTGCGCGCGAGCGATGCTTTCCTCGATAACTGGATCTACATTCACGACCCGACAGTAAAGGTCGGTCGAGTGCAGAACTTCCGTTCCTGGTCGCCTGAGATGGTGCCGGAAGCCGACAAAGCCTGCTACGGGCTTGAGTATTTCTGTTTCGAACACGACGGGCTCTGGGATGCGAGCGATGCGGATCTCATGGCGCTCGCCAAAAAAGAGCTGGCCCAGATCGGCCTGGCCCAGGTGGACGATGTGGTGGACGGCTGCGTCGTTAGGCAAAAGAAGGCTTATCCGGTCTACGACGACCATTACGCTCGACATGTCGCCACCATTCGCACCGAGCTGGAGCAGCATTACCCCAATCTCCATCTCGTTGGTCGCAACGGGATGCATAAGTATAACAACCAGGATCACGCCATGATGACCGCGATGCTCTGCGTCGAGAATATCATCGCGGAGGAAAAGCTCTACGATCTCTGGCAGGTAAACGGCGACGCCGAGTATCACGAAGGTGGAGATGTGACCACGGAAAGCGGAGGAACTTCGATTCGCCTGGTCCCGATGCGGGTGGCGGGTTCACCTGAGCTGGCTTCCGAGCAGAGCTAGGGAAGAGATCAGGCGCCGGCCGCTGAGTCAGGTTTATCTCCGTTTTATTTCGCCGCTTGATTTGGATTGAGTGGGCAAACCAGCCGGAAGGGCGGTCCCAGATTTAGGCTTCACTAGACCAACGTCGGCGCTGTTGATCGAGCCGTTCGCCACCACGTCTTCTCGGAAATTGGAACTGCTTGATAGTTCCTGGCTGCGCCTTTGTCTGAGAGACATCAGCTGAATTGACCGTGCCATTCGCCGTGTTGTCGCCGATCAAAACCGACATCGGGATGGTCACATCGCTTGTCTTCGTCCCGTCGTTCACAGCGAACAGGGTCACTTGGATTGTCTAGGCGTTCGTCACTCCAGTCAGATTTACGAACACCTGATTACCGTTGGTCGTGGCGGTGGCAGTGCCCGTTCCTTGAGCAACCTGTGCGTTTGCCAGGGTAACGGGGGTCGCAAAGGTCACCACCATC
>JBPCLK010000179.1:0-8210 GCA_051003355.1 Chthoniobacterales bacterium | reverse complement strand
CGGCGTCCTCTTCCGACAGGAAGAAGCCGAGATGCGCCGCAAGCTCATCGAAGCCGATCTCATCGAGTGCGTCCTCGGCCTCGGCCCGAACCTCTTCTACAACTCACCGATGGAAGCCTGCGTCGTTGTCTGCCGCACGCAGAAGCCCAAGACCCGGCGGGGAAAAATCCTCTTCATCAACGCCGTCAACGAAGTCACCCGCGAACGCGCCCAGAGCTTCCTCACCGACGACCACCTCGCGCGAGTCGTCGAGGCGTATCGCGACTTCCGAGACGAGCCCGGCTTCACCCGCGTCGTGTCCATCGAGGAAATCCGGGCGAAGGACGGGAATCTGAGCATCCCCCTTTACGTCTGCGGTGAAACGCAGGCTCAGCGGGATGCCACAGCACAATCTGACGCCACCGCACTGCCGGCAGCGCTCTCTGCCTGGACGGCCAGTTCTTTGACTCTTCGTCGCTCCGTGGAGACAATCGTGGTGGACGAACGGAATAAAGATGAACACGTCCTGTTAATCTTATTGACACCCCCGCCCATGCGCATATTCTTCCGCAGCAGCAAACTTGAAAAGGTCTGCAACTCAGAAAGAGAGATGCGCAAGACTTTCGGGAAGCCCCGTGTCCGTAAATTGCAGCAGCGGTTGATGGAACTGAGCGCCGCCGAAAATTTGACCCAGATTTTCCGAGTCCCTCCACCGCGATGCCACGAATTAACCAGCAATCGCAAAGGCCAGCTTAGCGTCGATCTCGATCATCCTTACCGTCTGATTTTTATCCCTGCGAATGACCCGCTTCCACTCAAAGCAGATGGTGGATTGAATTGGGATGAGGTGACCGAGATTGAGATCATCGAAATCGCCGATCCCCACTGAAACATTTCATGAAAGCACTCCGCAAACATCCCTTCGCTCCTGATTTTGCTGTCCCTCCCGGCGAGACCTTGGAAGAGACCATGGGATCCCTCGGCATGACCCAGCGCGACCTTGCGGATCGCACCGGGCTCACCGTGCAGACCCTCAATCGAATTTTCAAAGGGGAACAGCCCATCACCTACGAGACAGCGAACAAGCTGGAACTCGTTACCGGCACCCCTGCCGCGTTTTGGAACAATCTGGAGGCCCAATACCGCGAGCAACTCGCCAAGATCGAACAGGCCGAGGAGATGAACTCTCATATCGCGTGGCTAAAAACAATCCCCGTAAAGGAATTGATCGAGCGGGAGCTCATTCCAGCGGCGAAGGAAAAGGTGATCGTTTTGCGCGAGGTCCTGCGCTTTTACGGGGTCAGCAGTGTCGATGCCTGGCATACCGTTTGGGATGTTCCTGCAGTCGCCGCCCGGCGTTCGCCTTTTCTCGATTCCAGTCCTGGTCCCACTTCCGCCTGGCTGCGGATAGGACAGCTCGAGGCTCGCGGGATTGATTGCGCCCCCTATGACAAAAAGCGTTTCACCGAGAACCTTCAGCGCATCCGTTCGCTCACGGTCAAACATCCCCGGGAGTTTGTGCCCAAAATGCGGCGCCTCTGTGCCGAGGCCGGCGTCGCGCTTGCGTTGATTCCTGAAATCAAGGGCGCGCCCTGGAACGGAGCGGCCGATTGGCTCACGCCGACCAAGGCGATGATCCTGGTCAACCTGCGCGGCAAATCCGAGGACAAGTTCTGGTTCTCATTCTTTCATGAGGCCGGGCATATCCTTCAGGATAGCAAAAAGGAAACTTTCATTGATGACGGTAAATCCTACCGCGACCGCCCCGAGGAACAGCGAGCCGATGAATTCGCCGCGGAAAGCCTCATCCCTTCCGCGCATCATGCGGCCATCCAGGCAGTTCGCTCCGCCGACGACATCCGGCTACTGGCTGCCAAGCTCAAGATCAGCCCCGGTATTGTCGCTGGCTGCTACCAGCATCTCACCCAAAAGTGGACTTACTTTAATGGGCTAAAGACAAAGTTCATTTGGATCGAGAAGTCGGAGTGAATATTGCCCTCCCTGCACTAAAGCCCAACCCCAACTGGGCCTCGCTCCCACTCTTTGATCGCAAGGGCTGGAAGCGTGTGCTGTTCAGCGATGTAGTAGAAAATTGCAACGAGACGTGCAATCCGGTGGAGGCGGGTTTGGAGCGGTTTATTGCGATGGAGCATTTGGAGCCGGGGTCGCTACATGTGCGGGCGTGGGGGAAGGTCGCGGATGGGACGACGTTCACGCGGCGGTGCGGGCCGGGGCAGGTGTTGTTCGGGAAACGCCGGGCCTATCAGCGGAAGGTGGCCGTGGCGGAGTTCGACGCGGTGGTTTCGGGCGACATCTATGTGCTCGCGCCGAAGGATGACCGCCTGCTGCCGGAACTCCTACCGTTCCTCTGCCTCTCGGAGCGGTTCTTCCAGCACGCGGTCGGCACGTCCGCCGGTTCGCTCTCGCCCCGCACCAATTGGAGCAGCCTCGCCAGCTTCGAGTTCGACCTCCCGTCGCTCGACCAGCAGCGCCGCATCGCGGAAATCCTCTGGGCGGTGGACGAGGCGGAACAGTCTTTCGCAGCGTTGGTTCAAAGCGTTGGTGAGGCGAGGACGGCGAAGTTTGACGGCCTGATTCCATGGCTCAGCGATGTATCCCATTCGGTGAAGTTTGTGAGACTCGACAACGTTGCCTCCATGCAAAATGGACGCCCGTTTCCAAGTTCAGAGTATCAGGACGCAACGACACCCGGAGTTCGACTGATTCGTCCCGGAAATCTCGCTCTGGATGGACGAATCGGATGGGCTCCAAAATCCACGGTCACTCTTCCAGAGAAACACCGGGCTGAAAACGAGGGCTGGTTTATCGGTGCCGACCAAGTGCTCATCAATTTAACCGCGCAGTCGCTCGATGACGGTTTCATGGGACGTGTCTGCTTCACTGGTGAAGACGACGGTGGAATGCTAAATCAGCGAATCGGGCGATTTGTGTTGGATGGCAGTATCCTTTCAAAATTTTTCTTCCGTTGCCTTCAAACTTCGCGCTTCAGGCAGCTTGTAGAGAACAGGTGCGAAGGGAGCAAAGTGCGTCATCTCTACTTTCGGCATTTCGAGGATTTTATGCTGCCGGATTTTCCGAAAGCGAGACAGGCGGAGATTGTGGATGAACTAGACACCTGCGAAGCCGCACTAACTTCTGCAATCAAACAGCGCGACGCTCTTTCGGGGGTTCGCAGCACCCTCATCAATACCGTTCTGCAATAAGGCCATGAGCTTCACCGAATCCAACACCGTCGAGCAGATGATCCTCGATGCCGCGACGACGCTCGGTAGCGGCGCAGGCGGTTCCGTGCTGCGCGAGGACCCGCCGTCGGGCTGGGGCGGTTCGTTGGGCGAGGAGTTCAAGCCTTCGCACTGGACATACATGGCCGCGACGCAGATTCCCCGGCAGCTTGGCGAAGTGATGGTGGAGAAGTGGCTGCGGGAGGCGCTCATCGCGCTGAACCCGGAGATCGCAGCGCAGCCGGACCGGGCGGACGAGGTGATCTACGCACTGCGGGCCATCCTGCTGGCGGTGGGCGCGGATGGATTGGTGCGGGCGAACGAGAACTTCACCAACTGGCTGCGCGGGGAGAAGACGATGCCCTTTGGCCCGAACGGCGAGCATGTGCCGGTGCGGTTGCTGGACTGGGTTTACCCGGACAGGAACCAGCTGACGGTGACGAACCAGTGGGTCTTCCAAAGCGGCACGGTGGAGAAGCGCTTCGACATGGTCTTCCTGGTCAACGGTCTGCCGCTGGTGATCGGCGAGGCGAAGACGCCGACGCGCAGCGCGGTGACCTGGTTCGACGGGGCGTATCAGGTGAACGAGATCTACGAGAAGGAAGTGCCGGTGATGTTTGTGCCGAACGTCTTCTCCTTTGCCACGGAAGGAAAATGCCTGCGCTACGGGAGCATCCGCATGCCGATCGATCTATGGGGTCCGTGGCGCGATGACGATAACCAAGAAGAAGGCGAGCTGCGTTTTGTCCGCGGTACCGTGGAAAGCCTGCTCCGGCCCAGCGTGGTGCTCGACATCATGCAGAACTTCACCCTCTTCGCCACGGACAAGAAGCATCGGCGGATCAAGATGATCTGCCGCTATCAGCAATTCGAGACCACGAACCAGATCGTGGATCGTGTGATATCGGGATACCCGAAGAAAGGTCTCATCTGGCACTTCCAAGGCAGCGGCAAGAGTCTGCTCATGGTCTTCGCCGCGCAGAAGCTGCGGATGCATCCCCGGCTCGCCAATCCCACTGTGCTCATCGTAGTGGATCGGATCGATCTCGACACGCAAATCAGCGCCACCTTCAACGCGGCCGACGTTCCCAACATGGTGGGCGTGGGCGATCGCAAGGAATTACAGCGACTGCTCTCGCAGGATGTCCGCAAGGTGCTCATCACGACGATTCATAAATTCGCCGAGGCAGGCGGAAAGCTGAACGAGCGCAAGAACGTCATCGTGATGGTGGACGAGGCTCACCGGACGCAGGAAGGCGATCTCGGCCGCAAGATGCGCGAAGCGCTCCCGAACGCTTTTCTCTTCGGTCTCACCGGCACTCCGATCAACCGCGTCGATAAGAACACCTACTGGGCTTTCGGAGCGGATGAGGATGAGAAAGGCTACATGAGCCGTTACTCATTCCAAGACAGTATTCGCGACAAGGCCACGCTCCCTCTTCACTTTGAAGCTCCCGCGGTGAGGCTAAAGATCGACAAGGATGCCATCGATGAGGCCTATAAAGAGATCACCGGCGAGCTGAGCGAACAGGATCGCGATGACCTCGCCAAACGCGCCGCCAAGATGGCCGTGCTGGTGAAGAACCCGGAGCGGGTGCGCGCCGTCGTCGAGCACATCGTGCAGCACTACCAGGCCAAGGTAGAACCGAACGGTTTCAAGGCGCAGGTGGTCGTGTTCGATCGGGAATGTTGCGTGCTCTACAAAAAGGCGATGGATGAACTCGTCAGCCCCGAGGCTAGCGCGATCGTGATAAGCAGCGCCCAGCACGACAAGCCGGAGTGGAAAGAGCACATCCGCGACAAAGACGCCGAGGAGAAGCTGCTCGACCGCTTCCGCGATCCGGCTGACCCGCTGAAATTCGTTATCGTCACGAGCAAGCTGCTGACCGGCTTCGATGCGCCGATCCTCCAGGTCATGTATCTCGACAAGCCAATGAAGGATCACAACCTTCTCCAGGCCATCTGCCGCGTAAACCGCACCTACGGCCAGACCAAGACACACGGGCTGATCGTGGATTACATCGGCATCTTCGACGACGTTGCCCGAGCGCTTGATTTCGACGAGAAAGCCGTGCTCCAACTCGTCACCAATATCGACGAGCTGCGCAAGGAGTTGGCGGCGCAAATACAGAAGTGCCTCGCATTCTTCCCGAATGCGGACCGAAGCGTTGGTGGCTACGAGGGCCTCCTCGCGGCGCAGCAACACCTGCCCGACAACAAGCTGCGCGACAAATTCGCGAGCGAATACACCGTCCTCGCCAAGATATGGGAAGCGCTTTCGCCAGACCCATGTCTGAGTCCCTACGAAACAGATTTCAAATGGCTCACGCAGGTTCACGAATCGGTGAAACCCGTCAGTGGGAATGGCCGCCTCCTCTGGCATCGGCTCGGCGCAAAGACGGTCGAGTTGATCAATCAGAACGTGCACGTCGAAGCAGTCCGCGATGACCTCGAAGCGCTGGTCCTCGATGCGGAAGTATTGGACAGTATCCTAAGGGCGGCGGAACCGGGCAAAAAAGCCCGCGAGGTGGAGATCAAACTCATCGCGCGCCTCCGAAAACACGCCGGCAATCCGAAGTTCAAAGAGCTAGGCGAGCGGCTCGAAAGGATTCGCGAAAAGCACGAGCAGGGTTTGCTCAACAGCTTGGAGTTCCTGAAAGCGATCCTGGAGATCGCCAAGGAGACCGTCGAAGCCGAGAAGCAGACAGACCCGCGGGAGGAACAAGATCAAGCGCTGACCGCGCTGACGGAACTCTTCAACGAGGTGAAAAGCAAAAACACCCATGTCATCGTCGAGCGCATAGTAGCCGACATCGATTCCATCGTGAAACAGGTCCGTTTCCCCGGCTGGCAAGGCACGGCGCAGGGAGAACGCGAAGTGAAACAAGCGCTGCGCCGATCGCTACTCCGATACAAGCTCCACACCGATCAGGAACTCTATGACAAAGCTTACGGATATATCCTTCAATATTACTGACCATATGAGGACGAGGCGCAGATCCGGGTCAGGAGAATATTCTTGCTTCGCACGGATGTCTTCGAATCAGATTGGCGCGCCCGGATGCAGCCCGTGGCGCGTTGGGTCTCCGTCCGTCGTTTTCGGATGACGACAATTGGTATCCAATAGCCGATTGCCTCGTTTTGTTTGCCTTGGTGCGGTCTTCGCTACGGCCAATTTCCGGTCCGTTCCGATCCTCTTGGTGATGTTTAAGATTAGCTTTCTCGCGTGGTCCGGCTGTGTGGTGCTTCTGGCGAGCTGCGCCGGGCCGGATGGTAAGGTGACGACTTCTACCCCGACCGGGCCGGGGGTGACCGAAAGCGGCGACTCGGCGTCCATCGTGGAGACGATTCCCAGCGGACTCGATTCCAGCGACCGGGTGACGACGCCGTTGAACCAGGAAGGTCCTGCGGCCCACGCGGCCGCCAGCGCGGAAGGCGAACCCCAGCCCGGTCACTAGCCGGAACGGTTCGCTCTCGCGCGGATCGAATCGGCGGCGTCACGGATCATAGCTCACGCGGGAGCCGCTCCCGCACTGTCCCTTCCTTTTTTCCTTGTTGCCCGTGTCGGTCCTTCGTTACGGTGCGGCATGAATAGCTTTATTCGCCTAACGATCGCACTCTCGCTGAAGGCCTTCGCCGTCACCGCCATGGCCGCTCCAAGTCCGACTCCGTCGGCGGCTACAGCCGTATCACCGGCACCCGAAGCATCCGCCAGCCCTGCGAAGAAAGGACATTCCAAAAAGAAACAAACGGAAGCCTCCCCCTCACCCGCCGCTTCCGGTTCCTCAGCAGCTCCGGCCGCCGCTACGGCGAGCCCAGCCAAGGTAAAACGTTCGAAAAAAAAGACCGCGGCGTCCACCGCAGGTACGGCCCCGGCTGCGACGGCAGTTCCAACCTCGACCGTAGCTGCGACGCCTCGCCCCAACCTGCTCGGCCGGATCTTTAGCAAGCCGACCGCCACGCCAGCTCCTGCCAGCGCTCCCGTCGCGGCGAGCTCACCGGCAACTACGGCGGCGGCGAGCTCGACTAAACACAAGGCTCCGCCCCAACCCAGTGGCACACCTGCTCCCGGCGGCGGCCCGGGAATGGTGTGGGTGAATGGCGAGACCCAAGTCTACCATCGCGAAGGCTCGAGATGGTATGGCCGCACCAAAAAAGGCCAATACATGACCGAAGCCGATGCGATCAAGGAAGGCGCTCGCGCTGACCGGGAAGGAACAAAAACAAAGACGCCGTAGGGAGCAGATTCGGTCGCAACTCTCCATCTGACATAGGATCGACGTCTAGCAGCCGGTCATCTTCACGCACGCCCAGAAGGCGCAGTTAGTCCGTTCTTATTGGAAACACAGACATGAAAAACTTTATTTGGTTGTCCTGCCTGCTCCTCGCTGCAAATGGTTTCGCTCAGTCGGGCGATACGGTCACGAAAGACGTCGAGGGCCACGATCATCCACTGCTCAAGCGCTACGAAGGCTCTTTGATCGTCGCGTTTACCACGAAAGCGTACGATTCCTACAATCTCGTTTTAGGTAAGGCCCTCAATCCCTCCGCCGACGGGAGTCGGGGGAAGCGGATTGAAAAAGAGCAGACTGTCGAGGGACGAATTACACGCATCACCTACCTGGCGCCGGTAGGACGGTCCGCGCTCGAAGTCTCGAAAAATTATGAGAATGAATTAAAGGCTAAAGGTGCGGAAATGCTCTTTAGTGGGGCAAATCCTGAAGGTCTCGGCTACGACTTTGGAGGCATCCCGCAATACGAAGACCTCAACGGGCAACTCTTCGCTTACAGTCACACCAAGGCGCGTTACAGCGCGTATAAACTGGAAAACACCTACATAGGAATCTACATCGCGGAGTTTGAAGACGGAGCGACCAAATACCCCGTCGCCGAAGGGCAGACCGCGGTGCAGGTGGATATCGTGGAGAGTAAGCCGATGGAGGAAAAGATGGTGACAGTCTCCGCGGAGAAGATGGCTGGGAGCATCGA
>JBPCLK010000178.1:0-10709 GCA_051003355.1 Chthoniobacterales bacterium | reverse complement strand
AAATCGGGATGGTCTATCAATACTCGGCACTCCTCAGCTCGCGTAACGTGCGCGACAACATCGCTCTGCCGCTGGAGGAGCTGACCACGAAATCGCAGACGGAGATCGATAAAATCGTGGACGAGAAGCTCGAGCTCGTCGGCATGCTCGAATCGCGGGAACAGATGCCCTCTGAATTGAGCGGCGGCATGCGCAAACGCGTCAGCCTCGCCCGCGCGCTCGTCATGGGTCCGGAGCTGATTCTTTTCGACGAACCATCGGCCGGTCTTGATCCCGTAATCAGCTCCGTCATCGACGAGTTAATCATCGACCTGACGAAACGCTCCGAGGTGACCTCCATCATCGTGACGCATGAGATGGAGAGCGCTTTCCGCATCGGCACGCGAATGGCTATGCTTTACCGCGGTGAGATCATCGCGGATGCCACGCCGGAGGATTTCAAAAATTCAAAACATCCGGTCGTGCGACAGTTTCTGAGCGGCAGCACCGAAGGTCCCATCCTGGAAGGAAGCAAAGATGCAGTTGCGGCGAAATGAGATTTTAACTGGCTTGCTTGTCCTCGGCACGGTCGCGGTGCTGACGTTTATTCTCATCATGCTGGGAGCGCCCGGGCTTTTTCGGCCGCTGGTGACCTTCGAGATTTATTTCGATAACGCCGCCGGTATTAAACTCGGCGCGCCGGTTCTTCTGGCCGGCCGCAAGGTGGGACAAGTGAAATCCCTTTACTCGCCGGTGACCCGCGATGAAGCCGCCCACGCGCTGGAAGGCGCGGCGAATCTCGGGACGGTGATCGGCGCGAACTCAGAAAATCCGGCCGGTTTGCCGCGCTTGGAAGTGCGCATCGAAGTCGAAGTCGATCGGAGCGCGCTGGTTTACCGAAATTCGAGCGTGCGCCTCATGACGCTCGGGCTTTTGGGCGAGACGGCGATTGATATTTCCGGCGGCAGCGATCATTCCGCGAAGGCCGAATCCGGCCAGGTTTTCATCGGCAACCGCGTGCCGGATTTCTCGGAGGCCATCGGGAAAATGCTGGGCATCGTGGGCCCGGTTGCGGCGGAAGCTAGCACCACCATGAAAGAACTGCAGGGCACCGCCTCCAACTTGAACAAGCTCACTGAAGAAGGATCGCCGCTCAACCTGGCGCTGGGCGAATTCAAGATTTTCGCTGAACACCTCACCTCGTTGACCGCGCCCGACGGTTCGCTCACCAAGTCGCTCGCGCATATTGAAGAGCTGAGTGAACAGCTCACCAAAAACGACAATATCACGGTCACTCTGGCCAATTTCCGCGAGGCCTCCGAGAAATTGAAATCCGCGCTCAACACTCTCACGCCGGAGCTGAAGGAAACGATTAGCAATACGAAAGATTTTACCGCCACGTTACGTTCGCAGCCCTGGCGTCTCGTCTGGCCCACGACCAAAAAATATCCGCAGGAGGAATCGAGCCCAGTTCCGGTTCGTCGAGCCAAGCGAGTTCGTTCCAGATAATGCCAACGGTCGAGAAGTCGGCGCGGAAATTACCGGCATGCAAAGCGCGGCGTGCTGCTCCACAATAGCGCCTGATGCTCCGCTTCATCGCGATTCGCCTGGCCCAGGCGATCCCGGTTCTTCTGCTTGTTGCGACCCTGACTTTTTTCATGCTCAAGCTCGCGCCGGGAGGTCCATTCTCGGCCGAAAAGAGCACGACTCCAGAGATCCAAAAACAGCTCGAAGCGCACTACGGACTCGATCAGCCGCTCTTCACTCAATACCTCACCTATCTTGGGAATGTGGTGAAGGGTGACCTTGGACCTTCTTTCAAATACCCAAATCGGACGGTTAACGAACTCATCGGGCAAGCCTTTCCGGTTTCCGCTGAACTGGGATTCTGGTCACTCCTGGTCGCTTTGGCTCTGGGTCTGACGGCGGGCATCATCTCTTCCTTGCGGCCGAACACGATGACTGACTATATCCCCAGCGGTTTGGCCATGATCGGCATCTGTCTGCCTATTTTCGTCCTCGGTCCCCTGCTCGTGCTGGTCTTCGCGCTCAAGCTCGAGTGGACGCGCGTGTCCGGCTGGGACGATTGGATCGATCGCGTGCTTCCCGCGCTGACCTTAGGCGGATTCTACGCTGCCTACATTGCCCGCCTGACGCGGGGCGGGATGCTCGAAGTGCTTTCGCAGGACTTCATCCGCACCGCCCGCGCCAAGGGCGCTTCGCCCGCGCGCGTCGTGCTCAAACATTCGCTGCGCGGGGGTCTCATCCCGGTGGTGAGTTACCTCGGACCAACGGTCGCCGGATTGCTGACCGGATCATTTGTGGTCGAAACGATCTTCCAGATCCCCGGGCTCGGCCGCTATTTTGTGACGGCCGCCTTCAATCGCGACTACACCATGGTGGTGGGCACCGTGCTTTTCTACGCGGGCTTTATCATTGTCTTTAATTTACTCGTCGACCTCGTGCTGGTGCGGATGAATCCCAAGCTGCGTTTCGAATGATCGAGCCTAACGAACAAAAGGATTCCCAGAGCTCGCTCTGGCGGGACGCGTGGCATCGTCTGGCCAAAAATCGTCTCGCCGTCATAGGCGCCATGCTCCTGACGCTGCTCATCCTGGCCGCGCTGCTTGGTCCTCTTTTCGTTAGGCAGTCTTATTTTGCCCAGGACTTGCAGCTCGGGGCGGCGGCGCCAAGCGCGCAGCATTGGCTGGGCACTGATACGCTCGGTCGCGATCTCTTCGTCCGTATCCTCTATGGCGGCCGGATTTCGCTGGCGGTTGGGCTCTGCGCGACAGCCGTCGCCCTGATCATCGGGGTGCTTTACGGGACGATCTCGGGTTTTTGGGGCGGCCGGGTCGACGCGGTCATGATGCGGATCGTGGATGTCATCTTCGCTCTTCCGTTCACCGTCTTCGTCATTCTGCTCATGGTGCTCTTCGGCCGGCGCTTCGTTCTTCTTTTTGCCGCCATCGGGGCCGTGCAATGGCTCATCATGGCGCGCATCGTGCGCGGGCAGATCCTTTCGTTGCGCAAAACGGAATTCATCGAAGCCGCGGAAGCGCTCGGGCTTACCAAAACACGCATTATCTTTCGTCACATGATTCCCAACACGCTCGGACCGATCATCGTTTACGCGACGCTGACTGTGCCGAGTGTGATGTTGCTGGAGGCCTTTCTCAGCTTTCTAGGTCTCGGAGTGCAGCCGCCTATGAGCTCCTGGGGCGTCCTCATCAAGGAGGGCGCGGAGACGATGGAAGATTTTCCATGGCTCCTCATCTTCCCCGGGCTGGCCCTGGCGCTCACGCTCTTCTCGCTCAATTTCCTCGGCGACGGACTGCGCGACGCATTGGATCCACGGGCAGCCAAAGACTGATGACCGATCGCGAAGAAAGCCCAGGCACGCCCGATGTGAGCACTCCAGACCTGCTGCAGCTGGCTCATTTGCGCACTTACTTTCATACCCGCAGCGGCGTGGTGCGTGCGGTTAACGACGTCTCGTTGACCATTCGAAAAGGGGAAACGTTAGGCATCGTGGGCGAGTCGGGCTCGGGAAAGTCGGTCGTTTGTTATTCGCTTCTGCGCCTCATCCCGGAGCCGCCCGGTCGGATCGAAGCGGGCGAAGCTCTCTTCCAGGGAGTCGATCTCCTGCACTGCGATGAGCGCACCTTGCGCACCATCCGAGGAAATCATATCTCGATGATTTTGCAGGATCCGATGACTTCCCTCAATCCCTACCTTCGAATCGGCGATCAAGTCACGGAGCCCTTGCGCATTCACCGCCGGATTTCGCCTAACGACGCTTTCGAGCTGGGCGTGACTGCTTTGGGCGAGGTGGGTATTCAGGATGCGGCCAGGCGGATGCGTTCTTATCCGCACGAATTCTCTGGCGGCATGCGCCAGCGAGTGATGATCGCGCTCGCCCTTATTACGAAGCCGGCGCTCCTTCTCGCGGATGAACCGACCACCGCTCTGGATGTCACCGTCCAGGCGCAGATTTTGGAATTGATCCAGAAACTGCAAAGCGAACGCGGGACGGCCGTCATTTTCGTCTCGCACGACATCGGCGTGATCTCGGGCATCTGCGACCGGGTGCTGGTGATGTATGCAGGTCAGGTGATGGAGAGCGCTCCGACCGCGGCTCTTTTTTACGAGCCGCGGCACCCTTACAATCAAGCCCTGCAGCGTTCGATTCCCGCTCTCCAGCGACGCGGAGACGAGCTGCGAACAATCCCGGGCGCGCCGCCAGACGTCTCCCGGCCGATTGCGGGGTGCCCTTTCGCGCCGAGGTGCGAGTATGCCAAAGAGAAGTGCACCACCTCGCCGATAGAACTTCTCGAGATTGCCCCAGGCCACGCCACCGCTTGCCTGCGTGTCCAGCTCGGAGAAATCGAGCTTTCCCCCGCCTCTAGCATCGTTGCAGGGGAATAAGGTCTGCCGTAAATTCTCCCATTCTCGATGAATGAAGATCCCAACGCTCTTTATCGGCAGACTCTCGGCGCGGGCCGCAACCGTTCGGTCTATTGCATCGGCGGCGCCATCCTGGCAGTGATCGCCGCGACCTCTCTCTATATTGGCCGTGCGGGGGACAAAAATGGCGAAGCGAGCAGCTCCGCCACGACCGCTAACACTCAATCGTCAGCAAACAACGACTCAAAAAGTATGGCCGATTCCGAACTGCACAAAAAACTGACTCCCCAGCAATATTACGTGACTCGTCAGAACGGGACCGAGCGACCGTTCCATAACGAGTATTGGGACAATCACAAACCCGGCATTTATGTCGACCTGATCAGCGGTGAGGCGCTCTTTGCCTCGAACGACAAGTTCGAAAGCGGGACGGGCTGGCCGAGTTTCACCAAACCAATCGACCCGGCGCACGTGGTCGAGAAAACCGATCGGGCGCTCTTCATGAGCCGCACTGAGGTGCGCTCGAAAGAGGGCGACGCGCATTTGGGACACGTTTTCGACGACGGTCCACAGCCGACCGGCATGCGCTATTGCATGAATTCCGCCGCCATGCGCTTCATTCCCGCCGAGAAAATGCAGGAGGAAGGCTACGGCCAGTATCTTTCTTTGGTCGAAGGACAGGAAAAAAAGTAGCCGTTGACTACGAGCTGGCGATCCAGCGAGTTGGCGGCCCATGCGCTAAAAAAATCCGTTGAGGTGACAAGGGGCCAGGGAAGGGATAAGTCCCTCCATGCCCGCTGCCATCTTGGAGGTGCAGGATCTCAAAACCCACTTTCCAGTGGAAGAGAACACCTTCTTTCGCCGGGCGACGGGTACGGTAAAAGCGGTCGATGGCGTCAGCTTCAGTCTTGCTCACGGCGAGTCTTTGGGCTTGGTCGGGGAATCGGGATGCGGCAAGTCCACTTTAGGTCGCACGATTCTCCAGCTCCTCCGACCGACTTCGGGCAAGGTCATCTTTGACGGCCAGGAATTGACCCAATTGCGCGGCCGACAACTCCGCGAGGCGCGGAAGGGTTTCCAGATGATTTTCCAGGACCCTTATGCTTCGCTCAACCCGCGCATGACAGTCTTTGATACGCTGGCAGAAGCGTTGCGCAGTCACAAAAAGGTTCCGCGCGCAGAGTTGCGAGAGCGTGTCGTGGAACTAATGCGCGTCGTGGGCCTGCTGCCCGGCGTTTTGCACAAATATCCGCACGAATTTTCCGGCGGCCAGAGACAACGGATCGCGATTGCCCGGGCGCTGGCGGTCGAACCGAAAATGATCGTGGCCGACGAGCCGGTCTCAGCCCTCGACGTCTCGATCCAGGCGCAAATCATCAATTTGATCGCCCGGATTCGTCGCGAGATGGATCTGACTCTGATCTTCATTTCTCACGATTTGGCAGTCGTTAGGCACGTGGCCGACCGCATCGCCGTGATGTATCTCGGCCGCATCGTGGAGTTGGGCTCGACGAGCCAGGTGCTCGACCAGCCTCAGCATCCTTACACCAAAGCGCTGCTCAGCGCGGTCCCTATCCCCGACCCCGCGCGAGAACGTCAGCGTCGCCGTCTTGTCTTGGGAGGTGATCCTCCCTCGCCCATGCAGCAACCCGCAGGATGTTTTTTCCATCCACGCTGTCCCCACTGTATCCAAGCGTGTCGCGAAAACGTGCCCCCTCTGATCGAGTCTCAGCCCGGCCATTCCTGCGCTTGCATCCGGGTAGAAGAGCTTACATGACTGTCGGGTCAAGAATCTGGCATTCGCCGTCGAGGCAAGTTTTTGCCGAAAAACGCTTCCGACTAGGCTGCGCGGGCCGCGCCGCGAACCGTCAAGGTCGTTCTGGCGAGGCCCCGGCGAAGAATCAGCGGGTTGGGACGAACTCCGGCTCCTGAAACGACCGCCGCGAGGGTATCCCAAATTTTGACGCACATAAGCGAGAAAGCCACGAACGGCAGAGCCGCAATCCAAAAGCAGGCCGCGCCTACCATGAGGAAAGGCTGGACCAGCGCCGTCTTCCATTCGGCAAGACCAAATGAGGAGTCGGACGAGAGGACGGAGTCGTGGTAGGTCGTGATCATATAAGTTTCTCGGTTTAAGATTTCGCTGAACCCCTTATTAATGAGCAGATCGTGTGCCGAGAAATCGCTCTCTGCACGTTGTTGCTGTCGTATCACCAAAGAATGGATTCCCCGCGCCGAAGCTACGGCAGGAAACGCCCGCGGTAGCTGGAAACCGATCGGCAAATTTAAAATCCCGATTCGTTCGTAAAGCTGTGGCAGTCGGACGTATGGAATGCTCATCAGGCTAAGGATGGGTTTTGCGACATTTCGGGCTGGCATTGCCCGAGAGCGTGGCTAACCTGCGGGCATGTTTGTGCGGACTGCCTTCGGCGCGCTTTTTGGCTTGCTCTTGAATGGCGCCTTGCTGGCCAGCCCGACGCCGGCGCCCAGCGCGACGCCGGCGCTCAGCGCGACGCCTGCCGCAGAGATTACAGCCGCCCCTTCCACTAAGCTGACCCCCGAGGAGATGACCCGGGCAGTGAAGACCGACGCAATCACCATCCCCACGCCGGGCGAGCTTTTCGCTGCGCTGGGGAAGCCAGCCAAGCCCGACTGGGCGGCTCGCTTTCGCGGGCCCATCGCGATGAATTACAAGACTCGGGCACAGATCGCGCTCAACCTTGGCGGTCTGGTCGCCGATGGCTTCATCGCCGTGGAAGCGCAGGATGCGCAGCAGGTGAAAAATATCGGAGGCGACATCGTGAAAATGGCGAAGGCCCTCGGGGTAAGCGAGAACATCCTCTCCCGCGGAAACAGCATCAGCCAGTTTGCGGAAAATGATGAGTGGAGCGCGCTGCAGGAAGAGCTCGAAGCGACCCAGAACGAGGTGAAATCCTCCATGCAATCACACCGCGACCAGGATTTGGTCATTCTCGTCAGCCTGGGAGGATGGATTCGCGGTACGCAGGTGGTAAGCGCCGTGGTGTCCAAAAACTACGATGAGAAGCTCGGCCAAGCCCTGCGCCAGCCGGAACTGCTTCGCTTCATCCGCTCGAAGATCAGCCAAATCTCGCCCGACCTGCAAAACGATCCCCTCGTGAAAAGCGTCAACACGCAGCTCGCCGGCATCGAACAAGCGGTCGCCACCCCCCTGGGCCAGACGCTCACAGCCGCGCAGGTGACCAAGCTGAACAGCGACGTGGACAAACTGATGCAGGAGATCCAGAGGAAAGACCCATGATGCCTCGCGCTTTTCGCTTTTGCCTAACCGCCGGCCTCGCTCTGCTCTGCGCCGCGGGCGCCTGGGCGGAAACCGACCAGGAAGTGGCTTCTCGTCAGGTCGCCTTGGAACTGGCGGGCGCTTTCTCCAATGACGGATTCAAATTGCGAGACGGGCATTGGACCGGCGTCATCGCTCCCGGCGAGAGTAAGTTGATCGCGGTCAACCTCTACGCCGGCAACGAGTACTGGTTTGCCGTGGGCGCGACAGAAAAGGCCAAAAAGCTGAGTCTAGAGCTCTTTGACGAAACGGGTGCGCCAGTGGCCGGAGAAAAGTATAATTCCGGCACGAAAGCCGCTTCTGGATTAGCCGTGGAAAAAAGCGGACAATATTTCGTCAAAGTGCGGCTGGACGAAGGCGAGCCGGCAGCAGTCTGTTTCTTGTATTGTTACAAATGAAACTTCGGCATCTCCTCCCGCTGGCGCCGATGGCCCTGCTGGTTGTCGGCTGCGCGTCTACTAATAAGCCCAAGATTCTCTCGGGAACGACCGACACGTGGTATGCGGTTTCTTCCAATCAAGCGGCGTTCTACAAGTACGGCCCTCAACAGGGTAATGGGCCCGACATGCAGCTTGCGCACGACTCAATCATGAAGGTCATTCGGCCTTCTTTTGGTTACGTGAAAGTGCAGTTGCAGGGCGGTGAAAACGGTTACGTGGCCAGCGAGGATATTCGGCCCGCAGGCGCGGCCCTGGTCGCTGAGAAACTCTCGCCCCCGCCTGAGCCCGACCCTGATCCCCTACCACCCACAGTCGCCAGTCACACCGAAACAGGTGAACAATTTGGGCTCAACTCCGACGATCCGCGCCTGATCGCTCCACCGGAGCCTCTCCCCGAAGCCAGTCCGGCTCCAGAGTTCCGCTACTAATCTGCCTCCTCCCTGCGTCGTGCTGGATGAGCTGGTGCGGGCGTCCGGCATTTTCCGTCACGACTGGCTTGCGTCAGCCAGCCGACAGGGCAAGATGCAAATCTTCGTTGCGGTCGCGTCATGATTTCATTGCAGATTTTCTTTGAAGGGAACGTCCAAGGCGTCGGATTTCGCTGGTCGGTCAAGCACGTGGCCAAGGGTTTCGACGTGACCGGTTGGGTGCGCAATCTGCCCGATGGCCGGGTCGAATTACAGGCCCATGGTGAGGAAGAAGAGGTCCGCGAATTTGTCACGGCGATTGGCCAGAGCGAGCTGCGCGGCCATATCCGGAAGCAGACAGAGTCGGTTTTGCAGTCTTCTCCACAAGCTCACTGGTTCGAGATTCGTCATGATTGAGCCGGCTGTCACGGTCCGGAACCTCACGAAGATATTCCCCATTCCTTTTCGACGAAGCAGCGTCGTCGCCGTCCGGCAGCTCGAACTCGAGGTAGCTCCTGGTCAGGTTTACGGTTTGCTCGGGCCTAACGGATCGGGCAAGAGTACGACGCTCAAGATTATTCTGGGCCTCGTTTCCGCCACCTCTGGCGTGACGAAAATCTTCGGTCGAGACAGCCGCGAAGTGGGCAGCCGCGAAGCGGTCGGTTTCCTCCCTGAGAATCCTTACTTCTACAAATATCTGACCGGTGCGGAGACGCTGCGTTTCTACGGAAAGCTGTGCGGACTTCGCGGTCAGCGGCTGCGGGCCCGGACCAATGAGTTACTCGAACTCGTTAGTCTGGAGGAAGCGCGCGACCGCCGTCTGGCCGTTTACTCGAAAGGGATGCTGCAACGGATCGGTCTCGCCCAGGCGCTCGTGCAGGAGCCGAAGCTGGTCGTGCTCGATGAACCGACGGCGGGGGTCGACCCGGCTGGTTCACGCGAGATTCGCGATTTGATTCTCGATCTAAAAAAGCGCGGCATCACGGTGCTCCTTTCCTCACATCTCCTCGCGCAGGTCCAGGAAATTTGCGATCGAGTCGGCATCCTGGCGGAGGGCGTTCTGGTGCGCGAGGGACGCGTCGAAGATCTACTCGCCATCGAAAATCAAACCGAGCTGATCCTGGAAAATGCAACTCCGCAGGTCCTCGCTCAGATCACCGCACTTTTAGAAGAATCAGAGACTCGCCTGGTCGAACAACGCCAGCCGCAAACCACCTTGGAAGGCCTGTTCTTGGAAGCGACCAAGCCGGTTTCGCGCAAGTGAATATCAGCCCGCCCGGCATGACGGACACCCGCCACCGTCCTTTCTCGCTAGCCCGCGTCGGCGCGCTCACGAGCAACACCTTCACCGAGCTGGTGCGGCTGAAGGTTTTTTACTTCCTGCTCATCTTCGCCCTTTTGCTCATCGCCAACTCTCTCTTTATGGCGCGCCTCAGTTTTCAACAGGAGTTCCAGGTGCTGAAGGACGTCTCGTTAGGCGCGATGAGTATTTTCACTTCGCTCCTGGCCATCGTCGCGACAGCGCAGTTGCTTCCGCGCGATATCGAGGACCGAACGATTTACACCATTCTGGCCAAGCCGGTGCCGCGTTACGAGTATCTCATCGGTAAACTGGCCGGCGTTCTTCTGCTACTCGCCGTCAGCGTCGTCGCGATGACGGTCCTCTTTCTCATCGTCCTCTTTATCAGGGAACATGTGCTCCTCCACGAGACGCTGCGCGATTCTGCCGGTTTGCGACCCGAGCAAATACAGGAATCGGTTCGCAACCTCCAGGCCTCCGCGTTCAATGCGAACCTTTTGCCGGGGATCGTCATTATTTACCTCAAAGCTGCGCTTCTCGCTGCGCTCACGCTCTTCATCTCGACCTTCGCCTCCTCCAACATTTTTACCATTGTGGTGATGGTCTTCATTTATTTCATCGGTCACCTGCAGGCCACAGCGCGCGAATATTGGTTGCAGGAACACGGAGCCGGCTGGTTGGCCAAGACGTTTCTCGCCTTGGTCGCCCTTGCCTTTCCCGATCTCCAACTTTTTAACCTCGTGGACGACATTGTCGCCGGCAATGCCATTCCGTTTGCCCTCTTCGCCAAGACGGCGTCGCTGGGTTGCGTTTATACTTCGATCTATCTCTTCTTCGCCTGGGTCGCTTTTCATGGG
>JBPCLK010000177.1:0-4308 GCA_051003355.1 Chthoniobacterales bacterium | reverse complement strand
AAGACGGGTTACTACCACATCGAAGGCGTCGGCTACGCCACGATTCAGGGCGTTCTCGCCGGCACCCTTAATTCGTTTTGGCTGCTTCTGCTTTTGTTTGCGCTCAAGCTCTTCGCTACCTCGCTGACTCTCGGCTCGGGCGCGTCGGGCGGAGTCTTCTCGCCTGCGCTCTTCCTCGGCGCCACGCTCGGCAGCGCCTACGGGATTTTGCTCCAGAAGATGTTTCCGGGTGCCGAGATCACTCCGGCAGCTTTCGCGGTCGTAGGCATGGCGGGCATCGTCGGCGGGACGACCGGTGCGGCCATCACGGCCATCGTCATGATTTTCGAAATGACTCTCGATTACGGAGTGATTGTGCCGATGACGATCACGGTGGCCATCGCATACGGGGTGCGAAAAATGATTTCCAACGAAAGTATCTACACCCTGAAGTTGACTCGCCGAGGTCATCGCATGCCGAGCGCCATGCAGGCCAACATTCAATACATGAAGCCGGCGCGCGAACTGCGTCACGCCGCGATCGTGAGGTTGTCGGCGGAAATGACCTTGCCGGAGTTGGCCATCACCCTGCCGTCCTATCCTGAAGACGCCTTATTCGTGATCATGCGAGGACAGCAGATGGAGGGAGTGATCACCATGAACGCCGCCCTCAAGGCAGTGCGTCAACCGCGTCAGACGACGACCGTGGCGGAGATTTCGTCCCAGGGTTACGCGGTGATCAGCGCTGACACTTCAGTCTTCGAGATCGTCGGCAAAATGCGCTTGGACGGAACCGAAGTTTTCCTGATGGCGCCGGGCAGCCAGGAGAATGTGGCCGACGGATTGCAGCGTTGGATTTCGAAGGAAGCGGTAGCCGCCTCCCTCATCGATGCGATCGAGCTTTTCGCGGATTGAAATGAAAAACCTAACGATGAAATCTATACTTCTGTTCCTCACGCTCCTTCTCGCTCCCTGGTCGTGGACGACGGCCGCATCTGCCGACGCCGGGGCCCAAAAACGCCCTTTTACATTCGCAGCTATGATGGAGCTGAAACGCCTGGCCGAGCCGATCCCTTCGCCGGATGGAAAGTGGATCGTTTTCGCCGCGCAAGAAGTGAACCTGGCGGAGAACTCAAAAAAATCGCACCTTTGGATCGTTGCCACAGCAGGCGGGGAAGCGCGACGGCTCAACCAGTCGCCTAACGAAGAAGAACGTCCGCGTTTTTCGCCCGACGGCCAGCAACTCATCTTCACCTCCAAGGCGACCGATCCGGCGCAGGTTTGGATATGCGGATTCGATTCCGGAAACGGCGCGCTCGCCGGAACTTCCCGGCAAGTCACGAATCTTTCGACCGGGGCGGATGGCGCGATCTGGTCGCCGGACGGCAAGAACATCGTCTTCCTCTCCTCCGTATATCCCGACTGCGCGGACGACGCCTGCAATCAGAAACGCGACCAGGAACTGAAAGACAACAAGGTGCAGGCTAAAATTTTCACCCACCTGCTCTACCGGCATTGGAAGGGCTACACGGAGTTCAAGCGCAGCCACCTTTTCGTCATGAGCGCCGCGGAAGCGTCCGCCCCGGCACGCGACCTGACACCCGGTGACCACGATGTGCCGCCGTTCTCGTTAGGCGGCGCGGACATGTACGAGGTCGCGCCCGACGGCCAGGAAGTCGCCTACACTTGCAACGTCGATGAAGTGGAAGCCACGAGCACGAACAACGAGATTTTTATCGTGCCCACCGCGGGCGGAAAGCCGCAGAAAGTTTCTACCAGTCCCGGCAGCGACACCACGCCGCGCTACTCGCCGGACGGCCAGTCGATTGCCTGGCTTTCGCAGGCGCGGAACGGCTACGAGAGCGACCAGATCTCCCTCGCTCTTTACGATCGTGCCTCCGGGAAAATCCAGAACGCGACCGACAAATTCGATCGCTGGGTGGGCAGCTTCGCCTGGGCCCGCGACTCCCGGAAAATATTCTTCAGCGCCGAAGACCACGGCCAGGCACCGATCTACCAACTCGCGCTCGACGGGAAAACGCCTAACGAAATTGCCCGGCTGCACGCCGATGACCTGATCTTTGGACCGGAAGGGAAGTTCCTCTACTTCAGCCGGAACTCGCTTGAGTCACCTAACGAAATCTGGCGACTCGATGTCACGCAACCGGGCAGGCCAGCCGCGGTCACAACCGTCAACGCCGCTCTC
Source organism: Chthoniobacterales bacterium (assembly GCA_051003355.1). Taxonomy (GTDB): domain Bacteria; phylum Verrucomicrobiota; class Verrucomicrobiia; order Chthoniobacterales; family UBA10450; genus Palsa-1392. Next base: position 2,123 of record JBPCLK010000177.1, on the reverse strand, counting down.
CTCTCCCAGTTCGCGCTCCAGCCGCTGCAAAGCTTCCAATTCAAAGGTGCGGAGGATGCCGACGTCCAGGGATTTCTCGTCCGGCCACCTGACTTCGACGCGAGCAAAAAGTATCCGCTCAAATTCCTCATTCATGGCGGACCCGAAGGCGCCTGGGGCAATGATTGGTCGTTCCGCTGGAATCCCGAGCTATTCGCGGCCAGCGGCTACGTGGTCGTCATGATCAACCCGCACGGTTCGACCGGTTACGGTCAAAAGTTTACCGAGGGTGTGCTCGGAGATTGGGGCGGCAAGCCCTACCAGGACCTGATGAAAGGCCTCGATTTTGCCGAGAAAAATTATCCGTTCATCGACAAGAATTGCGAAGCCGCGCTCGGCGCAAGCTACGGGGGCTACATGATTAACTGGATCCTCGGGCACACCGACCGTTTCAAGTGCCTGGTATCGCACGACGGTATTTTCAATACCGAGGCCGCGTATGGTTCCACTGAAGAGCTCTGGTTTCCCGAGTGGGAATTCCACGGGCCGCCGTGGAAGAGTCGTGATCTTTACCGGAAATGGTCGCCGCACCTTTTCACCGATAACTTCAAGACTCCGACGCTCGTCATTCACGGCCAGCTCGATTATCGGCTCGATGTCTCGCAAGGCTTCGATCTCTTCACCACCTTGCAACGTCTGAACGTGCCCTCGGAAATGCTCTACTTCCCCGACGAAGGGCATTGGGTGCTCAAGCAGCAGAACAGTCAACTCTGGTATAAGACAGTGAACGCCTGGGTGGACCGTTGGACGGCTGCGAAATAACCTTACCGTTTCGAGTAGGGAAGAGCGTCACTTCGGTCATACCGACATGAAGGTCTCCGTGCTCGGATTTGGCGGAGCCGAAATCAAAATGCAGGGCGTGTCGGAAAAGACCGTCGCGGAATTGTTAGGCAAAGCGCTCGAAGCAGAACTCAGTGTCATCGACACCGCGGCATGTTACGGCGAGAGCGAGCAACTGATCGGCCAGGCGGTCGGCACACGCCGCGACGATTTTACCTCTTCACCAAGTTGCGGGCATCCTCATGGCATGGACGACCAAGCCTGGGCGCTGGGCGGAGAATGTCTGTCTGCTCGAGACGGGTTCGTTAGGCAAAGGAACGTTCAACGAGACCCGCGAACGCTGGGAAGACGTCGCGCCGAAAACCTGGATCGGACAAACCTGACCCTCGATCGGCCACCAGTGCATCGCATCTCCCTTCGACAGGCCGGACCGATTGAATTATGAGTCCCCCCGAAGCAAAGGGCGGTTAGCTCAGCGGTAGAGCGGCACGTTTACACCGTGTTGGTCGGGGGTTCGATCCCCTCACCGCCCATGGTTTCCGAAAAGCCCGAACGGGTCCGGAGGACCGCGAGCGCGATGAAACTTTGCACCACTTTGTCGTCCTGATTCAGCGTCAGGCTGCGATAGCGAATGAGACCGTAGCCTGGTTTCGATTCGGAAAGGCGGGCCTCCATGATTTCGATTTCCACCCGAATCGAATCGCCTGGATGAACCGCAAGAGGCCACCGCAACTCATCGAGCGCCCGCCCGATGATTCCGCCCTCCACCTGCATCATGTCGATGAAGAGCCGCATGGAAACGGCCGCGGTCTGCCAGCCACTCGCAGCCAGACCGCCGAGCAAATTTTCGCCCAGCGCGGTCCCAAGATGGAAGGGCTGCGGATCGTAACGCTGGGCAAAGGCGATGATCTCTTCCCTGGTCAGGACCTCTCTTCTGGAAACAAACCGACTGCCCACCGGAAAATCTTCAAAGACGCGACCCATGTTGCAGCATCAGCGCATTGCCCGGCGCAAGGCAAGATGTAAGCTGCCGCCTAACGAGGTCCAATGAACGACGACGAACTAATGCAGGCGGCCATGGCGCAAGCCCGCAAGAGTCTGAATGAAGGCGGCATCCCGATTGGTTCTGCCTTGGCGCGGGACGGTGAACTGCTCGCGGTCGGCCATAACAAACGCGTGCAGGAGGGCGACCCAGTCACGCATGCCGAGATCGATTGCCTGCGCCACGCCGGACGCATCGGAAGTTTTCGCGGGACCGTTCTCTATTCCACCCTCATGCCCTGCTACCTGTGCAGCGGCGCGGT
>JBPCLK010000176.1:0-8481 GCA_051003355.1 Chthoniobacterales bacterium | reverse complement strand
CTCAACTCGCGCCCGGAAACGGCGACAGGGGCGCAAGTCCGGCCCGGCCTGCGATTGCATTTTGCCATGCGCGCTATTTGGAAAGGCAGTATCAGCTTCGGTCTCGTCAATATTCCCATCGCTCTCTATCCAGCCACGCGGCGGGAAGACCTTAAATTTCGGCTCCTGCGCGAGGCGGATCTCAGTCCAGTCAACTACAAGAGAGTGGCCGAGAAGGACGGAAAAGAGGTTCCGTGGGAAAAAATCGTGAAGGGCTACGAGTACGAAAAGGGAAAGTTCGTGGTGCTGAACGAGAAGGATTTTCAGCGAGTCGATTTGGAGGCCACGCAGACCGTCGAGATTCAGGATTTCGTGGATCTGGAGGAAATCGATCCGATGTATTTCTATAAGCCGTACTACCTCGAGCCGCAGAAGGGCGGCGACAAGGCTTACGTGCTGTTGCGCGAGACCTTGGAGAAAACGAAAAAGGTCGGAATCGCGAAGGTCATCATCAAAACGCGACAGTACCTCGCCGGCGTCAAGCCGCTCAAGCACGCGCTGGTGCTCGAACTAATGCATTTCTCGGAGGAACTTTCGGAGGCCGAGAAGCTGAATGTTCCAAAAAAGCTCGAGCCTGGAAAACGTGAAGTCGACATGGCCAAGGCGCTAGTCGAAAGCATGACAACGAAATGGGATCCGACGAAGTATAAGGATGACTACCGCGACGCGCTTCTTGAGGTGATCGAGGAAAAGGTAGAAGCGGGCGGCAAGGAGATCGAGGGGAAGCCAAGAGAGAAGAAGCCCACGTCATCGAAGGTGATCGACCTGGTGGCGGTTTTGCAGGAGAGCCTCGCGCAATCACAGATTGGCAAGAAGAAGCGGGCGAAGAAATCCGCCAGGAGCGCTAACCGCAAGGTAGCCTAGAACGGGCATCGGAAGATGCAGAACTTTCCTGAAATCTCCGGCTTGATTCAAACAAACGTTTGAATTAAAATGATGGCATGTCGGAAGATATTCACGCCACTAAAGTCGCCCTCCTCGATGCGACCGAGCGGTTGGTGGCGGCGCGCGGATTCGAAGCAGCCTCTCTTCGCGCCATCACCGCGGCGGCCAAAGTGAATCTGGCCGCGGTCAATTATCACTTTGCCACCAAGGACGCGCTCATCATCGCCATGCTGAACCGGCGCATGAAGCCCCTGAACGAAGCGCGCCTGGCCTTGCTCGATCGCTTTGAAGCCGAAGCGGGGGCGACCCCAGTTCCGGTGGAGAAGATTCTCGAGGCACTCTTCCGTCCGCTCTTGGAGCTGATTGCCAAGCCGGCCAAGGGCGGCCGCGACTTTCTGCGCCTGCTCGCCTTGTGTCTGGCTGAGCCCGGCGACTTCCTGAAGCCTCTGGTGCAAAAGGAATTCGCCGAGAAAACGCGTCGTTTCCACCGCGCCTTGCGCCGCAGTCTTCCGGAGCTTTCGGAAGTCGAAGCACATTGGAGGCTCCATTTGGCCTACGGCGCTTTTCTGCATGCCGTGGCCCATTCCCGGGTTCTCGAGTTCTCCTCCGGAGGCCGTTGCCGCCTGACCAACTGCGCGGCCGTTCTCCCCCGCATCATCAATTTCTGCGCCGCCGGTCTGCGGAGCACAACCTAACGAATTACCATGCCTGTTCTCGAACAAGAAACTGCTCCGCGGAGGGCGGTCCTGCCGGATCGTCACGACGTCACGAGCGAATTTACCGACGACGATCTTTCGAAGTCCCAGAAAACCAAGCCGCCGCTCGTCAGGCGCCCAGGCGTCGTGATCGCGGCGGCGATTGTCATCGTCATGGCGATCGTTTATGCGTCCACCATTTTTTTCCATTCGCTCACCCATGAGAGCACCGATGACGCGTTCATCGATGCCCACATCGTCAGCATCGCGCCGAAGATCGCGGGGCGGATTGCGACCGTCGCGGTGCAAGACAATCAGTCGGTCAAAAAGGGAGAATTACTCCTGGAGATCGACCCTCAGGACGTCAACGCGGCGCTCGCCCAAAAACGCGCCGCGCTCGACGTGGCCAAGGCGCACTCGGAAAACGCAAAGATGTCGGCCGAGCAAGCTGAAGCTCATGTGCGGACTCTCCTCGCTGCCTACGCTTCCGCGCAAGCCAGCACCGACGCGGCGACGGCCGAGACCAATAAGGTTCGGGGCGACCTGGAGAGAAACCGTGGGCTGATCGCCAGCGGCGCGATTTCGAAGCAGGATTTTCAACATTCGCAAAGCGATACGACTTCTTCCGAAGCCACCCTCGAGTCGAAGAAGAAGCAGCTCCAGGCTGCGGCGGCTTTCGCTGAAGAAGGGAAAAAGCAGGCAGGCTCCGCGCGCGCTCAAGCAGGAGCGGCTGCCGCCGAAGTAGACCAGGCGGCAGCAGACCTAAGACAAACGGAGCTGCAGAAATCCTACACCAGGATCACCGCTCCGGAAGCTGGCCGAGTAACTAATAAATCCATCGAACCCGGTAGCTATGTCCAGGTTGGCCAGCCGCTTTTTGCCGTCGTGGCGGCGCACGTTTGGGTGGTGGCGAATTTCAAGGAAACACAGCTGACCGACATGCGCCCGAGCCAGCCTGCCGTAGTCGAGGTGGATGCCTATCCTGCACGACCATTGCGCGGCCACGTGGACAGCATTCAGGCCGGCAGCGGCGCGCGTTTCAGTTTGCTCCCGCCGGAGAATGCGACGGGCAATTTCGTCAAGGTGGTGCAGCGAGTGCCGGTAAAAATTTCGCTGGATGAACAGCCCGGCGTCCAGCAGGTGCTGGGCCCGGGCATGTCCGCCGTGCCGGATGTGAAAGTGAAAGCTGCCTTCGGACCGGCGGTGACGGCTATCATCGTGGCCTCTGTGGCTGCGCTGCTCGTCGCCGGAGCGACCATCTTCTGGTTAGGCAAGATAAGAAAGCGTTAGGCAAGATCGTGGCCGCTTCGGAGACGCCTGACGCTTCCGCCTGGAAGCCGAGTTACAACCCGTGGCTCATCGCTGCCTCGGTCATGCTGGCGACCTTCATGGAGGTGCTGGACACTTCGGTGGCGAACGTCTCGCTGCCCCATATCGCCGGAAACCTCTCCGCTACCACTGATGAAGCGACCTGGGTTCTGACCAGTTATCTCGTGGCCAACGCCATTATTCTTCCGGCCACCAATTGGCTCGGAAATCTGTTCGGCCGCAAGAGGTTTCTCGTCACCTGCATCATGCTTTTCACTTTTGCCTCCGCGCTGTGTGGAGCGGCCACCAGCCTCGGCTTTTTGGTCATCGCCCGCGTTCTGCAAGGGGCCGCGGGCGGGGCGCTGCAACCGATTTCACAGGCGGTTTTACTCGAGAGCTTCCCGCCGGCCAGGCGCGGCGCGGCCATGGCGGTCTTTGCCATGGGGGTGGTGGTAGCGCCGATTCTCGGACCAACGTTAGGCGGATGGATTACCGACAATTACAGCTGGCGCTGGGTCTTTTATATCAACCTGCCCATCGGCCTGATTGCCTGGCTGATGGTAAACAGTTTCATCGAAGATCCGCCTTACCTGAAACGGGTGAGCGCCAGTAACATCGACTACCTGGGCTTTGGTTTCCTCGCCATCTGGCTGGCCACTCTTCAGTTCGTGCTGGATAAGGGGCAGGAACTGGATTGGTTCGGTTCGCACACGATTGCCTGGTGTCTCGCGATCTCCGTCATTGCCTTCGGCGCTTTCGTGGTGCGGGAATTGACGGCCGAGCAACCGCTGGTCGATCTGCGGGTCTTAAAAAACCGCAACCTCGCGGTCGGCTGTGTGTTGATCGGAATTCTCGGCGCGCTGCTCTACGGAACGACCGCGGTGCTACCGCTTTTCATGCAGAACTTGCTCCATTACACCGCGCTGGACGCCGGGCTGGCTCTGAGCCCGAGAGGGGTAGGTGCTTTCCTCGCCACCATCGTGGTCGGTCGATTGGTAGGCAAAGTTAGCAACCGGATCCTGATCGCCTGCGGATTTCTCGGCCTGGCCTATTCATCCTTCCTCTTCGGCCGGATCAACCTGAGCATCGGCATGAGCAGTATCGTCTGGCCAGTCATTCTCAGCGGCATCTCGATCAGCTTTATCTTTGTGCCGTTGGCGACCTCGAGCATGGGGACGCTGCAGCAGGATCAAATCGGAAACGCCAGCGGGCTTTTCAACCTCATGCGCAACCTGGGCGGGAGCGTGGGCATCGCCGGCCTAACGACTCTGGTAGCACGCGGGGCGCAGAGTAATCAGGCAACCTTCGTCGGTCATTTTTCCCAATACAGTCCAGTCTATCAACAGAAACTAGCAGCGATTCAACAAGGACTGGCCGGCCGGGAGGATGCCTGGACCGCGGCGCATCAGGCGCCGCAGATCCTTTACGGGATTCTGGGGCAGCAGTCACTTCTCGTGACCTACGCGCACAATTTTCGGCTCTTCGGGATTCTTTGCCTGGTCACGATGCCGTTGGTGTTCTTTTTCAAGAAGGTGCGAAAGGCGAAAGGTCCGATTGCGGCTCACTAAGGTTCGTTAGGCAAGTTCGCGCAAGGCGTCGCTCACGGCCGCCGGAAGTTTGCGCGCACCCTCTCCGCCAAGCTGCGCGTCCACCGTTTCCAGGCGCCGGATGAGATCGAGCACCTCGCGGCGCGCCATCGGCCCACCCGCGGCCGCGCAGAAGTGTGTCCGACAGCCGAAAGGTCGGTCCGCATAAATCAAGCACCGCCCCGAGCTCCCATCTAACATGGGACAGGCCCCGTGGGACTCTTCGGGAAGTGTCTTGCGACCACTGGCCCTCCAAGCCTGCGCCGCCAGGAAGGCTTCGCCTTTTGTCAGGTAAGGGGTCAGACCAGTCAGCTTGAACTGGCAGCATTCGGTTCGCCGCAGACAGTTCCTCTCGAGGGGGCGTTCTGCGAGCGCAGCGTAGATCTCGCGAACCTCTCCCAGCGCAGGGCTAATCTGCAGACGCCCGCGATTTCGATGTTCGTTCTGCGGCATGAAACAGGTTCAAGGTTCTCTTGCCTGCCCGGCCGTGCAAACAGCGTTGACAAGGTGGGGGCAAAATTGATAAGCAGCGCGCCATGTTTAAAAAGAGTTCCTCTCGTTTCTCCATCGTGGTCTGGGTTTTCCTGACCCTTCCTGTTTTAATCTCCGCCGGGCTTCAGGGTGCGACCGCCTGCGTCTGGCGAGTGACGAACGCGCCGGCGCCCTTTTACCTCGTTGGGACAATCCATTCTTTGAGCGGAAAGGACTATCCGTTGCCCAAAGCCTACGATCAGGCATTGCGCGAGTGTCAGCGGTTCTATTTCGAGATCAGTCCGATCGACCCGGATGATAAATTCGGGAAGTCTTTTGCCAACGCCGCGGCCTATCGCAACGGAGACGATATCCGCAAGCACATCCACCCTCAGACCTGGGCCTTCTTGCAGAAGCGGTTTCGCGAGTCGAATGCCTTGGGGAAAGGATTGCGAGTTGGCGACCGACATCTGAACGGGTTACAGGAACTGCGGCCTTGGGCGATCGCTTATTACATCTGGGGGATTCATGGTTATAGCGATGTCTCCAATCGTTACGGTGTGGACCGTCACTTCAGCTATCAGGCAGCGCGCATGGGCAAAGAACGTGGAGGCCTTGAGTCTTTCGAGCAACATGTCGATGTCCTGCGGGGACTGGCCGACATCGACTCGGAACTCATCCTGCTCGACGCCCTGGTTCGCGGGGATAAACGGCGGGATGATTTCAATGCGACCCGCGCGGGTTGGAAACACGGAGATTTGGCCCCCATGGAGGCGTCGATGACGCGCGAGCGCGAGCAAAATCTAGGCGCGGAACTGCGACTGCTGGACTATCGAAACCTCCGCTGGATTCCAAAGATCGACGGTGCCATCAAATCGGGGATCCCAACCGCGATCGTGGTCGGCACCGGACATTTTTGTGGGCCTAACAATATCCGCGAGCTACTGGCAAAACGCGGTTACAAAATCGAGCAGCTTTAGCCCATAATCGTTCGCGAGGTTGTTTATTTTAATTCTGATGAATCGCTAACGAGGGCAGGGTTGCGGCTTGCCTGCCGAATTACCTCAGCAAGCTGCTGCGCAGTCTCGAGTGAGATTTCCTATCGTAGCGGTGGGCACCCGGCGGGAGTCATTTTCCCCGCATTTGCGCTTCTGTGGCACCCCGCTCTAATGTCATACGTCCATGATCAAGATCGCCAGCTTCACCGTCGTTTCTCTGCTTTGCTCTATTACCCTGCATGCGCAATCCGAGCCGGGACATTCTCCCGCGCCCGGCGCTTCGCTGCCACCTACCATCCACAAACCGGAGCAGCCGCCCAGCGCGCAAAACCCGCCTCCAGCGGCTGGGGTGCCTTCTGCGGCTTTGTCCGAGGCCGCGCCACCGCAGATCGATAAAAATCCGCCGCCTTTGGATCCGAAGAATTTGGATACCTCGGTCAAGCCGGGTGACGACTTTTACGAGTACGCCAATGGCGGTTGGCTGAAGAAAAATCCGATCCCGCCAGAGTATTCGCGCTGGGGTAGTTTTAACGAGTTGGGCGAGAAGAATAACGACGCCCTCCACGAGATCGCGGAGAAAGCGGGCAAGCTGGCGAAAGAGGACGAGGGAAAATCGAAGATCGAAGCTGCATCAGAGTCCGAGCTGGAGAAGGTCGGTGACTTCTATACCAGCGGGATGAACGTGGAAGCGATTGATCAGCTGAAACTCCAGCCGCTGCACGACGAGTTAAGTCGGATCGATGCCATCAAGGATTCGCCTTCGCTGACCAAGGAAATTGGTCGTCTCCACAGCATGGGCGTGGGAGCGCTCTTTGGGTTCACCTCGGGGCAGGATGATAAGAATAGCACCATGGTTATTGCCCAGGCTTTCCAAGGCGGCCTCGGGTTACCCGACCGCGATTACTACACCAAGGATGATGAGGCCTCGAAGAAGCTCCGCGATGAGTATGTCGCTCATGTGACCAAGATGTTTACGCTGCTGGGCGATGCGCCCGAGGCAGCTGCAGCCCATGCCAAGACGGTCATGGAGATTGAAACCTCGCTCGCGAAACCGGCCCGGACTCGTGTGGAACTGCGCGACCCGCAGAAGAACTACAACAAGATGTCGCAGGCCGACCTGCAAAAGCTTACCCCTGATTTTAAATGGGAGACTTACTTTCAGCAACTCCAGTTGCCTGTCCCAGGCGAGATTAATGTGGGTCAGCCGGACTTTTTCAAGGCCGCTAACGAGGTGTATAAGACCGTTTCACTCGACGACTGGAAGACTTATCTTCGCTGGCACCTGATTCACGACACCGCGCCCACACTTTCAGAAGACGTCGTCGCGGAGAACTTTGCCTTCTATGGCAAGACGCTGACCGGCACCGAAAAGCTGAAACCGCGGTGGAAACGCGTTGTTTCTACGATCGATAACGAGATCGGGGAAGCGTTAGGCCGGCTCTATGTGGCAGATCATTTTCCTCCTGAGGCGAAAAAGCGGGCTTTGGAAATGGTCAATAACCTCAAGGAGGCGTTGTCCGACCGCATTAAGTCTAACGACTGGATGGATGAGACAACGAAAAAGGAGGCACTCAAGAAGCTGGCCGCCTTCACGGTCAAGATTGGTTATCCCGATAAATGGCGGGACTACTCGACTCTCAAGATCGATCGTGGGCCTTATGTGCAGAACGTGCTGCGGAGCGAGAAGTTCGAGGTGGGCCGTGAGATGACGAAAATCGGTAAGCCTGTCGATCCCAGCGAGTGGGGGATGAGTCCGCCCACTGTGAATGCCTACTACAATCCTAATCTGAACGAGATCGTCTTCCCGGCGGGTATTCTGCAGCCGCCGTTTTTCGATCCGGACGCAGACGACGCGGTCAACTACGGCGGTATCGGTGCCGTCATTGGTCACGAGATGACACATGGTTTTGACGACCAGGGGCGGCAGTATGATGCCACGGGCAATCTGCGTGACTGGTGGACACCCGCTTCATCGAAAGCCTATGACACGCGGGCTAAAGCGATCATCGCACAATACGCTAGCTATGAGCCGCTCAAGGGTCAGCACATTAACGGCGAAATGACTCAGGGCGAGAATATCGCCGACATCGGTGGTCTTAAGATCGCCTACGCGGCTTTCAAGAAGGCACAGTCGAAAAATCCAGAAGCAGCCGATAAGAAGATTGATGGTATGACGCCTGACCAGCGTTTCTTCCTGGCTTGGGCGCAGATTTGGCGCGCCAATCAGCGCGATGAAGAAACCAAGTTGCGCTTGAACACCGACCCGCATTCACCTGGGCGTTTTCGCACGATCGGTCCGCTTTCGAACATGCCCGAGTTCCAGAAAGCGTTCGACCTGCCGGACGACAGCAAGATGATGCGCCCAGCCAACGAGCGCGCGAATATCTGGTAACTAGCGGGCGCCGATAAGCGGCGCCCAACGCTTAGTCGACCACGAGAAATTACGCCACCGCCTCGGGAAACCGCAGGCGGAGGTTGTCTTTTTAATCGGCCATCAGC
>JBPCLK010000175.1:0-7863 GCA_051003355.1 Chthoniobacterales bacterium | reverse complement strand
GGGCTATCTATCGCGTCCTGCAGGAACGGAACGGCCGCTCCTTCGAGCCGTGGCAAACGCTGATGAACTGATCCAGCGTCTCGTGCCCTTGCGACCGCTCACCCTCTTGACGGCAGCCGATGGAAACCACGGCCGTGCCGTGGCCTACGTCGCCGCGCTCTTCGGCCTCGACGCTAAAATCTATGTTCCCGCTGGGACTGCCCAGGCGCGAATTGACGGTATAGCCAGCGAGGGCGCGCAGGTGGAAATCGTCCACGGCACCTACGACGACGCGGTGGCCCGGGCGGCGCAGGATGCGAACGAACGTTGCCTGGTGATTTCCGATACGTCCTGGCCGGGCTACGAAAAGATTCCGCGTTGGGTCGCCGCAGGCTATTCGACCATTTTCGCCGAGATAGATGACGAACTTGCGCGTCGGGGAGAGAAGGCTCCGGATCTGGTTGCCATCCAGTTTGGCGTCGGCGCGCTCGCCGCTGCACTCGTTAGGCACGCCTGGCGCGGAGCGCGGCCCCGGATCCTTGGCGTCGAACCGCTTCGAGCGGCCTGCGGTCTCGAATCAATGCGGCAGGACGAAATCATCACGGTGCCCGGACCACACGACTCGATCATGGCGGGATTGAACTGTGGCCGGCCGTCGCTCGTCGCCTGGCCGATCGTTGCCCGAGGGATCGATGCCTTCATCGCAGTGAGCGACAACCGGGCATGCGAAGCCATGCGTTCTCTGCAAAAGGTCGGTGTCGTGGCCGGCGAAACGGGCGCCGCCGGTTTGGCGGGATTGCTTGCCTTACTCCACGGCCCGAAAGATCACCGGACCGCGCTCGGAATCGGAAGGGAAAGTCGCGCACTTCTGCTCATCACAGAAGGCGCGACTGATCCTGATTCCTACCAGCGCATCGTCGGCCATCGACCACGCGAACGGACTGCTTCCAGACCGGCTGCTCGTTAGGCGACGCTCTGACGTTACTTGGTCAGCTGCGGTTCTATGGACTGGAAGAGCGCGACATTTTTCGAATCTTTCGCGTCGGTCTGATAAACTTCGATCCAGTTGGGCGGGCCGATATTAACCGCAGCTTGCAGGGCCTGCTGCAACGTTCCGCCGAGATCGTGACCGCCAAAGCCATTGACACTGGTGAGGCATTGGAACCCGGTGGGATTGGACGCATGATAAACCTCGATCAAGGAGTTCGAGCTCCCCTTGAGCGCGGTGGAGGTCGCTTTCAATTGAGCGTTCATAATCCCGAACCGGCCCGAATAGGTGGTCGCACCGTAGTCACCGATCTCGTTCATCTCATCCTGTCCGCCGCTGGCCGAGTAGGGTTTGGCGGCGGTGTAGATGAAAGGCGTCTGCTTAAAAGCACCCGCATAGACGTCGATCAATTTTTTCGCGCCCGTGACGTAAGCTGGGAGACCGCCATTGGCATTTAACTGGGAGATTTCCTGGGAGGTCTTGCCAATGTAGCCCTCGATCACGATGCCCAGCCCACCCATCACGATGGCGGTCACGGCCGGGTCGCCATCAATGTGCGCAGCCATGGCATTGATAAAGTTCGTCTCTTTCGCCAGCATGATGGGATCCCACGGAAGCGGCATCTTGGTGGCCATATCGGTGGAGGTCAGCGTGATCGCTTTTGCCCCTGCGTCATAGACAAACTGCGGAGCACCCGCACACATCACGACCGAAATGATAAGCTGCCGACCGTTCTTGGCCGCATAGCCACGAGCGGCATCGATCGCCGTCCAGTCATAACTCGATTCGTTCTTCTGAATCGTATCCCACGACGTCCTCATCCGGATCACATCGATCCCCGCGTAAGTAAACAGTGTCTCGCTGATCACCTGGTCGCTATCGAGCAGCATGGCGATCCCGTGAGGAACTTTGACCGCGCCGGGCTTGGGGGTCGGCGTCGGTTTGGGGGTTGGCGTCGGTTTGGCGGTCGGCGTCGGGGTGGGTCGCGGTCGTCTATCCGAGGCGCTTTGTGCACCCGTCGCCTGAGAAGCGAGTAGGACCATGAAGGCAAGCGCTCCGCTTACCAGAGTGGACTTCGTGAGATTGGACATTGTTTAGGGTGTTTCCTTCTTTCTTGTTGTTTATTGATACTGCGCGTCCCGCCCCCTCATATGAGACGACAAGACTCCTGCCGCGACAGCCGCACCGGCGATTGTAGCGGTCACCTTCCGGGCTCCGGGGCGACCTCATTTTGCACGAGAAATCCAGGGCAACCTGGTGCTTCAAAAAGCCACGCCCCGAGATGAGAGAGTAATGGCCGTGCGCCTGAGCCTACCCGCAAACCAAGCCTTGCCAACCCAGAATTTCCGCAAAAACGAATAGAATTTCAGCTGTCACGTCTAAACCCGGTTTCGACGTGTTAAACTTGGCTAAATAGCTATATAAGAAATTCTTATCTTCCAGAGGCAAGCTTCTTCAAAGTCAGCTTGACCAGATCTTCCGCGCTCTTCGCTTCCCCCTCGGTTTGCTGGACGTGACGCACTGCTTTGTGCGCGTCAACCTGCTTGTAACCCAGCGAAATGAGGGCGAGCACCGCTTCATTGGCCTGCTCTTGCTCGGCCGTCGGTGCTTGCGCGCCGCTCGCCGCTTCCCACGCTGCCGCTACGCCTAGTTTATCCTTCAATTCGAGCACGATTCGCTCGGCCGTTTTCTTCCCCAGCCCGCTGATCTTCGAAAGCGAAGCCACGTCCGAATTCACCACCGCACTCTTAAAGTAACTGACACTCATCCCGCTCAGGACGGCGAGCGCCAGCTTGGGCCCGATCCCGCTCACGTGATTGACCAGGAGCCGAAACAAGTCCCGCTCGGCCGCCGTCATGAAACCGTAGAGAATCTGCGCATCCTCCCGCACATGAAGGTGAGTCAAAATCTGCACCGCTTCGCCCGGCGCGGGCAGCTTGTCATAACTCGAAAGCGGGATGAAAACCTCGTAGCCCACCCCACCCACATCCACGATGGCCTGGGTTGGTAGCGCGCTTGTTAGGCGACCATGTAGAAAAGTGATCATGTGTTTTTCATTATCAAGGTCAGGTCAAGGCGCCGGGCTTTCGCGATATCAAATCCTTCCGTCGAAAACTTCCGATAACCAAGCGGCAGCTTCGGGTAAAGTCGATCCGCGTCCACCGTCGGCAAAACCACGAAATGTGGACCAGGGCTGGCCAGGAAGGCCGGCATCTGCTCGGGCCGCAAGGGACCCACATCACGGCCATCTTTCCGGTTGTAGATCAGAAAACCATGGACTCGGCCGCGGAAATTCCAGACCAGACTCGGCGCATCAAACTCGTAGGCGGCAAAGTCCATTTCGGGCTGGAGATAAGGCTCGGCTTTTCCGAAGAGAACGCTGGAGGGAAAGAGCGGCGCGATGAGCGGGAAGCCGATTAATGAAATGGCGAGGAAGACTCCCGCGGTCGCCAGCGACCAGCGGCGCAAGGTCCTTTCCGTCGCGCCGGACTCGAGCCAATGACGGGACAACAGGAGCGCCAAAAGAGGAAACGCCGGCAGAATATAGTGGGGCAATTTGGTCTTCACGATGGTGAAGATGATCATCACCAGCCCGCACCCGACGATCAGGAACAGATCGAAGTCATCGCGTCGTCGCCACAGACGGCGCGTCAGCCACGGCAGCTTCCAAGACCACGGGGCAAAAGTAAAAAAGATGGTCACAAAATAGAAAGGCAGAGAAGCGACCGTCCCCCACACCGAACTGCCGCCATGGCCCTGCATGGCGCCAAACGATCGCCCCACCACATGCCGGCCGAGGCCGATCTTCAGAAATTCCCCGTCCGTGCGAAGGACCGCGGGAATTCCCCAGAGCCCCACCAAAACGAGCATCAGCAGCAGTCCCCGCCCAAAAAGAAAGCGCCGGCTCAACCCGCTGACTGGTCGGAAAAATCGAAAGCCAAGCACCGTGCCTAACGGAATCCACCCGATCGGACCCTTGGCCAGAAAGGCGAGCGCCAGTGACAAATAAAACAGCCACCACCATCCTCGCAGGCCCCCTGGCCTAACGACTACGCTGCGCCACGTCCCGCCAAAACGATCGCGCAACATTTCCCACCCGGCCCAATGGGCCAGGGCCATGAAGAGGACCAGCCACATATCGGCCACCGCAGCCTTGGCGTGCACAAACGTTTGCAGGCAGAGGGTGAAAATAATCGCGGACCAGAGTCCAGCCCGCGTGAAACCGAGCCGACTCCCCCAGGCGTAAAGCACGAGCGCCGTGAGAGCCGCCGCCAGGGCCGACGGGAAACGCGCGGCGAAGGGATTCTCACCGAAGACCTTGAAACTCGCCACCTGGAACCAATAGGTCAGGGGCGGTTTATCGAAGCGAAAGCGATCGTTGAAATAAGGCACAACATAATCCGCTCGCTCGATCATCTCCCGCGATGCCTCGGCAAAACGCGGCTCATCACGATCCACCAGTGGGACCAGCCAGCTGCCGGCGAGATGGAAAATCAGACACCCGCAGAAGAGCGCCACGAAATTGCGAGTTGCAGGTTGCAAGAGAGCGATTCAAAGATGGCACAGGCCGAAAAACAACCGGCAATTTTCACGATGCACAAAATCGCGCCGGCTTGGAAATGGTTGCTCCTCATTCTTTTGGCGTGCTACGCCATCGCCGCGGCCTTCTATTTTGACCCTTTTGTCCGCGCCTGGGTGGTCGAGCATTCCAACCGCTCCATCCGGCAGATCATGCGCAACATCAGCCGTTATGGGGATTGGCCGGAACATGTCATCGCGGGCTTGTTGATCGTCGCCGTCGCGAAGCTGCGCGGCCAAAAACGCTGGGTGCAGATCGGCATCACCATGATTATCGCCTGCGCTTTCGCCGGCCTCGTGGCGCGCGGGGTGAAGATCGCCACCGGTCGTGCGCGACCGTCCGTGAAACAGGAACTTGGCTGGAACGGCCCGCGTCTCAGCTCCAAATACAATTCCTTTCCCAGCGGCCATACCGCTGCCACGACCGCTTTTTTCGGCGTCCTCTTCTTCGCCAATCGGCGTCTGGCGCTGGCCCTCTCCCCGATTCCCCTGCTCATCGCGGTTTCCCGCATGTATGTCGCGGCGCACTATCTGTCCGACGTCGTTTGCGCAGCAGTGCTCGGCCTTTTCTGCGCCTGGCTCTGCGCGCGCTGGCGACCGCCGCCCCTCGCGAGAGGGGCTGGCTAGGAAAGCCGGCTTTCGGCGACGCCACTACGTTCGTTAGACCAAGGCTACTTAGCGAGATTGTAAATCTCGACCAACGCCACTCCGGCGCCGTTACTCTTGCCGCGCACGACCGCCGTGTAGCTGCCGGGCGGCAGCGTTTCGACCAGAGCCGCTTCCGAGTCATCGGTGGGCACGATTTTGGTGGCTTCAATCTCTGCTTGTTGACTGCTGCCGTCTGATCGCACCTTCCAATCGTCGTTGGAGTCAAGAAGCGTCCCGTCGCCGTCGTATAATTCCAGCGTTGGATTGCTCAGCTGGCCAGTGACCGGCAGCGAGGGACCAAGTGCACGCACCAGGACATGCGCGGAACCGTCGCCGGTGCCTCCCGCGATGATCAAACCGCCGATGAGGACGTTGTCACCGCTCTGGACCAGGCCGCGGGTCGAGATGTTGACCATGCTTCCGTCCGCTCCCTCACTGATTTGGTAGACTTCCAACAAACCGATGCCGGTCTCCTGCGGGTGGCCTTGCATGATCACCGTGTAAGCCCCTGGCTCAAGGGTGCGCCAAACGGCCGACTCTAGTTCGTTAGACAAGCCCAGGCCTGCTGCGACCACTTTGGCGTGATTGAGGTCGTCCAACCATTTATCGTTAGTCGCGACGAGGGCGCCGGAGGAATCGTACAACTCTATCTCCGGATCAGACAGCGCACCGGACAGTGGCAAGGACGGCCCGATTCCGCGCACGATCACGGTCTCCGGTTCGGAACCGGAAATAATGAAACCGCCAATCATCACGTTATCGCCAGTCTGAATGTCCAAACGGGTGGAAATGTTCTTCAGCTCGCCTGACCGAACGTAAAGTTCCGCGCTGGCCAACGCATCGTTGGAATCATTATTTTTACGTCCCCCAGCGATGAGCACTCTGCCATCGGCTAACAGGGTGGCTGTATGGGCAAAACGTGCGATCGCGAGGCTGTCCGTGGCGCTCCAGGTGCCGCTGCTTGGATTGTAAATTTCCGCGCTGGCGAGAACACCGTTCGCGCCGTTCCCGCCCGTCACCAACACCTGACCGCTCTCGAGCAGATTCGCGGTATGATCGCCGCGCGCGGTTTGAAGACTTCCGGTTTCGGTCCAGACTCCAGTCGCTGGGTCATATAGTTCAGCGCTGGCCAGATAACCGCTGGTATTGTAACCGCCAGCGACTAGCACCTTACCGTCGGGCAGAAGCGTAGCCGTATGACTCGAGCGCGGCGTGGCCAGACTGGTCGCGACCACCCATTGTCCCGTGGCCGGACCATAGATTTCCACGCTCGCCAACGGACCTTCACTCAGGCCAGTGCTGTAATTTAATCCTCCCGCCACCATCACCTTCCCGTTAGGCAATAACGTGGCACTGTGACGATCACGAGAGGTCTTCAGGCTACCGGTCGTCGTCCAGGCGCCGCTGGCCGGATCATATATTTCTGCCGAGGCCAGGGAGAAACCGCCATAACCCAAAACGTCGTAGGAACCGGCCGCCACCAGCACTCGACCATCGCTCAGTAACGTCGCCGTAGGCGAGAGTCGCGCGCGGTTGAGACTGCCAGTGGTAGTCCAAGTCCCGGTCGCGGCATCGAAGAGCTCCGTGGAATCAGTCGTGACGAAACCGGTCGTCTCGCCTCCGGCGACCAGCACCATTCCTCCAGCCAGCAGAGTCGCCGAATGTGAAAAACGTCCAGTGATCAGGCTGCCCGTCGCGCTCCAGGCGTCGGTAGTCGGATCATAAGTTTCCGCCCCCTCCGCAGTTTGCGCGCTAAAATTGTCCACACCGCCCACCGCGAGCACCCGGCCGTCGGACAATAAAGTCGCCGTGTGGCGATCACGAGCGCTGATCATTTTCTCCGTGCTTTCGAAATGCCCAAGACCGCCGGCTTGGCAAAGAGTGGGAAGCAGCCCCAGGATCGCCAGAAGCGGCCATTTCGATCTGCGCTGGACCGCTTTTGTAAAAGGGCGCGGCGTCAGCCCGAGGAGAAGATGTCGAAGCATAAGGGGAAATAATGGATCTTGCGTAAGATAGTGCCGCTTCCGAAAGAGAAGCACAAGCGGCAAGAAGACGGAGGGGGTGGGATTCGAACCCACGAGGGCTTGCGCCCTGCCGGTTTTCAAGACCGGAGCCATCAACCACTCGACCACCCCTCCATGGCGCGCGATGGAACGAATAGCTTTACCCGGCAATCGGCCCCCGGCAAGATCGTTAGGCGCATGAATGTGGGAGCCGCCTTGGTGCCGCGATCCTCGCGGCAGGAGAGGGCGGAAGCGTGCTTGCGACGCTTATCGGGGGCGCAAAGGCCCTCCCACGTTGGTAAAATTTCCGTCTTCCCGAAATGCATGATTTTTCGATTGCATCCGGACCGGACGAATAGCTGCTCGATTTCGCAGAACAAAACCCAAATAAGGCGCTCTATTCGTCAGCCTTTAAGGAAAGGTCCTATTGAAGGAGCGAAACCCCGTCGAGCACAGGACCCTACTCCTTCCGGACCCCAAGCTTGGTGGAGCGAGACTCCGTCGAGCCAGGGGGGCGCCCCTTATCTGGTTTTTTTTGTTCGTGCCCTTGTTCGACAGAGTGTCGCTCCACCCAGGTCCACCCGATTTTCCGATTTGAAGATTCTATATGTTCAAGCGAACTTGTGAGATGCCGGAGCCGCATGAACAACCCAAACACCGCTCCTC
>JBPCLK010000174.1:0-4602 GCA_051003355.1 Chthoniobacterales bacterium | reverse complement strand
GTCTCGATGACACTCTCGGTTCCGGCGGCAACGGAATGCCGGTGATCAGTGGTAACAACGATCTCTTGAACAGTATGACGTTTCAAGCGGACCAAAAGATCGTGGTTACCGGTAATCTTCTCTGAGCTTTTGCCATCGGGCATGGAAACCTTGTCGCGCTGCGGTTGAAGAATGTCGTCGACGACCGTTTTGAATTCACGCGGCTGGCTCGCGCACCTCTGGCACGAATGGACCGTAGCAAGCTGGCGGGCGATCCCGCCGGCCTTCGCCCAACCTCGCCCTAACGAATGGGCAGCCGATCGCCTGACCGCGTCCTGGTTCGGTCACTCCACCGTCCTCATTAACTTTTTCGGAGTGACCAGTCTTACCGACCGGTCCTCTTCCCTCGCATTGGCACCCGGTTTCCTTTTTTCACCATCGGTCCGAAACGCCTGACCCAACCTGCTCTCTCGTTTCGCGAGCTTCCGAAAATCGATCTCATCCTGCTTTCGCACCCCCACTTTGATCATCTCGATACCCGGACTTTGGGACGATTTGGCCGGGAGACCCAGGTCGTCACAGCCACACGCACTCGAGATATCCTCAGCTGGACCCGCCTGCGCGAGATCACTGAGCTACCCTGGAATGAAAGCCACGGGGTAAAAACGGATCGCGGCGCTCTCTCGGTGCGAGCTTTTCGCGTGAACCACTGGGGCGCCCGTCTGCATTACGACACCTACCGCGGCTACAATGGCTACGTCATTGAACGAGCGGGACGTCGCGTCATTTTCGGAGGCGACACCGCGATGACGGACGATTTCGCGGCGCTCCGCGACGATCAACCCTACGACCTCGCCATCATGGGCATTGGCGCCTACGAGCCGTGGATTCGTGCGCATTGCACTCCGGAACAGGCCATCGCGATGGCGGATGCGGTAGGTGCCTGCTACCTCGCACCGGTCCATCACCAGACCTTCAAACTCAGCTTCGAACCATTTCGCGAGCCGATCGAGCGCTTCACCGCCCCACTCCAGACCGAGACCGGGCGCATCGCCTGGCGCGAAATCGGCGAAACTTTCACCCTTCCCACCTGAGCGTGAACGCCGCTTCGTAGGTCGAAAAGCGAATGGTATAACATGCATGCGATCGTTGTCACCAAGCCGGGAAATGCGGAGAACGTCGCCTGGCAGGAGGTCGAGACATTGCCAGCGCCGACCGCGGACCGCGTCCGAGTCCGGGTGCGCGGCGCCGGGTTAAACCGGGCCGATATCTTGCAGCGGGAAGGACATTATCCTGCGCCTCCTGGTTACCCGGCCGAGATCCTGGGTCTCGAGTTTGCGGGCGAGGTCGAGGCGGTCGGAGGTGATGCTCGGCGTTGGAAAATTGGCGACCGGGTTTTTGGCATCACGGCCGGCGGCGGACAGGCGGAGTTCGTCACGGTGGCGGAGAGTAATCTCGCGCGCATACCGGCGAAGCTAAGCTGGATGGACGCGGCAGCCATGCCGGAAGTTTTCATCACCGCGCACGACGCGCTCTTCACCCGGGGCGAATTACAAATGGGCGACAGGATTCTGATCCACGCAGCAGCTTCGGGGGTTGGGACCGCGGCCGTGCAACTCGCCCACGCGGCCGGGGCCAAGGTGTATGGGACATCCCGCACCGCCGAAAAATTGGAGAAGGTGCGCGCCCTGGGTCTGGATGAAGGCATGGTCGTGAGCGACTCGCCGAGGCAATTCGTCGAGCGAGTGCTCGAACTGACCGGGAAAATGGGAGTCGAAGTGATCCTGGACCTGGTCGGAGGCGATTACTTTCCGCCTAACCTGGAAGCGCTCGCTTCCCAGGGACGGATCGTCTGCGTCGGCACGACCGCGGGCCGCAAAGCCGAGATCGATCTCGGGCTCGTGCTGCGCCGGCGCGCGACCATCATCGGCACGGTGCTGAGGGCGCGATCGATCGAGGAGAAAGCCAACGCCACCCGCCAATTTGCCGCACACGTTCTACCGCTCGTCGAACGCGGCCTCGTCCGGCCGATCGTCGATCGAGTTTACCCGGCTGCGGAAGTGCGCGCCGCGCACGAGTATCTCGAGTCGAACCAAAGTTGCGGCAAAGTCGTCCTGGAATTCCCCTCTTAAGGGAAAGCCCGAACCGAGGGCCGGTTCGGCACCCGGCCGATCGCTAAGTTCGAAAGCGCGCTTCCTCCGCCGCTCCCACTGGAGTTGCCTTCCTCCGGGCTGCTGAAGGGGAGCGCCAAAGAATCGTCGCCAGCCAGAAAAACCGCTCTTTCCGCTCCCTCAGATGGCACCGT
The DNA here is from genome assembly GCA_051003355.1 of Chthoniobacterales bacterium. Lineage (GTDB taxonomy): Bacteria > Verrucomicrobiota > Verrucomicrobiia > Chthoniobacterales > UBA10450 > Palsa-1392. The sequence goes on along the minus strand of JBPCLK010000174.1, from coordinate 2,318 downwards.
TGCTGCTTTCTAGAAATTATGGCGAAATTTCTAAATACTAGTGCTGCTAACTATTATCTTGAGGAAATCATTCGCCTCGCTCGCGACCGGCTAGTCCTTATCACCCCGGTCCTGAGATTGAACGACCGCGTCCGAGAGCTTCTGGAAGACAAGAACCAGCGCAAAATCGAAGTTCATCTCGCCTACGAGAAAAACGAGTTGCTCCCCGAAGAAATTCACTGGCTCCGCGCTCTCACTTTCATCAGGACCAGCTTCTGCCGGAATCTCCACGCCAAGTGCTATCTGAACGAGCAATTCTGCATCGTGAGCAGCCTCAATCTGCACGAGCTGAGCCACGCCAAGAGCAACGAAATCGGCGTGCTCATCTCGCGTGACGACGAGGAAGAACTTTTCCAAAGCCTGACCGACGAGGCCGACCGCATCCTTCGCCTCAGCGAAGAAGTTCGCCTGAATTTCGAGAAAGTGCGCCGGTTGAGCGAAGAAAATTCGCCGAACGCCGCCGACGATCAGGAGGGAGTCGGCAAACTAAGCACCTCGCGCCTGGCCAAAAAGCTAGGCTTAAAAACGCAGGAATTGACGGATCACCTGGTTCACTTGGGCGCGATCGAGATCAGCGAAGGACGCAAACAGATTACTCCGCTTGGTCGCCGACTTGGTGGCGAATTGCGCGTCAGCGCGCGCTTCGGCCCCTATTTCCTCTGGCCGGAAGCGCTCCCGCTGACCAAGGCCTAGCTTTCGGAAGATTCTGGCACTGCTTTCTCGGCCGCCTCGAAGCCGATCTTGGAATGCGTGCCGTCGCAGAATGGCTTCTCGGTCGAGGCGCCGCACCGGCAGAGCGCCATGCGCTTTTCCGCCAGATAGACGTTCCCATCCGCATCTTTCATTTCCACCTCGCCCTTCACAATAAACGGGCCGTTCTTGATAATATCGATCGTCACGTCAGCCATATCATCGAAGGTCGCACGCGCTCAGAAGAATCAAAATCGACATTGATCCGCCGCGGAAATCTCAGGGATCGCAAAAGGATTCACCGGATAGCTCCCAAAGCCCAACGACACCCGCGATGAGTCCACGCGGGTGTCGTCCAATATGTCAAAATAAATCCGCAAGATCCGATCAGCGGCCAAATCGGATTCGCGCGAGGTAGCTATGGAAGATGCCGTCTCCGTTATCATAACGGCCGGTCACATAACCCTGGTTGTTGATTCCACTGACCGACGTAAAGGTCGCGCCGGGATAATCGAAGGAGAGAAAGAAGTGAGGCATTCTGAAGACAAGGCCGTGCTGGGCTCCGGTGGAATCTCCATATCGTCCCACGATCACGCCCCTTTCGTTAATGCCGGAAAGAAAGGTAGTGACCGCCCCGGGAGCATCGATCGGAGCAGTGATAGTCCCATCGGGCGCACGGTAGAAACCGTGATAATTAAAGTCACGACGCTCATAGTAAAGGCCCACTACTTCCTGGGCGTTGTTGATCCCGTAGGCGAAGCTGGTCTTAACTGAAGGAAGATCGATGATCGTGGTGGTTCCGCCGATTCTGGAATACGCCATCCCAAAACTCGTGTCGGTAGCGTAGGAGACGCCGACCAGATCGTCGGAATCGTTCGATCCGTAGATGTAAGTAGAAACAGTGTTGGGGGCATCGAACTCTGTATAAGTGCCTGCGGAAAGGAGAAAGCCGTGGGTTTCGCCGTCGGCGGTCCCATAACTGCCAGCGACCGTGCCCAGGTTATTAATGTCGCGCGCGAAGGTGAACGCATCAGTGTCGTTGGGTTCGACGATCGGCTCGCTAAAGGTCCCATTGCGGTAGCGGACGAAGCTACGAGTCACTCCATTGACGTCGTCGTAGGAGCCGGTGATGTCGCCCTGGTCGTTGATTCCTTGGGCTGACGTGGAATTACCCTCGCCGGGGTAATCAAAGGAAGCGATTACTTGGATGGAGACAGGACGTTGCTGTTGCGCGAATGCTCCTGCCGAAGAGGCGAGAACGATGGCGCTGAAGAGGTTGAGTATTTTCATATAAGGTTGCTCTTTGGTTGCCGCCCGTGCTGGACGGATTTCTGTATTCACTAGTTCCTTCGGTTAAAAGTGCGCGGCGTTGCAAAAAAAACGTCGCTTGAGCGCTGAGGGGGCGTCGAAGAAACCAGACCGGGACGATTTTTCCCGCGAGCGGAGCGGTGGTCGAAACTTTTACGTCGGCACGCGACGCGCTGTATTGCAGACACTCGTCGGCGGAACACGCAAGATCTACCGCGTGGATTACCAAACTAAAAAAACGAACCAATCTAACTGCTGCATCAAGATTCGACGACAATCGT
>JBPCLK010000173.1:0-5654 GCA_051003355.1 Chthoniobacterales bacterium | reverse complement strand
CAACCAAACCAAGACACAGCGCGCTTCGCTCCAGGGGGTATTTCATCGCAACGATTCATATGAACGTCGCGGGACGACGTCAAGCCGGATGTGCTTGGCTCGCCTGCGAAAGTTAAGACCAAACTCTCCGCCAGACCACGCCCTGCTCTAAAATCCGGTCTGCTTCGATGGTTCGGCTCAAACTTTGCCATGGGCGAGAACGCACAGGCCAAGGCCTGTGCCTGAGCGAAGAGTTACCTAACGGGTAAAAGGATAACGCCGATCAGAAATCCCAGTCTTTTTAAAAAAACCTCGTCTTCTAGAAAGCGCTGATCAGATGACCCACGTCTTCTCCGATCAGGCCAGCCGCATCCCTGAGCAGTTGCCCGGAGGTTTTGCCGATCGTGATCAAGCCAGACCATCGTTCCTGCGTGAATTGGACCAGGATCAGACTCGTCGCCGGATCGATCACCTCGCCGCTGACTTCGAGTTTCGCTGCATTGGCTTTGACGTCGCCAAATTTCGGAGAGCGCGTTCCAGGATCGGCCTTGGTAACGCGCACTCGAATAATTAACGCTTTCCCCGTCGCTCCCGGCATTGGCGTTCGCCGGCGAAGATTTTTTTGCAGGCTCACCAGGAAAGCAGGCTTCAAGGATGGCAAGACGGCGAATACTTCGGCAGGCGACTCGCCCTTCCTTTCCGGCACCGCCACCTTTGTGATGTCGAGCGGCTCCACCACGATATCCTGATAATCATCCGCGCGGAAGGTGCGATTGATCACGACGCAGTCGATTTCACCTCCCCATCCTCGATAAGTTCCTGGCTCCGTAGGCGCGGCGGACGAGTTCGGCGCGGCGGCGAGCACGATGGCCAACAACGAGAGCAGAGAAAATCTCCAGATATTCATGAAGCTAAGGTGCGTGATCCCGTGCTAGCCGACAAGACCGAAGCGTTGGTCGCGACTCCCACCACTCCACTAAGGATCGAGTCCAGACCAAGGAAAAGCTCGCAGGCTGCGTTTCGCTACCAGACTCTTCCTCCAACGAAATGCGGGCCAGTCCACGCAAGCTGTCGCAAGCGATTGAATAGCAGCGGAGCCAGACACAAATCGAAATCCCGGACATCCGCTTTGCCTGCAGCGCCGTCAGATATGAATAACCAATCGAACTTCCGCTCCGTTCTGCCAATAAGCTCGCTCCTTGCTCTCATCATGGCCTGCCCTCTCCTGGCCGCCGGTAAGGACTCCGGCCTGCCGCAGGCGGAGATGGAGGAAATCATTAAATCCAAGGGAGAAGTGACCGATGGCGTGCTGCAGATCGAGCTGGCTCGCAAAGATATTGGTGACGTGAAAGGGCCCCGGGGAATTACCATGACGCCGGATTTCGGAGTGGGCGGCGAGTTACTTTTCCAAGCTCTCCCGGATGGAAAAGCTTTCCTGAACGGCGATTGCGCCTTGCGCGAGTCGGAGGTGAATCCGTTCATCTCCGCGCTGCTTGAGAACGGCATCGTGCCGCAGGCGTTTCACCAGCATATGCCGAGCGATCCGCAGATTTGGTTCGTCCATTTCCGCGGGCAGGGCGATCCGCTTAAACTCGCGCGTTCCATGAAGATGGCCTTGGCGAAGACCACTATTCCTTTCCCCCAGGAGCCGGAGAAGGATCCGAAATCACCGCTCGATTCGGAGCGCCTGGCCAAGATTCTGCATGGGAAAGCGTCAGTGGGTGGCGGCGGGGTCGTGACTGTCTGGATTTATCGCAAGGATAAGATCACGGTGAACGGAATCGAGGTAAATCCTCACGCCAATGTCTCAACCAACATCGTCTTTAAGCCAATCGATCAAGGTCCGCGGGCCGAGGTGATTCCGGATTTCGCCATGACGGCACCGCAAGTCACGCCGGTCATGGCTCTGATGGCGACGAAGCTAGATTGGTATCAGGGTTGTCTCTATAACCAGGAGACGGCGGAAAAACCGCAGCTTTACTTTGATCATATGGTGAAGGTTGGCGACGCCTACGAGCTGGCGCAGGAGATTCGCCAAGGTCTGGATCTGACCGTCGCGGAATAGTCGGTAACGCCACGATCGTTTCCTCGCCGCTGCGACTTCTCGATGCCGACCGCTCCACGACCATGGATGATCTTCTGCGCCCGGGCTGGGCAATTGGCCAAGGGCTTCATCTATCTCGTGATGGCGCTGATCGCGGCGCATCTTATTTGGTCGGGGAAGGGTGATCCCGCCGGCTCGCGAGAGGCCATCAGCGCCGTCGCCCAACAGCCGTTTGGCCGCGTTCTATTGCTCGCGCTTATCGGTGGGTTGATCTGCTATATCCTGGCCCGCCTGCTCGACACTTTCATGGATCTGGAAGGGCGCGGGCGCGACGTAAAAGCTCTCGCTTTACGCGCTCGGTCTCTTCTCATCGCACTGGTTTACGCCGGTTTAACCGCGGCCGCGGTCAAGACTGCGCTCGGCGGCGCCAACGCTGGACAGAGTCACGCCGCGCAAGACTGGACGGCGCGGGTTATGCAAACGCCCTTCGGCACCTGGTCGGTCATCATCATTGGCCTCGGCATCATCGGCACCGGTCTCGTGCTGGGAGCGAGCGGCTGCATGGGCGCGTTCAAAAAAAAGCTGGCGCTCGATAAAATGCAGCCCGGGACACGGCGCTGGATGACTCGTATCTGCGTCTTCGGGCTGGTGGATCGCGGGATCGTTTTTGTCATCATCGGCGGCTTCCTGGTGGCGGCAGGATGGAGCTCGAATCCGTCGCGAGCGCGAGGCTTGTCCGGCACGCTGGTCGCGCTGCGCAATCAACCCTACGGCCAAGGGTTATTCGCGGTGGTCGCGGCGGGACTCGCGGCCTACGGAATCTATTGCGGTGTGCGCGCGTTCTACGGACGCTGGGGGACTCGTTAGGGCTTGTTTTCCGCGGACGCCAAACACCGTCAGGCGTGGGCCGCAAACCAGACCGGCTGGAGAGGAGCCAGCGGTTCCTTCAGCTTCTCCAATTCGGTGGCCGGTCCGTGCACTTCGATACGAGTGAGATCAGCGATCTTCATCGCTTCCTTCAGGAGCGCGTCGACGCCGTCGAGATGCGTCAGCAGCGCCTCGGCGTTGACGTAACCTTCGCGGCAAAAGATTTCATCGCCATTGATCGTGAAATCGTAAAACAGGTTCCCCTTCTCGCTCGCCGTCTGGGAGACGAAATGGGGCAACCTCGCCTTGAAGTTCTCGATCTCGCCCGGATGCGCTTTGAAGTAAGGATGCAAACTAACGAAATTAGAAAGATGACTCATGCGAGAAGAGTAACCGCTCCGTCTTAAGCCGTCGAGTATGGTAACCGCATGAAGTCACTCACCGAACATCTATGGTTCGAAGTCCCCGGCCGCCGCGGGTTCATCAACATCACGCCGAAGATCGAGGAACTCGTTAGGCAAAGCGCCGTGGCCGAGGGCCTGTGCCTGGTCAACGCCATGCACATTACCGCCTCGGTCTTCATCAACGACGACGAGTCCGGACTGCATCACGATTACGAAATGTGGCTAGAGAAACTGGCGCCGCACGCCCCGACCTCCGCCTACCAACACAACCGCACGGGCGAAGATAACGCCGACGCTCATCTTAAGCGCCAGATCATGGGCCGCGAAGTCGCGGTCACCAAAGGCCAGCTCGATCTCGGGCCCTGGGAACAGATCTTCTACGGCGAATTCGACGGCCGCCGCCGCAAACGCGTGCTGGCCAAGGTCATCGGGGAATAAGCGGTCGAAAGCTAACCCTACGGCATGGCCCATAGCGCCTACGCGCAATTGCTCTCGGATCTCGGCCGGCACCAGGAGGCCATGGCCGAAGCCGCCCGCGCGCGAGAGCTCGCTCCGGTTTCCGCTCATCGTCAACACCATCGAAGGATCGATCCTCTACTTCGCACGGTACGACCAGGAGGCCGGCAACCGTATGCAAAAGACCTTGGAGCTGGACCCAAACTTTTGGATCGCGCGCTTCTTTCTCGGAAGGTCTACCTGAGCGAAAAACGGTTCCCCGAGGCGCTGGAGCAATTTGATCTGGCCGGAAAGTTTTCTCACGAAATAGCGGAGACGTCGCCATGAGCGGTTACGCTGCGGCGCTCAAAAGGCGATCAGCTGCGAGCGACACAAGTCCTCGATCAACCTAATTCCGCTGCCAATGAGCGCTACGTCCCGCCGTTCAATCTCGCCGTCATTCATCTTGGCCTCGGGCAGCGAGATGAAGTCTTTGCTGCACTGGAGCGGGCTTATCAGGACCGTGGATGTGCGCTTGAGCTTTCTCAAAGTGGATCCAAAATGGGACGCAATGCGCACCGACGCGCGCTTTGCCAAGCTCATGACCGGCTCGGTCTTTAGTCTCCTAACTGGCCATTTTCAACGGCGAATTCGACGACCGCCCTCGCAAACGCGCGTTCGCAATGATCATCGAAGAAAAGTGTCTGCGGCGACCGTCGGCCATCCAACCTGAGAGGTTCAAATTTCAGAATTTCAGCTTTTCAGTGTTTCCGCACCCGCTATTCTTCGCCCTCTATGCATCGTGAATATCACCGCTGGTACTCTCACCGACTCAATCGCGACATGGGCGTCGCCGTTTACGGCCACTATGGTTTGCCCATCCTCGCCTTCCCGACCAGTGGCGGCGACGAGATGGAACAGGAAGGTCAGGGCATGATCCGTACCCTCGGTCCTTATCTTGAGGAAGGGCGCGTTCGCATCTTTTCCATCAACGGGGTGAACGGCGACACCTTCCAAAACAAGAGCTCCCATCCGTTCCATCGCAGCTGGATGCAGGCGCAATACGACGACTACGTGGCGAGCGAAGTCTTCCCTTTCATCGACTCGCAATGCCAGACGGACGGCATCCCCATCACCACCTACGGTGCGTCGTTAGGCGCTTTCCATGCGGCCAACACTCTTTTTAAGCATCCCGACCGCGTGAAGCGCTGCTATGGCCTCTCGGGTGTTTATGACATGCGCGATTCCATGGACGGCATGTACGACGATAACTTCTACTTCAACAACCCGATCGACTACCTGGCCAACCAGAACAATCCCTGGTTCCTCCATCAATATGCGAGCTGCGACATTCACCTCTCGACCGGCTGCGGCCCGTGGGAAGTGCCCGGACCAACTTACCGCTTCTCTGAAGTGCTACGGAACCGCGGCATCGCGCATCACCTCGACGACTGGGGTCCAAAAGGCGGCCACGAATGGCCCTACTGGCATCACCAGATGTGGGAATACGTCGGCGCGCATTTCTAGCTGACCGGCCTGAGCGACAGGCTGCTTTCACTGTTCCTGCGCCAGGTGCGCCTGCTAACGTCCCTTGATTCGTTAGGGCGTGCTGACTGTCTTCCTGCCTGCCGACGCACTTTGCACGCGGGCCAGGTAATGCTCCAGCCGCACTGGCCCCAGTTCCATCATGCCATCCATGAAGCGTCGCAGTTCGAACTGGTCACCCGCCGTCGCGCGCGCGGCGTCGTAGACCTGTGAGACCTTCGCATAACCAAGATAGTAGGTCGTGATCTGGGGTGAACTCGTTAGGGTCCGCGTCCACATATTTTTGGCCAGCTGATCACCCTGGAGCGCATCCTCTTTGACGAAACGAGTCATTTCTTCGCGCGACATGTTCTCGGTATGCACCCGGATGTCCACGATGG
>JBPCLK010000172.1:0-41460 GCA_051003355.1 Chthoniobacterales bacterium | reverse complement strand
CGATACTCGTTCAGCGTCGTCGCGCCGATGGTGCGGAGCTCGCCGCGGCGCTGGGCGCGCTCCAATTCGGTGCGGGCCCTCTCGAGCTGTTCCTTGAGCTTGCGCTGTTCGTCGAGCGTGCCTTTTTCTTTCTGCCATTCCGCCTTGAGACCGCCAGATTTTTCTTTCAGGCTGGCCAGATCTCTTTCCAGTTTCGTTAGGCGATCTTTGCTCGCGGCGTCTTTCTCTTTCTTGAGCGCCTGGCGTTCCATCTCGAGCTGCATGATTTCGCGCTCGATCACGTCGATCTCCGTGGGCATGGAATCGAGCTCGATCTTCAGACGCGAGGCGGCTTCGTCGATCAAGTCGACCGCTTTGTCCGGCAGGAAACGATCGCTGATGTAGCGATGCGAGAGTATCGCTGCCGCGACCAGGGCCGCGTCGCGAATACGAACGCCGTGATGCACTTCATAGCGTTCCTTCAGCCCGCGGAGGATCGCGATGGTGTCCTCGACCGTCGGCTCACTCACCAAGACCGGCTGGAAACGCCGTTCCAAGGCCGCGTCTTTCTCGATGTATTTGCGATACTCGTTCAGCGTGGTCGCGCCAATCGTGCGCAGCTCGCCACGGGCCAGTTGCGGCTTGAGGAGATTTGAAGCGTCGACCGAGCCTTCGGCCGCGCCGGCCCCGACGATAGTGTGGAGTTCATCGATGAAAAGAATGACCTGGCCCTGCGAATCGGTCACTTCCTTGAGGAACGCCTTGAGCCGGTCTTCGAATTCGCCGCGGAACTTCGCGCCCGCCACCATGGCGCCAATGTCCATCGCGATGAGCCGCTTGTTCTTCAGCGACTCTGGCACATCGCCGGAGATGATTCGCCGCGCGAGACCTTCGACGATGGCAGTTTTACCGACGCCGGGCTCGCCAATGAGAACTGGATTATTCTTGGTTCTCCGGGAGAGCACCTGCATGACGCGGCGAATCTCGTTATCGCGACCGATGACGGGATCGATCTTCCCCTGGCGCGCTCGCTGGGTGAGATCCTGACCATACTTCTCCAGCGTCTGATATTTTCCCTCCGGGTTCTGATCCGTCACTCGCTGCGACCCTCGCACCTGTTGGAGGGCTTGGAGCAGCTTGTCGTGCGATACGCCGAACTGCTGCAAGATGCGTGCGGCGGGAGAGTTCGTGCCGGTGAGGGCAAGAAGGTAGTGCTCCGCACTAACGAACTCGTCCTTCAGTTTGGTCATTTCCCTTTCAGCGCCCTCGAGCACGCTGCGGAGAGCATTCCCGAGCCGGGGATCGACATTTGAGCCGGTGATGCGAGCGAGTTTCTCCACCGCCGCGCGCAGCTGAGTGCTGAGCGTATCCACCGAGACGCCCATCTTTTCCAGGAGCGGGCGCGTGATGCCCTCGTTCTGGCTGAGGAGGGCGAGGAGGAAATGCTCGTTGGTGATCTCCTGCTGGTTGAGCTCGGAAACGATTTCCTGGGAAGCCTCCAGCGCTTCCTGCATCTTTTGCGTGAACTTATCGATGCGCATAGGGCTAATCTAGGAGCCGACTTCCCTCGAGCAAGGGGCTTCCCCAGGGAAGCGGATTTTAATACCGACCTGCAGAAAAGCGTTGATTTTTTTGGCCATTTGTGTCTCCATAGAAGGTCTTTGCCGCCTCGTTTCGCCCTCCGACCAAGATGAAAATTCATATTCTCCTGCTCGCTATCGCCGTCTCTTTGCACGGGGCCCTTTCGGCTTCCGCGAACACGTCTGTCGTGCTTAATCCCGAGCGTGGTCTGCACACTGGCACGCTGCTCGATTCCGGTAAGGTTCTGATTGCCGGTGGAGCAACAGAAACGGCCGCATTGACCAGCGCGCTTCTCTACGATCGGGCGACAAACACCCTCTCTCCAACCGGTTCGCTCCTGACTGGCCGCTCAAGTCACACCGCGACTAAACTGGCCAACGGGCAGGTTCTGGTCACGGGTGGCAGTCTGCTGAACGGAAACGGGATCCAGTCGGCCGAGATATACGACCCCGCTACCGGAACCTTTAGCGCAACGGCCAACAGCATGACTATCCCGCGGACCAAACACACAGCCAATTTGCTTGCCGATGGCTCGGTGTTGATCGTCGGAGGCACTGTCGCTGATCTTTATAATCCAACCACCAGGACCTTCAGCCCGCTGGCCAGCACACCCGTGAACCGTTCCAGCCATTCTGCCGTAACTCTGGCCGACGGCTCGGTGCTGATCAGCGGAGGATATGTTGCCAATAACGCGACCGCCAGCGCGGAAATCTACAATCCCTCGACCATGACTTTCAGCCCGACGGCCAACAGCCTGGTCATCAGCCGCGCCAATCATCAAATGACTCTTATGCCAGCGACCGGGAAAGTCCTCGTTACCGGCGGATTTACCGGCACGAGCCCGCAGGAGGAGGTCGATATTTACGATCCGGTCACCAAAGTCTTCACGGCCTCAACCCCAATGAACGAGCATCGCTCCAACCATCGTGCCCTCCTCCTGCCCGACGGCCAGGTCATCGCCATCGGAGGCACCACGCTAGAAAGCGGCTTCCTCGCCGATAACGAGATCTTCAATCCCGCGACGCAGTCTTGGACGTTCGCGGCCTCGATGAACCAAAACCGCTCTGGTTTTAGCGCCAACCTATTGTTGGACGGCACTATTTTCGTAGCGGGCGGGGCGACCGGGAGCTTTACCTTGAAAAGTGCTGAAATCATTAATCCCTCGACGCGAACCTTCACCAAGATCGCGGATTTAAAGGTGGGACGGAACCAGCACACGGCCAACTTGCTGCCTAACGGAAAAGTCCTGTTGGCCGGCGGCAGCCTCGATGCCGATTTCCTTAGTAGTGTTGAGCTCTTCGATCCCATTACGAACTCCTTTGCTCTTACTGACAACCTGCTTTTGGCTCGGAAGAGCCATACGGGAACACTCCTCAGCGATAACAACCGCGTGCTTATCGCCGGGGGAAAGATTGGCGATGCCGATACTCGCGAAGCAGAGATTTACGATATTGCGCTGCAGCAGTTTCGGGTGGTTGGCAGCATGTCGACCGGTCGCTCTCTTTTTACCGCGACCAGATTGCAGAATGGGCAAGTGCTGATGGCGGCAGGGCGGAACGGGGCCACTCCCACAGCGACGGCTGAGCTCTTTAATCCCAGCACTGAGACCTTCTCCGACACGGGATCTTTGAACCTGTTTCGGAAGCGGCATAAAGCTAGCCTGCTCAACGACGGCACCGTTTTAATCTCGGGAGGTGCGGCCGGATCGAACGGCTCCACCAATCCGGACGCCGGAACGCCCACTTGTGAGATTTACAATCCGACCACCGGCACCTTTGCTTACACGCCCGAGGAGATGAACGTGGGCCGGACAGAGCATGATTCTACTCTTCTCGTAAGTGGCGAAGTGTTGATCACTGGCGGAAACGACACGGACAACTTCACGGACTTGTTTAATCCGCCGCCCATCAACACCTTCTCCACTGTCGGTAGCCTGGTCGCAGAGCGCTCGCGGCACGTCGCCATTCTTCTCAACGCCGCTTGGGGCGCAGATGCAAACAAGGTTTTGGTCATTGGTGGTGCATCCGTCGGCAATAGCGCCTTCGGTGGACTCGAAAAGGCGCTCGACTCGGTTGAGCTTTATGATTCGGCCACCGGCCTATTCACTACCTTTGGCAGTAAACTAACAGAGCCTAGGCAAAACCACACCGCCACACTCCTGGCGAACGGCACGATTATGGTGGCTGGAGGTGTGGGTAGCCCGTCTTTCAGCGCAACGGGCGAGATTGTAGATCCCAGCGCTTCCCCGACTCCCACGCCCACACCTACGCCCACTCCGAGTCCCACGGTTTCACCCACACCAACACCTACGCCCACTCCGAGTCCCACGGTTTCACCCACACCGACACCTACCCCGTCACCCAATCCCAGTCCGACGCCGGCACCCGCAACTCTAGGCAACATCTCCACCCGCTTGAACGTGGGCACTGGAAGCAACGTTTTGATTGGCGGATTGATCATCACTGGTTCCGAGGCAAAGAAGGTGATCATCCGCGGATTAGGTACTTCGCTCGGCGGCACTTTCACGAACAACCTGGCCAATCCCTTCCTGGAACTTCATAACTTGGAAGGCACGACGATCGCCACGAATGATGACTGGCAGGTAGGAGGTGGCAAACAAGCCGTCATCGATAGCGGCCTCGAACCTCCTAACGCGAAAGAGTCTGCCCTGGTCCGAACCTTACAGCCTGGTCTCTACACGGCGATTCTGCGCGGTGTGAACAGCACCACGGGCATTGGGTTGATTGAGGTTTATGATCTGGATCCCTTGGCTAACTCTCAGTTAGGGAATCTCTCGACCCGAGGTTTCGTTTCTACCGGATCGGATGTCCTGATCGGTGGCCTGATTATCCAGGGCGACTTGGATACGAGCGTCCTGATTCGTGCCATTGGCCCATCATTGCCGATTACCGGTGCGCTGCAGGACCCGACTCTGGAACTTTACGATGAGGACGGGAATCTACTTCGGACTAACGACAACTGGATCACGAACCAAAAAGCGATTCTGGCCACCAACCTGGCTCCCACCGACGACGCAGAGTCAGCTATTGTTACCAGCTTGGGGCCTGGTCTCTACACCGCGATTGTCCGGGGGGTTAATGATACCACCGGTCTGGCTCTGGTGGAGACCTATCACTTGGATAATTAGCTCCGTCAGGACGGCGTTAGTCAACAGTTCGACTCGGATACTCATTTCGCCCGTGGACTAAGGCGGCGGCTACAGGGCGAGACAGGGTAAAGGAAAGGGGTCAGCAATTTTATCCGGCTGCCTTTTTCGAAAAACCCCACGAAGCTGAATCTCTGCTGGCCGCGATCAAGCCGCCTTCGGCGAGACGAACGGCGCGGAAACATCCATCTTGCCGGTAAGGCACTCGGCGGGGCAGCAAAAATCGGATTGCAATTCTCGCGCAGCGAGAGAAGGGATCTTTGAATCCATGGCAAAGAAAACTGCTCCTCTCGTCAGCGTGATCATGGGGAGCACGTCGGACTGGGAAACGATGCAACATTGCGTCGATCTCCTGAAGAAACTTGGGGTCCCTCAGGAACACCGAATTGTCTCGGCTCATCGCACTCCTGCCCTAATGGGAAAATTCGCGCAGGAGGCTGCTGATCGCGGGGTGCAGGTGATTGTCGCCGGCGCAGGCGGCGCAGCCCATCTGCCAGGGATGATCGCGGCCCAGACGTGGTTGCCCGTTTTCGGCGTGCCGGTGGAATCGCGAGCCCTCAAAGGCCTCGACTCCCTTCTCTCCATGGCCCAGATGCCGGCCGGTGTGGCAGTCGGCACTCTCGCGATCGGTGTGGCCGGGGCGAAGAATGCGGCCCTCCTGGCCGCCAGCGTCATCGCGTTGCACGACAAGAAAGTGCGGACCGCCGTCGAGAGATTTCGTCAACGCCAGACGAAAAGCGTACTCGCACAGAAATTGCCATGACGGAGACGCTGCTGCCGGGCGCGACCATTGGAGTGATGGGCGGGGGTCAGCTCGGCCGCATGTTCGCCATCGCCGCACGAAGCATGGGCTACCGCGTGCACACTTTTTCGCCGGCACCCGATGGCCCGGCAGCGCAATTCTCCGATCGCGAAACCGTCGCGGCCTACGATGATGAAGCCGCGGTCCTCGAGTTCGCACGCTCCATCGATGTCCTTACTTTCGAGTTCGAGAATATTCCGGCCCGCACTATCGAATGGGCCGCCGCCGAGCGAGTCGTTAGGCCGCGAGGCGAGATTTTGCTCGTGGCGCAAAATCGACTGCGGGAGAAGGAGTTTCTCTCCGGCGCTGGATTTCCCGTCGCTCCTTTTCGTCGGGTTGATAGTCTCTCCGACCTAACGAGCGCCTTGGAAGCCGTTGGCCGGCCTTCCATCCTAAAGGGCGCCGCCTTCGGTTACGATGGCAAAGGCCAGCAACGCATCGACCCCGAAACGGACCCGACCACGGTCTGGTCGGACCGCGAGAACCAGGAATGCGTCCTGGAGCAGGTGGTCGATTTCGAACGAGAAATCTCCGTCATCGTTGCCCGCGGTCCAGATGGAAAGACCGCGGTTTTCCCCATCTGCGAGAACATTCATCGGGACCACATCCTTGACGTGACTTTGGCCCCGGGGCGCGTCTCGGCAGAGGTCGCTGCGGCGGCGCACGACCTGGGCATAGAGGTAGCGCGGGCCTTGAAGCTGGTCGGGATCCTGGCGGTCGAGATGTTCCTCCAAAGTGACGGCCGGCTGATCATCAACGAGCTGGCGCCGCGCCCCCACAATTCCGGGCATTGGACGATCGAAGGTTGCCTAACGAGCCAGTTCGAACAGCATCTTCGCGCGGTCTGCGGCCTGCCGTTAGGCAAAACGGATTCGCTCTGGCCGGCAGCCATGGTCAATCTCCTCGGCGATGTCTGGACGGACGGCGCACCGGACTGGGCCGCCGCGCTGGCGGAGCCTAACGTGCATCTGCACCTCTACGGCAAACGGGAACCGCGCCCCCAGCGAAAAATGGGACACCTGACCGCGCTCGCTCCCACGTTGGAGGCGGCCGAAGCCAGTGCCCGACGCGCCCGCGCTGCCGCGGGGCGCGCATGAAGACGGAAATCGGAGCGACTGGCGCGCCTAACGAAAAGCGACAGTCCGTTGCGCGAGCGGTCGATTTGCTCCGGGGCGGAGAAGTTGTCGCTCTCCCGACCGAGACGGTGTACGGCCTGGCGGCCGACGCTCTCTCCGAGGAAGCAGTAGTTAAAATCTTCGAGACAAAGAAGCGTCCTCGTTTCGACCCGCTCATCGTGCATTTGCCGGAAATGTCCTGGCTGGAACGCGTCGCCATCGTGGAGGAACATGAGCGGCCGCGGGTGGAGCGCCTGATTGCGCGTTTTTGGCCCGGGCCGTTGACGATCATCCTGCCGCGGCGTGAACTGGTTCCGCCGATCGTGAACGCAGGTCTGGAGACCATCGCGATTCGAATGAGCGCGCATCCGGTGTTTGCGGAGGTCGTGCAAGCTTTTGGCCGACCGCTGGCTGCCCCGAGCGCTAATCGTTTCGGACGCATCAGCCCAACCGCGGCCGCTCATGTGATGGAAGAACTGTCGGGACGAATTCCGCTGATTATCGATGGCGGATCAACCGAGCACGGAATTGAGTCCACGGTCGTAGCCGTGCGCCAGCGTGGGATCGAGATTTTGCGCGCGGGACCCATCACGCGGGAAGAGCTGGCGCAATTCGGCGACATTCGTCAGGTGAGGTCGGGCCGCACGGAGTCGCCGGGGCAGTTATCGGCGCATTATTGTCCGCAAACGCCCTTGATCATTGCGCCACCGCTTTCCGGTTTTGCCGTCCCAGCCGGCAAACGCATCGGAGCCTTGCTCTGGAACGGTGCGACGGGTACGGACGCCTTCGCAGAGGTGCGGTGGCTAAGTAAGACTGGCGATCTACGTGAAGCTGCGGGCAACCTGTTTCGGCAACTAAGGGAACTTGATCACGCAAATCTCGATTGCGTGGTGGCCGAGGCGTTGCCCGAGGAAGGCTTGGGCGCGGCGATCATGGACCGGCTTCGCCGAGCCGCTCACGCCTAACGATTATTCGCCATGCGCCAAACAGGCGCGGATAAAGGCGCTGAAGAGCGGGTGCGGCTTGTTTGGCTTGCTCTGGAATTCAGGATGATACTGGCAGGCCAGGAAGAATGGGTGATCGCGCAGTTCCACCAGTTCGGCGAGCGATCCATCGGGCGAGGTGCCGCTGATGAGAAAGCCTTTTTCCGCCATCCGCTCGCGATACTTCATGTTGAACTCATAGCGATGCCGATGTCGCTCCAGCACTTCGTCATGCTTGTAAATCTTTTCGGCAAGCGTGCCGGCAACAATCTTGGTCGGCCAGGTCCCAAGCCGCATGCTGCCACCTTTCTTCCGCACCTTGCGCTGCTCGTCGAGGAGGCAGATCACAGGTTCGGCCGATTGCTGATCGAACTCGACGCTATTGGCCGCCGCGATCCCGCAGACATTGCGTGCAAACTCGATGGTCGCGACTTGCATGCCGAGGCACAAACCGAGATACGGCAGATTATTCTCGCGGGCGAACTGAGCGGCGCGAATTTTCCCTTCCACGCCGCGCTCGCCGAACCCGCCGGGAATCAAGACGCCTGCGACGTCCGCCAACTGTCCGTTCACCCCCTGCTCGAGCGACTCGGCATCCACGCGGCTCAAGTCGATCCCGCAATCGTGGCTGGCCGCAGCGTGGGTGAGCGATTCGTAAATGCTCTTGTAGGCATCCTGGAGGTCGATGTATTTCCCCACCACCGCAATCTTGACCTGCTTCTTAGGGTTGATCACCCGGTTGACAAATTTTCGCCAATCGGTCAGGTCGGGCGCCGGGCACTCCAGGTGCAGCAACTCGCAAACGAGTCCATCAAGCCCTTCCTCGTGCAGCATGAGTGGCATCTCGTAGATCGTGTGCGCAACGTCGCGCGCTTCGATGACTGCGTTCATTCCGACGTTACAAAACATGGAGAGCTTTTCCCGAACGTCGGCGTCGAGCGGCCGCTCGGTGCGGCAAATGAGAACCTGCGGTTGCAGACCGATTTCGCGCAACTTGGCAATGCTCTGCTGGGTGGGCTTCGTCTTCAATTCTCCGGCTGCGCGAATGTAAGGCACGAGCGTGACGTGCATATTGACGACATTCTGTGGCCCGACTTCGAGGATGAATTGCCGGATCGCTTCGAGGAAAGGCAAACCTTCGATGTCGCCGGTCGTGCCACCGATTTCCGTGATGACGATATCGACTTTCTCCGGATCGGCCACCTGACGGATGCGCGCCTTGATCTCATCGGTGACGTGCGGGATCACCTGCACGGTGTTCCCCAGATAATCGCCGCGCCGCTCTTTGAGAATAACGCTCTCGTAGACCTGGCCACTCGTTAGGTTATTGTTGCGCGAGAGGACGCAGTTAGTGAAACGCTCGTAATGCCCGAGATCGAGATCCGTCTCGGCGCCATCATTCAGCACGTAGACTTCGCCATGCTGAAACGGGTTCATCGTTCCCGGATCGACATTGAGATAGGGATCGAATTTCTGGAGCAGCACGCGCTGCCCGCGCAATTCGAGTAAGGTGCCGAGGGAAGCGCCCGCCAGGCCTTTGCCTAACGAACTAACTACCCCGCCGGTCACAAAAATATACTTCATGTTGAAAGTTACTGCCGTGGTCGCCGAGCCCGGGCGAGCAGCTGTCGCTCGATAGCCGGCACATCTTCGGGCGTATCCACCCCGGGCGAGCCGCTTTCGGTCACGACCACGTGAATATTTACGCCATTCTCCAGCGCGCGCAATTGCTCGAGCGCTTCCGCCCGCTCCAGCGGGCCCGGTGGCCAGCGCACCAGGCGCAGCAGGACATCACGCCGATAGCCATAGATGCCTTGATGCCGATAATAACGAATCGCCTGGCTATCCTCGCGAGGGTAGGGGATGAGGGAGCGTGAGAAGTAGAGAGCTCGCCCCTTGCGATCGAGCACTGCCTTCACCTGGTGCGGCGACTGGGCGTCGGCCGCTATGGCAAACGGGTGCACCGCGGTGATCATTTCGATTTTCGGATCCCGCTGCAGGCGGCGCGCCAGTTGATTGAGCAGGCGCGGTTCCACCAGCGGTTCGTCGCCCTGGATGTTGATCACATGCGAGACGTCTCGCATTTTTTTAACGACTTCGGCGATCCGATCGGTCCCGCTGACATGTTCAGCTTTCGTAAGGCAGACTTCCGCTCCCCAGGCAAAGGCCGCTTCCGCGATGCGCATGTCGTCGGTGGCTACGATGACAGAGTCGAGAGCTTTGGCGCGAAGGCACTGTTCCCAGACATGTTGGAGAAGCGGGCGACCGGCAATCGGATGGAGCGGTTTGCCCGGAAAACGGGTGGATTTCCAGCGCGCCGGGATCATGCCGACGACCTTACTCATGGCTCTGCCGCAGAATAATGTCCGCCGCCGTGGTGAAATTTTCCGCGACCCAATCTGCTCCCGAACCCTCGGCCTCTTCGGCGCCGTAACCGGTCTTAACCAGGACGGTGCGCACGCCGGCGTTCCGGCCACACTCCACGTCGATCGCCTTGTCACCGATGAAAAACGAGCGAGCGAGATCGAGATGATGATCGCGTTCTGCTTCCACAATCATTCCGGTGCCCGGCTTGCGCCGATTGGTTGCGAGGTCGGGGCGATCCGGACAAAAATAAACAGCGTCGAAAATGGCCGGGAGGACCGCCCGCGCGACCTCGGCTTCTACTAACCGGTACTGCGCCTCGGTAAAATAGCCGCGACCGATGCCGGCTTGGTTCGAGATCACGATCAGTCTGTAACCGGCGGCCTTGAGACGGGCGAGCGCTTCCGGCACACCTGAAAAAATTTCGACATCCTTCGGATCTGAGCAGTAATTCACCTCTCGCATGAGGGTGCCGTCCCGGTCGAGGAAGACGGCGGGCGCGAGTTCGTTAGGCTTCGTGGTCATCGGCAAAGCTCTTGAGCAATTCCTCCGGCGTGACGGTGGCTGTACCAAGTTTCGCCACCACCACGGCACTCGCGTGGTTGGCGATCTCGGCCGCTTCCAGTGGTGAGGCTTCGCAGCAAAGCGCGAGAGTGAAGAGCGCAATGGCCGTGTCGCCCGCTCCGGACACGTCGAAGACCTGGCGCGCGCGGGTGGGGATGTGATGCGGCGGCTGGTTGCGCTCCAGCAGCATCATTCCCTGCTCGCCCAGTGTGATCAGCAACATGGCCGCGTCCCACTTGGAGAGCAGCCGCACTCCAGCGGTGAGAAGGGTTTTGTCCTCCAGGGGGGGATCGACCGGGTCGGTCGCAGGAAAACCAGCGGCATGGAGGGCTTCGCCGCGGTTTGGTTTGACGGCGGTGATTTTACCCCAATCGACCTGCCTGTTTGGATTCGGATCCGCCGTGGCGATTTTACCCGCCGCCTGCAGTTCATCCGAGAGTTGGCTGACCAGCGAGGCGTGGAGAAAGCCCTTGCCGTAATCTTCAAAGATAAACGCGTCGAGGTCCGGCATCATTTCCTGCACTCCCGCCGTGATCCGCGCGACCTGCGCGGCCTGGGGCGACCGGATTTCCTCCCTGTCCACACGGACGACTTGCTGGTGACGCGCCACGATGCGCGTTTTCACGATGGTGCGAAAATCCGGATCCTTCAGCACGAGACTTGTCTCGATCTTTTGTTCGCGCAGGAGATCGAGCAAATGCCCGCCGCTATGATCGGTGCCGACTGTGCCGATGACCGAGACGCCTCCGATAAACTCGCGCAGGTTGCGGGCGACGTTGGCGGCCCCACCTGGGTAGAACGATTCGCCCGTGACTTCGACGACCGGCACCGGAGCTTCGGGAGAGATGCGCCCGACCTTTCCCCAGACAAATTCGTCCAACATGAGATCGCCCGCCACGGCGAGGCGCTTGCTGGCGGCGCGCGCCAGAATTTCTCGGAGACGCTCCGGTTTCATGCGCGAACAGGGTCAGCAGTCCGAGAGGCCACCACGGAAAGGGGTTGCTCGATTCCAAGAAATCTGGATCGTATCGCGATTTGTGCCGCACGGCGGTTCTGCATAAAGTGCTCCACTAATCCTGAATACCTTCTCGAAATCAATAGTCGAAGCTGCGGATGAGACCTTTCCTTAACTTATTTATTATTACCGGGCTGCTGCTGGGCTCTCTAGCGCTGGCCTCCGCGGCGCCTGAACCTCCGCGCAAGATCGATGTGAAACGGTTGTCGAAGAATATCGACGACGTGGTCGTTCCGCTACCCAACGAGATCTTCGGCGCGCTGGGCAAACTCGACAGCGTGAATTGGAAAGAGTTCGTGCGCACGAGCAAGGGAACAAACTTTACCGAACGCCCGCGGATCGCTCTTCTCCTTGGGACCGTGATCGCCGACGGTTTCATTGCCGTGCAGGCGGAGGATGCGCCGAGCGTGAAAGAGATCGGGCAGCGGGTGGTGAGCCTGGCCAAGGGCATCGGGGTAGGAAACTCCATTGTGCCGCATGCCAAGGCCATCACGGAAGCGGCGGACCGCCGGAATTGGGCTGCCGTGCGGCAGGAACTCGATCGCACTCAGAACAGCGTGCAGCAGGCCATGAACGAAGTGCACGATGAAAAACTCTCGCAGTTGGTCAGCCTCGGCGGCTGGCTGCGCGGGACGCAGGTGCTGACTTCGGTGGTGAATCGGCATTTCTCCTCCGAGGGCGCTGAATTACTGCATCAGCCGGATTTGCTTGAATATTTCCAACGGAAACTGTCTACCATGCCGGAATTCAATGTGCCGGTCATCAACGAGATTAAAACTTCACTGGGAGAAGTTCAGCCTTTGATTGAGACGGACAAACCGATCCAACCGGCCTCGGTGAAGAAGATCAACGACATCACTTCGCGCATCGATAATGCGATTGTGACCCGCAATCCGTGATGTTCCCCGCCATGCGTCCTTCCATTTCCTACGCGCGTCGTGTTGCCCTGCTGTTAGGAGCGACCCTCGCTCTGCAGGTAGCTGCTTCGCGGGCTTCTGTCGATGACGCGCACTCTTTTGCACTGCAGGCAGCCGAGCCCTACGTCAAACAGGGCTTCCAGGTCCGCGAGGATTACTGGGGCGGAGATTTGGGCCTGGGGGAGAAAAAAGCCGTCCGGCAACAGCTTTTCAAGGGCAACGATTACTGGTTTTGGATGGGCACGGAGGTGGAACAGGCCAAGGTGTCGGTGCACGTTTACGACGCCGACGGTAAGCTTTCCGAACAGCCGGATAGCTGGCAAAAAGGCCATTTCGCCGCAGCTCACGTGGTTCCCAAGGGCACAGGAAGCTATTTTGTCATTGTTGCGGTCGAGAGTTCCACGGAAGAGCGCACCCACTGGGCGCTGGTGTACGGCTTCCGCTAAGCCAAAGCGACCCGCCGTCCCTGGTTTGACACCCTTCCCAGCGAAGCCGTATTCTTGGCGGCTGATGATGATTTGCTCGCCCGTGAGATGACTGAGACGCGCACCTTGGAGTTTGAGAACGCGCGGGCCGTCCAATCCCTCTACGCTCACGACTTCAAATTGATCAAGAATCTCGAGGAATCGCTGGGAGTGAAAGTGACCACGCGTGAAGGCTGGATAAAGATCGAGGGCGAACCGGCCCAGGTTAAGAAAGCCGAGCAGGTTTTCACCCAGCTCGAAAGTGCGCGCCAGCGTGGCGTGGAGATTCAACGCCATGAGTTTAATTACGCCCTCAATTCCGTGAACGAAGCGCGTCCCGAGAATTTAGGTGACCTGGTCGCGACGAAGATTTCCACCTCTGCGCGCAAACCCGCGATCGTCCCGCGCACGGCAGGGCAGCGGAATTACCTCGAGTCCATTCAAAAACACGACGTTGTTTTCGGCATCGGACCGGCCGGCACGGGCAAGACCTATCTCGCAGTGGCCGTGGCCGTCTCCGCCTTAAAAAAAGAACAGGTAGATCGCATTATTCTCACTCGGCCAGCGGTGGAGGCGGGCGAAGCGCTTGGCTTCCTGCCGGGCGATCTCCAGCAGAAGATCACGCCCTATCTTCGGCCCCTGTACGATGCGCTCCACGACATGCTGGAGCCGGAAGAGCTCGAACGTTACGTGGCCCGGGAAACAATCGAGATCGCGCCGCTGGCCTACATGCGGGGCCGCACACTCAGCAACGCCTTCGTCATCCTGGATGAAGCGCAGAACACCACCACCGAACAAATGTTCATGCTCCTGACCCGCATTGGCCCGCGCTCGAAATGCGTCGTGACCGGAGACGGAACCCAGATCGATCTTCCACCGAATAAACGTTCGGGCTTGCTCGAGGCCCTCCAGGCGCTCAAGAATGTCGCTGGGATCGGCTTCGTCTACTTCACCGACAAAGACGTCGTTAGGCACGAACTGGTCCGCGCCATCATTAACGCCTATCAGCAGCACCGCTCGCCGGCTAACACCAGCGGCGGCTCCCGGAAATAGCGATGTTTAAATTCCTGCAGCGAAAAAGCCTGGTCCGACGCGGGCTCGCCTCCGGCAAGACTCGCCGTCGCCGTGCATCCAATGAGATGCTGCGCAATCTCGAGCACGCGCCCTGGATGAAGGTGACCATTTTCATCCTCTTCGTCATCGGTCTTGCGCTGCTCATCTTTAGCGGGCAGCAACCTGAGCCCACGCGCAACTTCGTCTTTGGACTCTTGCTCGTCGCGACCGCCATCGCGCAGTTGCTCATCAACCAGCCGAATACATTCCGGCGCAACTCGCGGGTTTTCCTCGTCTTCGGGATCATCTATATCCAACTCGCGGCGACCAAGCTGCTCCTCGTGCTCTGCAACAGCGGGATCTTTCCTCTGCTTAAGCCAGAGACGGCATGGCTGATCGCGCCCTACGCCTTTGCTCCGCTGGTTCTCTGCGTGCTTCTCGGCCGCAACCACGGACTCTACGGCACGGTTTTCGTTAGTCTCTTCAGCAGCATCCTGGTCAATCGAATCGATGCTCCCATGCTTTTCATTGGCTTGGTCAGCGGTTTTACGGCGGTCCTGCTGACCCAGCAGGTGCGTCGGCGCAGCCGGCTCATTCGTGCCGGACTCTGCGTCGGTCTGGCCATCTGGCTGCTTGCCCTCACTTTTGGATTGATCGGTCCCTTCAACTTGTTTGATCCGGCGGCGATCGATTGGCCCATGATCAGCGTGCAAAGCGCCTTCGCCATCGGCAACGGGATCGTCACCGCCATGCTGGTGGGCGGCGCTTTGCCCATCCTGGAGCAGCTCTTCCAAATTACCACAGACATCTCCTGGCTCGAAGCGTCCGACCTGAATCACCCGTTGCTTCGGCGCATGACCATCGAAGCACCGGGCACTTATCATCACAGCCTGGTCGTGGCGAACCTGGCCGAGTCCGCCGCGGAAGCCATTGGGGCGAATGCCACGCTCTGCCGCGTTTGCTCCTACTTCCACGACATCGGGAAATTGGTGAAACCGGATTATTTCACCGAGAACATGAATTTCGAGCGGAACCCGCACGACGATCTGGCTCCGACCATGAGCGCGCTCATCATCATCGCGCACGTCAAGGAAGGGGTCGACCTCGCCCTCAAACACGGGCTCAACCAGCAGGTCATCGACGTGATTCAGCAACACCACGGGACATCGTTAGTCTTTTACTTCTACAAGCGCGCCCTGCAACAATACGAAGACGCGCGGGCCGGCGGCAAGATCATGAAGATGCGCGAGGAAGATATCCCCGAGGTCTCAGAGGAGAGTTTTCGTTACAGCGGCCCGCGACCGCAGACCCGCGAAAGCGCGATCATCAGCCTCGCCGACATGGTGGAGAGCGCCTCGCGTTCTCTCGAGAAACCGACGCCGCAAAAAATCGAACAACTCGTGACCGACCTGATCGACCAGCGTCTGGCCGACCACCAGCTCGACGAGTGCGACCTGACTTTGCGCGAGCTAAGAGTGATTGCCGAGCGTTTTCGCTTTACCCTCATGAACATGCTCCACACCCGCATTGCCTATCCGAAAGAAGGCAAGGCGGCTTCCACGCGCGAAGACGCCGCCCGCCCCGACGTCATGGCGGTGACCAAACGACCCGCCTCCGCCCCGCCGGTCTCGGCTGCCTAACGAGTGCACGATTTCGCGATCGAGCGCGTTCGGGAACATGGCGCCCGCATCGCCATCGTGCTGAGCTCGGGTTTGAACTCTCTTCCACGATCCGTCCCGAGAGAAAATCATTACATACAGTGAGATCGGCGGCCGCCCGCACTCGACCATCGAAGGACATCGCGGGCGATTTATCCTCGGCGAGATTAAGGGAACGCGCCTCGTCTTCGTTCAGGGCCGGCATCCACCTTTATGAGGGATACAGCGCTCGCGAAATCACGGCCGGCGTGCGCTTCCTGGCGCGGGCCGGCCTCCGCCAACTCGTGCTGACCAATGCGGCTGGAGCGATCAATCCCGCCTTCCTGCCCGGCTCCTGGATGATGTTAAGCGATCATCTCAACCTGACCGGCGCTACACCGTTGCTGGGAAGAAAAGATTTTGTCGATCTCACTGACACCTATTCTTCAGCATCGGCGCGACCTGTTCCGACGCGCCGCGCGCACTCGCGAAACCATTCTGCACGAAGGCGTTTACGCCGGAATGCTCGGCCCGCAGTATGAAACTTCGGCCTAGGTGCGGATGCTACGAACTTTAGGCGCGGATGCGGCCGGCATGTCCACTGTGCACGAAGCGATCCAAGCCCGCTCGCTCGGGCTCGAGGTCGCGGCCTTTTCCTGCCTGACCAATTGGGCGGCCGCCCTGAGCAGCGCAAAGTTAGTCCACGAAGCAGTTTTGGCGGTGGTCCAGGACTCGGGCGACTTCTTGCTCAACGAATTGAGCCATCGTTATCATATGCGTCTTGTCGTCGTCGCTTATGCTGGAGACTGTTCTGGTCGCTGCCTAAGCCGAACGCATTGTTGGGAATGGAATTATTTCTATGGACTCGAAAGCAACTTTCAGGGTATAAAGGAGCTTCCGAAAATTCTTTACCGCCAGAATGAATAAACCCGCGCCCTGGGTGTCGTAACAATATGACTTCTCCATCTCGCCTAGCCATCCGCTCTGTCCTGGTTCTCATTCTGGGTCTTGGCAGCTTCCTTACCTCGGTCGTTAGGGCGGATGGGCAGGTCGACTTCATGCTCAGCGCCCGGCCTTTCCTGCGCGCGGGTTCGCTGCATATCGTGACGGCTGATTTCAATGGCGACGGTCTTCCGGACTTCGCGGCCACCAACGATTCGAAGGTGGTCGTTTATTTCGGCGACGGAACCGGTGATTTTCGTCGCCCGCGCTTTTATGCGGCGGGCGGGCTGCCGCGAGCTTTGACCGTGGCCGATCTCAACGGCGATCACAGTCCCGATCTCGTGGTGGCGAATTTCGACAGCATTTCCGTTTTGCAAAACGATGGTCGCGGCAATTTCAGTGCGCCGATCAGTTTCCCCGCTGGAGAAAGTCCGCTCGCCCTGACCACTGGGGACTTTAATCGTGATGGCAAAACGGACGTGGCCGTCGCCAACAGCCAGAGCGACAACGTGACGATCATGCTGGGGAACGGAAACGGCGGCTTCAGTTCGATCACCAATTTTCCGGCGGGCGAACTGCCTGTTTCTCTGGTCGCCGCCGATTTCAATGGAGATGGACTGCTCGATCTGGCCATCTCCTCTTACGAGTCGGAAGAAATACGCATCTTGCGCGGCGACGGAAACGGTGGCTTCAGCATCTCGAATTCTTACCCACTGGGCGGGAACGGCAGCCGGATCGTGGCGGGCGATTTCAATCATGACCAGCTCACAGATTTAGCGGTCGGGGTTTATAATATCTATCCGGATAACCATATGGCTGTCTTCTTGAGCAATGGCGACGGCACTTTCACTGAAGCGGCCGATGTTCCCGCGCCCGATCCGCAAGGCTTGGCCACCGCTGATTTCAATGAGGACGGAAACCTGGACTTGGTTTGCACTTCCTATTTCGTGCCGACTCTCGTTTTTGCATTGGGTGATGGGAACGGCCAATTCTCCCGGCCTGACAAGTTGCGGTTACCAGGAAATCCGTTCCCCTTAGGGATCGCTTCGGCCGACTTCAACCTGGACGGCAAGCCCGACCTCGCGGTCTCCAATTATCAAGCACCCTACGCGGCTATCTTGCTGAATCTCGGCACCCGCTGAGGAGTCCAGGCCTCCCCCGCGTGCGTTATCGCAGACAACTTAAAGACCGGGCCGGCGTGAGCGCGGCTCGCGGTCTTTCGTAGTCGCCGTACTCGGCTGCGTCACGAAAGGTCCGCCTTCCATGGGAGCCGCGGAGGTAAACGCAACATCGGGCATGTCGCTGGGCAACCCTTCGAGGGGAAACTCCTTCCGCAAGGGAAAGTAGGGATAACCTTCCCACATCAGGATGCGGCGAAGGTCGGGATGGTTGTTAAAACGCAAGCCCATCATGTCCCAGATTTCGCGTTCGTGCCAGTTAGCCGTGGGCCACAGATCTGAGACTGTATCAACGGTCGGATCATCTTCTGAGACACGCACTTTGAGACGCAGATGAACTGAGAGAGTCAGCGAGTAAAGCTCGTAAACTACCTCGAAGCGCGGCTCCGTTCCGAAATGGTCTACGCTCGAGATATCCAGGAAGTAATCGAAGGAAAGCTCCTCCTTGCAAAACTGCGCGACTTCGCGCAAGTCGGCGCGCTCAAGGACGAAACTTGTCTCCTCGCGGAAAACGATCTGTTCCTTGACCTTGGCGCCGAAAAGCTTGCTTAACGAGTCAAGGAGTTCAGGGCCAGTCATGGTAAAGTTGGCTGCGACCGAAGCTAGACGAGCGCTTCGATTTTATCGACCAACCCGCGCTTCTGCGAGGTGAAGGAACGCTCGCCTGCGATCTTGTCCTGCAGCTTCATCAATCCCTCGATCAGGGCCTCAGGACGCGGAGGACAACCGGAAATGTAGACGTCGACCGGCAAGAGCTGATCGATGCCTTGCAAAACCGCGTAGGAACGATACATGCCCCCGCTCGAGGCACAGGCTCCCATGGCGATGACCCACTTCGGCTCGGGCATTTGCTCGTAGATGCGCTTTACGGCCAGAGCCATTTTGTAAGTAACGGTTCCGGCCACGATCATGACATCGCATTGACGCGGTGAGAAACGCATGACCTCGGCGCCGAACCGGGCAATGTCGAAGCGCGCGGAGGCGGTCGCCATGAGCTCGATCGCGCAACAGGCCAGGCCCATCGGCATCGGCCAAAGGGAATTCTTGCGCATCCAGTTCATGGCCGCATCGAGCTGAGTGAAAATCACGTTGCCCTCGATCTTCGAATCGTAGGCGGCCGGCATTATCTTGGTGCGATCAGGCTCGGCGTTCATCTGCACTCAGCTTAAGAAAGACGGTGCACCTTCGCAACTCCGCACGCCTTTCTTTCTTCCGGGAGAATCACGTGACGGGAAGGGGAGATCGAACGTTAGCAGGCGTCCTGCAGCTCGCCGGCCGGCTCGAAGCCGATCCGGCTCGTCGCGATCACGTCGCGCACGGTGCGGCCGAGCTCCGAAGCTTCGTATGGTTTCGCGATTACCCCGCGAAAACCGAAGTCCTCATACCGGCTCATGGTCGCATCCATCGCATACCCACTTGAGACAATGGCGTTGACCATCGGATCGATGTCGATCAAACGCTTGAGCGCTTCTTTTCCACCCATTCCCCCAGGGAGAGTGAGATCGAGAATAACGAGATCAAAACGCTGATTGGAGACGAGCGCTCCGCGGTAAATTTCGATTCCCAAGGCGGCCGTTTCCGCACCGGCCACTTCATAGCCAAGCTGGGTGAGCGTGAACTCCACCAGATCGCGAATCGCTTCCTCGTCGTCGACAATGAGGACACGTCCTGTGCCGGTGATCGGTTCGTTGGCAAGCGGGATGGTCTCGATCGGAGCAGCCTGCACTTTGTTACCGGCGGGCAGATAGACGGTGAACGTCGACCCGCAATACTGCTCCGACTCGACCGTGATAAGGCCGTTGTGATTCCTGACGATCGAGTAGGTCGTGGCCAGCCCGAGTCCGTTTCCTTTGGGCTTGGTCGTGAAATAAGGATCGAAAATCTGCTTGAGGCATTTTTCCGGGATGCCGACGCCTTCGTCGCGCACCCGGATGCGCACGTAGTCGCCCGTGGACAGATCCGTCACGCTATCCGACGCCTCCAGGTTTTGGCTGAAGTTCTCGCAATGAACGTGCAGCGTGCCGCCTTCGGGCATGGCCTGTTCAGCGTTGACCACGAGATTGGCGATCACCTGGCTTATCTGACCTGGGTCGAACTCTGCCGACCAGAGATTTGGCGAAATAGATACGTCGCTGCGGCTATGCGAACCGCGGAGAGAGAAGCTAACGGTTTCCTCGATGATGGTGCAGATGGAGGCGGCTTTTTTGATGGGCGCGCCACCGCGGGCGAAAGTGAGGAGTTGCTGGGCGAGATCCCGCGCGCGCATGGAAGCGTTCTTCGCATCTTCGAGACGCGGACCCATGCTGTCGTTAGGCGGCAAGAGCATCGAGGCCAGGGAGATGTTGCCGATGATGGCGGTGAGGAGGTTGTTAAAATCGTGCGCGATGCCGCCTGCGAGGAGCCCGAGCTGCTCGAGCGTTTCGGCTTTGCGGCGCTCGGCTTCGTCACGCTGTTTCTCCGTGATGTCGCGGAAGACCAACACCACGCCGCAGAGCTCATTCTTGCCGTCGCGGATCGGCGAAGCGACTTGCTCGATGATCCGTTCGATGCCTTCGCGCGAGGTGAGGGTCGAGCGCTCTGCGGTGGTGTAGAGAATGGTTTCGGCTTCGCTCCGATAGCCGGCTGGTGCGTGCGGATTCGGTTTTCGGCGCGACTCGCCCGAGAGATGGAAGATGGATTTGAGCGGTCGACCGAC
This sequence comes from Chthoniobacterales bacterium, assembly GCA_051003355.1. Lineage (GTDB taxonomy): Bacteria > Verrucomicrobiota > Verrucomicrobiia > Chthoniobacterales > UBA10450 > Palsa-1392. The sequence continues at coordinate 21,005 of JBPCLK010000172.1, read as the reverse complement.
TGCTTCACTGGCCGTCCAGCCCGTCATGGCTTCGGCAGCCGCATTGCAAATCAGAATCCGACTTTCCAAGTCGGTCGTGATCACACCGTCTCCGATTGAGCTCAAGGTCACCGCCAGACTTTTCTTTTCCGCGGCCAATTCTTCCTCAAAACGTCGCTGCTCGGTGATGTCGCGAATCATCGCGACGTAGAACTTGCGGTCGTCGACCTGCGTTTCGCTGAGTGAAATTTCGACCGGGAAAGTAGTGCGCGTGCGTGTCCGCGCGAGCGCGAGGACGGTGCCGCCTGTTTTGCTCACCAATTGCTCCCAGTGACAGGTCGCGAGGGCACCGTCGGCGTCGCGATTAAAGTACTGCGGGACGATGTGGGTGAATGCATCGCCGAAGTATTCGCTCTCCCGATATCCAAACATCCGCTTGGCTGCAGGATTTAAAGCGTAGATCGCGCCTCTCTCATCCAAGGTAATCATTCCGTCGAGGATGTTATTAATGATCGAGCGGACGTGGCTGTCGGCATTGTCCAGCTTCTGGAGCTGACGCCGGCAGAGCACAAAGCTGTAGCTGCTCGATATGATCATGAGCCCAGCGGCGAGAGCGCAGAGAAAATCGATCGCGCCAGCGGTCAGGATGCGTTCGCGGGCAGCTGCCGCCGAACGCACGCGATAAACCTCCATCTGTTCTTTCTCAAACTGCTCCATGCTCTGGCGCACGTTGCCCATGAGGGTTTCCGCGCGTGCCGCCAGCGCCGGGTCGCGCAGATTCTTTCCGTTACGCTTCGCCTCGATGTAGGGCGCGGCGCATTGCACGATCCAGGTTTCCAGATTTTCACGGATTTGGTTGAGTTGGTTTACCTCGGCTGGATCGTTGGTAACCAGAATCGAGAGATAGCCTTGAAAAGTATAAAAGTCGGCCACGGCTCGCTTGTAACCGTCGATGTAAACATTGTCGCCGGTCAGAAGGTAGCCTCTCTTTTCCTTCTGCATGTCCGAAGCCGCCCGAGCTAGTTTGGGGATAAAATTTAGCACCTGAGTCGACTGGATCGCCCATTCCTGGTCGCGCACGCGCTGGTTGAGGTCGATCTGTTCTTCGCGCTGAATCGCTTGAAGAGTCGCCCGGGCATCCTCCAGCGCGGGTTCGCTCAAAGCCGCAGAAACGGATCCTTGCACGCGACGCGTTCGCTCGACTTGCATCATGAATAACGTACTATCCCGCAACCAATTCTGGACGCTTTCCCGCAGTTTAAGGACTCGTTTTCGTTGTTGTGAATTGTCGACCAACACGTTGGTGAGATCCTCGCTGTGCTGATTAAACAGCGCTTGGAGTCGCGCAGATTCGCTTAAGTATTCCTCACTCGGGGCGAGCAGGTGTCCCCGGTAAGCATTTTCCAGAGCTGCGATATCGTTCTCGACCACGCTGCTCAGCCGCATCACCTCAATGGTGTGTGCACGCATCTGGTCTTGTCTCTGGCTGCGAAACGTAAGGACCACGCAGGTCACCGCGACCATCAGGATGACCACGATTCCGATCGCTGTTCCTAGGAGCAGTTTCAGTTGAAACATTTCCGGGCGGAACAGCCACTCGCCAATACGGCGGGGAAAGCTGCTGGCTCTTCCGTGAGCTTTCCTGTCATCGGCGGGAATCGACACAGGAAGCATATCGTCATCTCCAAAAGCAATTCCTCTGCCAATGGGGCCGGTCGTTTCGCCGGATTTATCGGGTTTTTAGTAGCGAACGCGGACGAGCGTTAGCCCATGCGCAGGGGCGACCAGGGGCGGAGAACCCAAAGTGCCATCCGCTAAGCGGGTCTGGACCTCCGCGAGAGTCGTCTTACCCATGGCGCAACGAACGGATGCCCCCACCATCATCCTCACCATCTTATAGAGAAAGCCGTCGCCCTCGAACTCGATCGTTGTGATGCCAGGGGAACGCGTCACCCTTACCCGGCGGATCGTGCGTATGGTCGATTCCACCGGATGCCCGCGACTAGCCGCGAAGCCGGCAAAATCATGCGTCCCCATGAACTGGCCGGCGCAGTCCCGGAGCGATTGATCATCGAGCGCCCCCAGGACATGCCAGGCGCGACCCAGTTCAAAAGGTGAAAGGACCGGCGTCGTGGCGATGCGATATCGATAAACTTTTCCGCGAGCCGAAAAGCGGGCATGAAAAGCGTTCGTTACGAAAAGACACCGCAAAATGCGGATCGCAGGCGGCAGGGAAGCATTTAAAGCCGAGGCGAGCACGAGCGGATCGAGCCGCGTGGGGGGCAGATCGACATGTGCACACTGTTCCAGCGCGTGCACTCCCGCGTCGGTGCGACCTGCGCCGTGCACGCGGATCGATTTCCCGATGACTTTTACCAAGGCCGCTTCCAGCCGATCCTGAATGGTGTCGCCGCGCGCCTGGCTTTGCCAACCAGAGAAATTGCTGCCGTCATAGGAGACGAGCACCTTCAGGCGTCGCAGCCCGCCCGGCCGCCACCGAGACTTGTCGTCCTTAGGCAAAAGGATCCGGCAGACCGCCGCCCAGGTTGGATTCCAGGCTGTCGAGGTAGCTCTGCAATAGCATCTGCGCTGCGACCTGATCGATATAGCCGCGACTTTGCCGGGTCGATTTTCCGGCTTCGCGCAAAGCATTCTGCGCCGCCACGGTCGAGAGACGTTCGTCCCAAGTCTTTACCTCGCATCCCACCCTGGCTTCCAGCTTCTTGGCGAACTGCGTGGCGGCTTCCGCCGAGGCGCCCACGCTGCCATTCATATGGCGCGGCAGTCCGACGACAATGCGTTCGACATTCTTCTCCTGGACGATCGCGACGATGCGAGCCACCGGGTCCGCCACCTTCGCGACCGCGATCGTTTCCGCCGGATGAGCCAGCATTTGCAGTTCGTCGGAGAGGGCAACGCCGATCCGCGCGGTGCCGTAGTCGATGCCCATAATGCGTTTCATCGTTCGTTAGGCTGCCTCTATTGCAATTCCTGCGGCAGTTTTCCCACCAGGCTTTTGATCTTCTCGGCATGATGCCGATTGCAGATGAGGATGGAATCATCCGTGCGAATGACGATGAGATTATGCACGCCGAGCAGCGCGATATGGCTAGGTTTTTCGCTCACCACGATATTCCGGGTGGCGTGCAGGGTGGTCAGGTCGCAGTTGGAAGTGTTCTCATCGTCATCTTTCGGAAGATGCGAAGCGACTGCGCGCCAACCGCCGACGTCATCCCAGTCGAAACTCGCTTCCACCATCAGAACGCGATCCGCTTTTTCCATGATGGCGTAGTCGAAGGAAATCATGGGCAACTCGGAAAAGCGGCTAGCCAGAGCCTTCTCCCAGTTTCCTTTCGCGCGCAGTTGCGAAATAAAATCAGCCAGCTCTGGCGCGTGCCGGTTGAACTCGCTCAGCACACTCGGCACCGACCAGACGAACATGCCCGCGTTCCAACGGAAACTGCCTTTGCGCACAAACGCCTCCGCCAATTCCGCGTTCGGTTTTTCGCGAAACCGCGTCACGCGAAAAATTTCGTTAGGCACTTTGGGCCCCTTGAGCGGCTGGGCGCTTCCTTTCTCGATGTAACCGAAGCCGGGGCAGGCCCAGCTCGGCTTGATGCCAATGGTCACGAGGGCGCCGGTCTCTTCTGCGGCGCGCCGCGCCGTCTCCATCGTCTCCTGGAAGGCGGCCTTATCTTTGATCACATGATCGGCCGGCAGCACCATCATGGTGGCACGGTGATCGCGCAGCGCGACCCATGAAGTGGCCAGCGCGATGGCGGCGGCCGTGTCGCGTTTGGCCGGCTCCGCCACGATATTTTCCGGCGGCAGATCGGGCAGGAGCAGTCGCACGGCCGCTTCCTGGTCGACGTTAGTCAAAACCAGAATCTGCTCGCGCGGCACCATCCCTTCCAGGCGATCGATCGTTTCCTCGAGCAGCGTTTTTTGCGAGACCAGCTTGAGTAGCTGTTTCGGTCGCGTCCGCCGGCTCAAAGGCCAGAAACGCTCGCCGCTGCCTCCCGCGAGGATGAGCGCGTAAAGGGAATTTTTCATAGGGAAATTTTTTACCAGACCTAAATCTTTTTTCCCGTTTCCTTTTTCTGCTGCGGGAAGTATAAGGTTAGGCGATGTCGTTTTCGTTATCCATTCCAAAAACGGCGGAGGCGCTGCCGTTGGACGGACTGCTTACTTTGACTCGCGCCGCCTTTGGTTTAGGCCTCGGCCTGCTCATGGCCGAACGACTCGATCGCCCTGCGCGACAGGCCACGGCCATCGCGCTTGTTTCGGTCGGGACTTTGGCCGTTATCCCGCTGCTCGTGAAGATGGCCATGGAACGGATCAATCGACCGGAATCGGATCGCGGCATGCGGCGTCGCCTGCGCTCCATCCGCGGCGATTTGGGCTACGGAACCGAGCACGAGATCTACTAGATTCTTTCGAGCCTTGCCCGACCGGCTTGGGCGAAGTAAGTCCACCGGATGACTGCACCTTCCGATTCTGCTAAAACTAACGCCCTTCGCCAGCGGTGCGAGGCGGTCCTCCGCGAAGAGGAGATCCTGCGCGAGGGCGGCGGAAAAGTTGGCCAGGATCGCCAGCGCAAACGCGGCCGGCTCCCGGCGCGCGAGCGGATCCAGCTTCTACTCGATCCAGACTCGAAGTTTTTCGAGATCGGTCTGTGGGCCGCTTACAAAATGTATGAGCAATGGGGCAGCGTCCCCGCCGCGGGCGCCGTGGCGGGCATCGGACAGGTCGCGGGCATTCCCTGCATGGTCATCGCCAATGACGCGACGGTGAAGGCCGGCGCCTTTTTTCCACAGACCGCTAAGAAGCTGATCCGCGCGCAACGCATGGCCTTCGAGAACGCCCTGCCGATCATCTACCTCGTTGACTCCTCAGGCGTTTTCCTGCCCATGCAGGACGAAATCTTTCCGGATGAAGACGACTTCGGCCGCATCTTTCGCAACAACTCGGTCATCTCCGCCGCAGGTATTCCGCAGTTTGCCGCGATCATGGGAAACTGCGTGGCCGGCGGCGCTTATCTGCCGGTGCTCTGCGACAAGATCCTCATGACCGAAGGCAGCGGGCTCTATCTCGCCGGGCCGTCGTTAGTCCAGGCCGCCATCGGGCAGGTCGTCGAGGCGGAGGAATTGGGTGGCGCGCATATGCACGCGGAGGTCAGCGGCACCGTCGACTTTTACGAGAAAGACGATCCCGCATGTCTCAAGCGACTGCGTTCGCTGGTCGCGCATCTGCCGGAAGCCGAAGCTTCCAAGAAAAATGGCGGGAAAAAGAAATTCGCGGAGCCCGAGAAAGACCCAAACGCGGTTTACGATTTGATCGGCCTGGAAGGACAGAAGCAATACGACGTGCGCGATCTGCTCGCCTCAATCATCGATGCGGCTTCGCTCGACGAATACAAGGCCGACTACGGCAAAACGCTGGTCACTGCCTATGCCCGGATTGGCGGCCATTCGGTCGGCATCGTGGCTAACCAGCGCCATCAGGTGCGGACCAAGAAAGCCGGCATCCAGATGGGCGGCGTGATTTACGCGGACAGCGCCGACAAGGCCGCGCGTTTCGTCATGGATTGCAATCAAACGGGTCTGCCGATCATTTTCTTCCAGGACGTCACTGGCTTCATGGTCGGTCGTGATGCGGAACAGAGCGGCATCATTCGGAGCGGGGCGAAACTCGTGAACGCGGTCAGCAACTCGATCGTGCCGAAAATAACCGTGGTGGTGGGCGGCTCTTTTGGCGCGGGCAATTATGCCCTCTGCGGAAAGGCCTACGATCCTCGGTTCATCCTGGCGTGGCCCAACGCACGCTACGCCGTGATGGGCGCCGCCCAGGCATCCGACACCGTCTTTTCCGTGCTCGCGAAATCGCGTGAGCGGGGCGACAAAAAGGCGACGCCCGAAGAGCTCGAAGCTCTGCGCGCCAAGGTGAAAGAGACCTACGAAGAACAAACGGATATCCGCTACGGCGCGGCGCGCGGCTGGCTCGACGCCATCATTCAGCCCCACGAGACGCGGGACATTCTCCTGCGTTTGTTAGGTTACGTCGCTCGCCCGATGCCGAAAGCCCGCTTTCACATGGGCGTTGTGCAGACGTAATTTAGGCGTCCGTCCTCAGAATTCAGTTGCCAGCGCGAAACGGCCGATCTCCTCGTTTAGCCTAACGACACTTACCATTTGCTCCTCCGTGAGGATGGAAACCCCGCGCTCGTTCAGCGCGGCCAGAACTTCCTCGGTCGGGATATTTCCGACGAGCTCGTCCTGGGCAAAAGGACATCCGCCGAGGCCGCCCATGGCTGCATCGAACCGCCGACACCCGGCGTCATATGCCGCCAGGAGTTTCGCTTTGGCAGCGGCGCGCGTGCTGTGCAGGTGGACTCCGATTTCACAGTCTGGAGATTCGCTCACTGCCGCTTGCACGACTTGGCGAATGAGTTCCGCCTCGGCCACCCCCACGGTGTCCGCGAGTGAAATCGAGCGCACTTCCAGACTGACCAGGTCGGCCACGGCCGCGGCCACGCCTTCCGTGCTCCAGGCATCCTGGTAGGGATTTCCGAAAGCCATGGAGATGTAAACGACCATCTCAAGCCCGCTGGCCTCCGCGAGTGCTCGAATTCTCCGGAGCACATCTCGATTTTCTTCCCGTGACTGGTTCTGATTGCGACGCAGAAAAGTTTCCGAAATCGAAAAAGGATAACCCAGCGTGCGCACGGCTCCGGTGGCGATGGCGCGTTCCGCTCCTTTTTCGTTAACCACGATGCCGATGATTTCGGCGTCGTTAGGCGGTTTCAAGTCCGCCAGCACCGCTTCGCTGTCGGCCATCTGCGGGATCGCTTTCGGTGAAACAAAGCTCACCGCATCGATGTGTCGGAAGCCCGCTTCGATGAGCGACCGGAGATAACGCACCTTCATTTCCGTCGGGATCTGCCTCGGCAATCCCTGCCACGCGTCTCGCGGACACTCGATCAATTTCACAATTTGCTCTTTCATTCAGTCGCTGCCTTATCCTTGTTATCTTGAGGGTAGCGAAAAACCCCGCCATCTTCACCACCGAGATCATTTCATTATGCCTGACGTCCTGATTGAAAAGAAAGACCGCACCACCTTCCTTACCCTCAATCGACCCGACCGGCGTAACGCGCTGACGATCGAACTGCTGACTGAGTTGACCGCGGCTTTCGAAGCGGCCAACGCCGACGCGACCCAGCGAGTGGTTGTGTTGCGCGGCGCTGGCAAAGCGTTTTGCGCCGGCCTCGATTTGAATGAAACGACCGTGACGGAGAAAGCGCATCACTCGGCTGAGATGGTGGCGAAAACGCTGCTCGCCATCAGCCAGACGCGACTCATGACCATCGCGCAGATTCATGGCGCGGCGGTCGCCGGGGGAGCGGGTCTCATGTCGGCCTGCGACTTCGTCATCGCCGCCGAACGTACCAAGATTGGTTACCCGGAAGCGAAGCGGGGCCTGGTCGCTGGTCTCGTGCTGACCTTTCTGCGCCGGCAATTGCGGGAGCGCGATATTCGCGAACTCCTTTTTCTGGGCGAGTTAATCACCGCCGAGCGCGCCCGTGAAATGGGGCTCGTCAATCGCGTCGTCCCGCCTAACGGATTGGAGAATGAGACGGAGAAAATCATCAGCGCCGTCCTGCAAAATGCACCAGGTGCGATCGCCAGCACCAAGGGTTTGGTGGAGGAACTCTGGTCGTCGTCGGTGAAAGAAGACGTGGCCGCTGCGCTGCGTCATCACATGGAAGCCCGCGAGTCGCCGGAGGCCAAGGAAGGCATTGCCGCGTTTCTCGAGAAACGCGCGCCTAACTGGCAATGAAACGGGTTCTTCTCTTTCTGCTCTTAGGCGTTCTGCCGCTCCGACTCCACGGCGAGATCTCCTCGCCGGCCGATACGCTCTTTCTGAACGGCAACATCTACACGGTCAACGATGCGCAACCGCAGGCGGAAGCCATCGCGCTCAAAGGGGAGAGTATCTTATTCGTCGGCTCCAACGACGACGCGAAGAAATGTTACGCCCCTTCTACCAAAAAGATCGACCTCCAAGGCAAGACCGTGCTGCCCGGCCTGACCGATTCGCATTACCACCTCATGGGAGTGGGTGAACGCCTCACCCAACTGAATCTCGAAAACACGACTCGCGAAATGTTTCTCGCCAAGATCAAACAAGCGGTCGAAGAAGCGGGCCCCGGCCGTTGGGTCACCGGACGCGGCTGGATCGAGACCTTTTGGAAACCACCGGTTTTCCCGACACGCGAAGACCTCGACAAAGTCGCGCCGCTCAATCCCGTCTATCTCGTGCGCGCCGACGGGCACGGAGCGGTGGCGAACAGCAAAGCGCTAAAAATCGCGGGCATCGATACGAAGACCTCTAACCTATTCGGAGGCGAAATTCTGCGTGACAAGAAGACCAGCGAACCGCTCGGCATGCTGCTCGACAATGCGATGGAATTGGTCGCGAAAAAAATCCCTCCGCCTTCGCCAGCCGATCACGAGCGCGCGCTCATCCTGGGCGCTCAGCGTTCCGTGGCCCTCGGTTGGTGTGAGATCCAGAACGCCGGCAGTTACCTGCCCGAGGTCGAGTTGATGAAAAAGCTCTATGATGGAGGCAAACTGAAACTGCGCATCTACAACGCCGTTTACGGTCCGGGCGAGGCGGCGGGGCGCCTGCTCAAGGACGGCCCGATCCTCGATGCCTACGATCATCATTTCACCACGCGGACGATCAAGGTTGTGTTCGACGGTTCGTTAGGCTCGCGCAGCGCCGCGCTGCTGAAACCGTATACCGACGCTCCCGACACCTCTGGTTTTCTGACCGAGAAAGAAGAAGACCTGCGACCAATGCTGCAAGCTGCCTTGCGCCGCGGCATCCAGGTCGAAACCCACGCCATCGGCGACCGCGCCAACCGCACCATTCTCGATCTCTACGAAGAAGCGCTCCAGGCGGTTCCGCCTAACGACCGCAAAGTGAAGGAACCGCGCTGGAGAGTCGAGCATGCGCAGATTCTCACCGCCGCGGATATTCCACGCTTTGCCCAGCTGGGCGTGATCGCGTCGATGCAGCCATCGCATGCGATCAGCGATTTGTTTTTCGCCCCGCGCCGGCTCGGCGAGGAGCGATTAGTGGGGGCTTATGCCTGGCAGAGTCTGCTCAAGACTGGCGCGATCATCGCAGCGGGATCGGATGCACCAGTCGAGCGCGGTGAGCCGATGATCGAATTCTACGCGGCCGTCGCGCGCAAAAGTCAGGATGGATTCACCGGCCCGGGCTGGCATCCCGAGCAGGCCGTTTCGCGCGAGCAGGCCCTCAAGATGCTGACCCGCTGGCCAGCCTACGCGTCCTTCCAGGAAAAGGAGAAAGGATCAATCGAAGCGGGCAAACTGGCCGACCTAACGATTCTCTCCGGAGACATCATGAAAATACCAGAGGCGGAGATTCTGCGCACTCGTTGCCTGATGACCGTGATCGGCGGCGAGATCGTTTACGATTCCGGCGAACTCGGAGCGCGCTGACCGGCCTGTCCTAAGATTCTCGAAAAAAGACCGTGGCCGCGCGACGTCTCATCCGGTCCCAGGGCTGCGGAGAGATGGGCCTTCTTCGATGCTGCACGGCATCTCGCCCCCGCCCGCCGGATGCGCTAGACTAACGAGCGATGCGCGGTTTTTTTCGCGAACTGAAGCACCGGCGGGTCTATCGGGTCGCCTTAGCCTACGGGGTCATCTCTTCCGGCCTCGTGCAGATCGGCGGGACCGTGTTGCCGATTTTTCACGCTCCCATCTGGTTGCAGCAGGTTCTGGTTGTGTTGATTGCGGTTGGCTTTCCTTTTGCGCTTGTCCTTAGCTGGGCTTTTGATCTGACCGAGACCGGAATCCAGCGGACTCCGAACATCAGCGGTCTGCGTGTCTCGCACACGCGCCAGATCTGGGTGCTCGCCGGCGTCGGGACGGCGATTGCCGCGCTCGTGCTTAGCGCATTCTGGATCTGGCGACCGTGGAGCGATCTGAGCCTGAGGAACGATCCGATCCCGGAGAAAAGCATCGCGGTGCTTCCTTTCGAAAACCTGAGCACGGAAAAGGAGAATGCCTTCTTCACCGACGGCGTGCAGGATCAGATTCTGACCGACCTGGCGAAAGTGGCGGACCTGAAAGTAATCGGGCACACCAGCGTGCAGCAATACAAGGATGCCCCGCCGCGCGATCGGCAAAAAATCGGCGAGGAACTGGGGGTCGCCTACATCTTGGAAGGCTCGGTCCAGCGTTCCGAGCGTCGCCTCCGCATCATCGCGCACCTGATCGATGCCCGCACTAATACGCAACGATGGGCCGAGACCTTCGATCGTGACCTGGCGGATGTCTTCTCCATCCAGAGTGAAATCGCGCAGCAGATTGTTCACCAGCTTCAGGCCACGATTTCGCCCCAGGAAAAAGCGCTGATCGAGGAACGACCGACGCGGGACCTCGCCGCTTACGATCTTTTCTTGCAGGCGAAGGAGTTGATCGACGGCTACACCAACGCACCAGATCAGAAAGTGGCGTTCCTGAAAGCGATCCGCCTCCTCGACGAAGCGAGCACGCGCGATCCCGGATTCGTGCTCGCCTTTGCTTACGCCGCGCGCGCGCACGACCTGCTTTATTTTTTCGACCTCGATCCCACTCCGGGGCGGGCGGCCCGGGGTAAGATCGCAGCTGAGACGGCGTTGCGCCTTGCGCCTGCATCCGCCGACGCTCATCTCACGATGGCCGATCATTATTTTCGCTGCCAGCGCGATTTCGAGCGGGCCGAACAGGAACTCGCCCTTGCCCGGCCCGCCTTGCCGAACAGCATCCCGCGGCTCACTCTCTCGGGATATCTGCATCGGCGGGAAGGGAAATGGGAGGAGGGAAAACGCGATTTTATCCGCGCGGTCGAACTCGATCCGCTCAATATCAACGCGACCAATTTACTCGCGGATACCTATGTTCTCCTGCGCGAGTTCGATCAGGCGATTGCTGTCGCCAACCGCAGCATGGCCGTCGGGCTGGATCTTCCCATCACCCGCCTGCGACGCGAGTTCATCCGTTTCGCCAAAACCGGCGACCCCGGCATTCTGCAGCATGCGTTGGAGCGGGCGCCGGCCGACCTCGATATCGGCGGCGGGGAGACGCCAGTCCGCATCCTCCTCGCGCTCATCCAGCACGATTACGCGGGAGCGGAGCGCATCCTGGCTGCCTCGCCTCGCGACACCTTCCAAGAGGTCGACTTTAGTTTCTATTACCCTCGCGCGTGGTATGAGGGATGTATCGCGCGCGCCGCTGGTGACGGCGAAAAATCCCACGCCGCCTTCGCCGTCGCACGGAAAATCCTGGCCCAACGCCTGGCAACAAAACCCGACGACGCACGCACCCTCTCAGTGCTCGCGCAGGTCGATGCCGGCCTGGGACAAAAGGAAATGGCGCTCGCGGAAGGCCACCGCGCGGCTGAGTTGATGCCGCTAAGTCGCGACGCCTACGATGGCATGCTCGTGCTCTACGGATTGGCGCAGGTCTATACCTGGACCGGGGAAAGGGAAAGCGCGCTCGAACTGGTGGAGCGGCTGATGAAGATGCCGGGCTACCTCACTTACGGATACCTGAAGGTCGACCCCAGCTGGGATCCGCTCCGGGGTGAGCCGCGGTTTGAGAAATTGGTGGCCTCGTTAGCGCCACGGTAGGGTCGTGCAGCTGAGCTGAGCATTCCCGGCTACAGGAGCGCCAACTGCGAGGCCTCCGGCGGCTCGAGCCTGGCAAATCGCACCCCGAGACCCATCAGGCGGACACTTTTGCCCGTACGCTCCCACGCTTCCGCCAGCAAGATGCGATAATCGCCTAACGACGGCTTGAGGCCCGCGCGTTCCACCGTCGTGCGGGTGAAATCGGCGAACTTTAATTTCACAAAGATCTTGCTGACAATTCGCGTCGTTTCCTTTTGCGCCAGTTCGGCCATCAACTCCGCGTAAAGTTCCTCCAGCTTTTCTTCGCCGGCAGCCAGGGTCTCGAGATTGGTCGAGAAAGTTTCCTCGTTGCTGAGCGATTTGCGCTCGCGATGGGGCTCGACCGGCCGATCGTCCACGCCCCGACAAAGATCGTAGAGCTCGCCGCCAAACTTCCCGAAATAGTGGAGCAACTTCAGACGACTGAAATGTTGCAGTTGGCCACAAGTGCTGATCCCGCGCTGCTGGAGCTTTTGTTCGGTGACCGCGCCAATTCCCCAAATCTTGCGCACGGGCAACGACGCCATGAACTCAGGAACGTCCTGCGGCGCAACTTCGAATTGTCCGTTCGGTTTCTTCAGGTCGCTCGCGATCTTGGCCACCAGCTTGTTAGGCGCGATCCCAGCCGAGGCGGTCAGTTTTGTTTTCTGAAAAATAAGATCCCGTATCACCTGCGCGAGCGGTCCCGGCGCGCCCGGATGCGCGCTGACGTCGAGATAGGCTTCGTCGAGTGAGAGCGGTTCGACCAGTGAACTGAAGCGATGCAAGACGGCGCGAATCACCGCCGATTCGCGCCGGTAAACATCGAAGCGCGTCGGCAACACAATCAACTTTGGGCAGCGCTGCAAGGCCATGAAAGTCGGCATGGCGGAACGAACACCGAACTTGCGCGCCTCGTAATTACAGGTGGTGAGGACGCCGCGCCGGTCTCGCGCCCCGCCGACGCCGACTGGTTTACCGCGCAGCTCCGGCCGGTCGCGAACCTCAATGGCCGCGTAGAAACAATCCATGTCGAGATGGATGATGGCGCGCGGCGGAGCGGATTCGTGCACAATCCTAAGGCAACTCCGGGTTCGAATCGGCGCAAGCGGGGCACTTCGCCAGAACCTCCGAGCCGTGGGGAAGCGATAAGGAGGTGTGAAAGACGACGACTCCAAAAAGCAGCTCGAAATCTATTTGCAGGATCATTACGCCGCAGGAGTGGGGGCCTTGGAATTGATCGAGCATTCCATCAAAGCCCACCAAGAAACGCCCCTGGCCCGGTTTTTCGAGAAACTTGGTGCCGACGTGAAAGCCGACCATGAACAACTGGAAAACCTCCTCACCGCGCTCGGACTCGATCCGAGCCAGATCCGCAATGCCGGGGCATGGATGGCGGAGAAACTTGGCCGCGCCAAGCTTGGCTTTTCTGGCGGCGAGTCATCTGAGCTCCGGCTTTTGCAGACCTTGGAAAGTTTATCTCTCGGCATTAGCGGAAAACGTCTGCTCTGGCGCGCGCTGGCAGCCGTCAGGAAGGCCGAGCCGGCCCTGCAGATTACGGACTTCGCTCAACTGGAAGCACGCGCAACCGAGCAACTCGACCGGGTGGAGATCGAGCGCCTGGCCGCGGCGAAAGCTTCGTTGATCAGAAACTAACGACGTTAGGCTGGGCTGGCCTTGGCCACACTAGGAATCTCGAAATTTTCGATCAGTTCCTTGATCTCGTGAACAAAATTGGCTGCCCCGGCGCCATTGACCACGCGGTGATCGAAGGTCAGGGAAAGCGTGATCACCTCCACGGGCTGCGGTTTCTTGCCGTTAGGCAAAAGGTCCTGGTGAGCTGAGCCGACAAATAAGGTCCCAACCGACGGAGGCACCACGATCGGCGCGGCGGCCCGCACCCCGAATGCTCCCAGGCTACTGATGACGATCGGCGCGTTCATCGCGTCGACTCGTCCACCTCGGGTGGCCTCGATGGTTTCGGCGTAGCGCTGCACGAAATCCGGCCAGGAAAGTTTGTTTACCTCGGTCATGACCGCCGTAGCCAGCCGGTCATCTTCCATGGCGACAGCCATTCCAAGATCGAAGTCGTCCGATTCCATAATCCGATCGTCTTCCAGCATCAGGCTCCGGAAGGGAGCATGCTTTTCCATCGCCCTAACGACGGCCCAGGCCACCATGACAGAAGGTGACGGCGCCTTCTTTTCATCGCTCTTCTTGGCCGCCGCGCGAGCGTCGCGAATCGCCTCCCAGCGCGCGTCGATCTGGAGATTGGCAGGCACGACGCGACCCAGTTTGCGCGTGATTGTCGCGGAAAGAGCCGGCTCGCGCGCGACCGTGCGCCGGGTGACGACGTCGGGCGCGGCGGCCTCGGTTTCTTCATCGGCCGAGACTTCCGCGGCGGCCTCCATCTGGTCCTCGAGACCTTCCTCTTCACCTTCCGAGAGGATTGTGCCGAGCTCCTGCCCGATCTCGACGGTGTCGTCTACCTTGGTCTTCCATGCGCCCATTGTCCCGGCGAAGGAGGACTCGATCGGATAAACCGCCTTGTCGGTCTCGACCTCGCAGAGCGCGTCGTCGAGTTCGATGCGATCGCCGGGTTGTTTCAACAAGGCCACAACCTTGGCCGACCGAATGCCTTCGCCCATGATCGGCACCACGATTTTCTGTCCGCGCTTGGTCGGCGGGGCCGCTTTCCTGGCTTCCGTTGGACGCGACTCAGTGGCCGAAACCGTGGCCGCTTTTCCATCGACGGAGGCAACTTGGCCAGCAGCGGCGCGCTCTGTTCGGACTGAAGCCGTCCGCTCAATTGCCTTCACGATCTTCTCCACGTCAGGGAGCGCCGCGTATTCATAGATCGGGTTGTAGCCGATCATGACGTTGCCTTTGCTGATCAAAATCGGCGGGCTGATCATGGCGTCCCACAGCTCCGGTTGAGCCGTGACGTGCGAAATGATCATCTGGCCGACGCTGCAATTCTCAGTGTCTTCCTGCACCACGACGAGGCGACCCGTTTTGCGCACGGATTCTTCGATGGTTTCGCGGTCCCACGGCGCGATCGAGCGGAGATCGATTAATTCGACGCTCGTTTTGTCGCCCAGCTGAGCCAGCGCCTCGATTGATTTCTCCATCGTGTTGCCCCAGGCGACGACCGTGACATCGGAGCCTGCGCGATGGAGACGCGCTTTGCCTAACGGAACTGAGCGAACCGCCTTTTTCGATTCGTGTTCTGCCCAAAGCAGGTGCTTCGGGATGAGGATGAAAGTCGGATCTTCGCAGTGCATCGCGGTCCAGAGAAGGCCGGCGGCGTCTTCCGGGTTGCTCGGGATGGCGATGTTGATGCCGGGATAATGCGCGAGGGGAGCCTCGTTGGCCTGGCTGTGCCACAGGCTGCCGCCCGGCAGGTAGGCGCCGTAGGGAGCGTAGATGACCATCGGGCAAGTCCACGTGCCGAAGGAGCGCCAGCGCAAGTTGCAGAGGTTGGTCACGACCTGGTTCCATCCCGGCCCGATAAAATCGATGAACTGTAGTTCAAAAACCGGGCGTTTACCGTAGGAAGCAAGGCCGCACGCGACGCCCATGATGGTCGATTCGGCGAGCGGCGAGTTAAAAACCTGCTCGGGAAATTCGGTCGAAAGTTTTTGCGTCAACCGGAAGACGCCTCCTTTGGGATCTTCGATGTCTTCGCCGAAAATGAGCCGCCGCTTGTCTTTCGTTAGGCCAGCGCGCAGCGTCTGGTTGACCACATCGCCGATGCGATATTTTCCCGCGGGCAGGACCTCCTCATCGAGCTGCGGCAGTTCTCCGGTGACCTGCAGATGGAGTTCTTCGGCGAAAGGATCCTGATCCTTTTCCGCGTCCGAAAATTCCTGGCGAATACGCTCTTTGATCTCCTGGTCGAGCCTGGCATACTCCTCGTTGGTGATGAATTTCTCGGAAATAAGCCGTTCTCTCCACTTCGTCAGCGGGTCGCCCTGGGCCAGATTTTCGATCTCCTCCGCCGTTCGATAGAGCTTGTGATCGTCAGAGCTCGTGTGGCTGGAAAGGCGCTCCAGCTTGATCCAGAAAAAGACCGGTCCTTTACCGGCGCGCAGATGCGCGATGGCTTCCTGGCCGGCCTCATAAACTTCATCGACATCGGAACCGTCGATCTGCCGCCAGTCGTTAGGCTGGAGGGCGTCGATGGCGAGCGGGTTAATCTTGCGCGTCGGACTACTGATGCCGTAGCCATTGTCTTCCACGAGGAAGAGCACTGGAAGCTGACGCTCCTTGGCGAAGCAAACTGCTTCAAAAAAATCGCCTTGGCGGGTGGCCGCGTCGCCGATGGTGGCAATCACGAAGTTCGGTTTTCCATCCAGCTTCAGCCCCCAGGCGATGCCGCAGGCGGGGAGCAACTGCGCGCCCGTGGGCGTCGGCACGCTCCAGATGTGGCGATCGGCATAGCTGTAATGCGACGGCATTTGCCGGCCATGACTCTGGCCTTTGCGCTTGGCAAAATAGTCGAGCGCCAGTTCACGCGAGCTCACGCCGCGACCCAGGACCAGCCCGCGGTCACGATAATAGCCGCAGATGTAATCGTCTTCGGTGGTTCCGATGGAAATCGCTGCCAGCGCTTCGTGACCCATGCCCGAAACGTGAAAGTGACCTTTGCCCTGGCGATTCAGATTCTGCTCTCGCAGATCTCCGTGGCGGCTTTCGAGAATAGTGGTGAGAAGGCGAAGTTTGTCTTTTTTGCTCAGAGCCATCGGATGGGAAGTGTCGTTAGTGAGGTTTGAAGCGTTGGGCGGAAGTTGCGCAGTCGCACTCTCAACTCTCCTACCGCTTCGCTCAACTGCCAGACGGGCTAAAGCGGCGCGACCACGGCATCGGCTGGTTTTTGGAACTGCTCCGGCGCAGGCGATTTCTTGAGAAAATGCACGTTGGAAAAATCGAGGTGACCGAGCGGTTCGCCCTCAATTCCATCCCCGGTCCATTTATAAAATGGCGCATCTTTCGGGACGAGCAGCCCCTCCACCTTTTGCCAATCCTTGAAGACGATGGCGTGCGGTTCGAGCGCCGAGACGGCCCGTCCTTTCCGCATGGCTGGATAGGTCACGACGTAGTAAACCATCTTGAGCTGGGCAGAGGACGGATCGAGATAGACGACGTAATAATCATCCGGTGTATCGCCCGTGCCCTGGCCGAACGTAATTTTGACGGCGTCATACTCCTGGCCCTGAAACATTTTTTTACCTAACGACTCTTGTTTGGCCCCCGGATCTCCGAAGACGAAAGGCATGCCGAAAAAATAGAACGGGGTGCCCATGTAGAAGCGCGGAGGAGTGCCGCCCAAGGCCGCCAGCCCAGGTTTCACCCAGACCTCGCCATGACTGCTGCCGAGTGAGTACTTGTCGCTGGTGATCAGGCCGTCCCGAGTGTGCAGATCGAAGAGCTGGTGATCCTTCTTTTCGCCCTTGGCCGATTTCCAGGTCAGATCGTACTCGACTCCGGCAAAGCTGCGCCATTTCGAGAGACCGCCATGCGCTTCAAGACAGCGGTCGAGTTGGGCGCGGGCCGGGGAAACAAAGGCGCAAAACGCGAGCGCGAGGAAAGCGAATCGGAGGCGTTTCATAGGTTTGACTATAGGGAAATGCTCGCGTCGCAAGCATGGGACGGTATTTGACGACAGAGGAGATGGGCCCAAGCGTGCGCCAACCGATGAAAGAGAGGAACGTCAACGAAGCATCTGTCCGGTGGAGACACCTCCTGGCCTAACTATGACTAACGAACCAGCCGACGCCCACGCCCGGGGCAGGGGAGTCATCCAGCGCTACCGCACCTTTCTCCCGGTGTCGGAGGCGACTCCCGTGATCTCGTTAGGCGAAGGCGCGACGCCTTTGCTGTTTTCACCGCAACTGAGCCGAAAGGTCGGACGCGGCTGCGAGGTGTTCGTGAAATACGAAGGGCTCAATCCAACCGGTTCGTTCAAGGATCGCGGCATGACTGTGGCCGTTTCGAAAGCCTTGGAACGAGACGCGCACACGCTCATCTGTGCGTCCACCGGCAACACTTCAGCCTCGGCCGCGGCCTACGCGGCGCGGGCGGGCCTGCGTTGCGCCGTCGTCTTGCCAGCGGGTAAAATCGCCAGCGGTAAAATGGTGCAAGCCTTCGCCTATGGAGCGCGTGTGGTGGCCATCGAGGGCAATTTCGACCAGGCGCTCGAGATCGTGAGGGCTTTGGGGAAAAGCGGCGATTTTGCCATCGTGAACTCCATCAATCCCGACCGCATCGCCGGTCAGAAAACCGCGGCCTTCGAAATCGTGGACGAACTCGGCGGCGCGCCGCATTTGCATTTGCTCCCGGTCGGCAACGCCGGAAACATCACCGCTTACTGGGCCGGCTATCAAGAATATCAGGCGTCCGGAAAAGCCTTGCACTGTCCGGCCATGATTGGTTTTCAGGCGGAAGGCGCCGCACCGATTTTCCGTGGTGAAATCGTCTCCCAGCCAGAAACCGTGGCCACCGCCATCCGGATTGGAAATCCGGCCAGCTGGTCACAGGCCTCGCGCGCGATCGAAGAGTCTGGCGGCCTCATCGACGCGCTGAGCGACGCGGAAATTCTTTCTGCCCAACGCTGGCTGGCGAGCGCGGAAGGCATTTTCGTCGAACCGGCTAGCGCGGCTCCCATCGCCGGTCTCCTGCGGGCTTGCGGAAACGGGAAAGCAGGTCGTTTTTCGTCCGACTCGATTCCTGATGAATGTCGAATCGTTTGCACCGTGACCGGACATGGCCTGAAAGATCCGGAGGTTGTGTCTTCCTCCATCGCCAGCCCGGAACCAGTCGCGCCTAACGAGTCCGCTGTTTTGCGCGCGCTGGAAGCGGCCGAGAGTTGACAGGGCCGCGAGAATGGAGAAAACGGGGCGGCGCGTTTCAACATGGGTTTGATTGTTCAGAAATATGGCGGCACTTCCGTCGGCAACGCCGAATGCATGCGGCGCGTGGCGGAGCGTTTGCTCGCCACCAAACGCGCCGGGCACGACGTGGTCGCGGTCGTTTCGGCCATGTCCGGGGTGACGGATAACCTGATCAAGCTGGCGCGCGAACTTTCGCCCGAGCCGACCGAGCGCGAGTTGGACGCGTTGCTCGCCACGGGCGAGCAGGGGTCCAGTGCACTCATCGCCATGGCGGTCAACGCGCTCGGTGGAAAAGCCGTCTCGCTGAGCGGCGCCGCGGCCGGGATCGTGACCGACGGCATTCATACCAAGGCGAAGATCTCGCATATCTCGCCTCGGCAAATCAACGAGCTGCTCTCCGAAGATTACATCGTCATCGTGGCCGGTTTCCAGGGCCAGAGCCAGGAAGGCGCCATCACCACGTTAGGCCGCGGCGGCTCTGATCTCACGGCCATCGCTCTCGCGGCCGCCCTAAAAGCGGACGATTGCCAGATCTTCACCGACGTGGACGGCGTGCACACTTGCGATCCGCGCGTGGTGCCAGACGCCAGCAAGATCGACGAGATTGCCTACGACGAACTACTAGAGATGGCCGGCGCCGGTTCCAAGGTCATGCAGTCGCGCGCAGTCGAGTTTGCCAAGAAATTCGGCGTCGATTTCGAAGTCCGCTCCAGCCTGAAAGACGAAGCTGGCACCAGGGCGAAAGCCGCGCCGGCCAACATGGAAGACGTCGTCGTGCGCGGAGTGAGCCTCGAGCGCAACCAGGCCAAGGTGACCATCTGTGGAGTGCCGGATCGACCGGGCTGCGCGGGCAAGATTTTCTCCGTCATCTCAGCGGC
Source organism: Chthoniobacterales bacterium (assembly GCA_051003355.1). Taxonomy (GTDB): domain Bacteria; phylum Verrucomicrobiota; class Verrucomicrobiia; order Chthoniobacterales; family UBA10450; genus Palsa-1392. Next base: position 1,527 of record JBPCLK010000172.1, on the reverse strand, counting down.
GAATCTCAGCGTCGACATGATCGTGCAGAACGCTTCCAGCACGGGCACGACCGACCTGTCGTTCACCCTGCACAAGGACGATTTCGCGCTCGCCGAGAAGATGCTCGCTCCGTTGGTCGAGGAAATCGGCGCTTCAACCATGACTGCTACCACCGGCGTGGCGAAGCTCAGCGTCGTCGGCATCGGGATGCGATCGCACGCCGGAGTGGCCTCGCGGCTTTTCGCCTGTCTCGGCGAGGCCGGGGTCAACATCCAGTTGATCTCGACTTCGGAAATCAAGATTGCGGTGGTCATCGCGGAAGATGAACTCGACCGGGCCGCGCAAGCGACTCACGCGGCGTTCAATCTGGCTCAGCCGCGCCGTGGCGCGACCAGCTCCCACGCCTAACTAATCTAACGGTCCCTAACGACGAGCTTACTTGACCTCGTTGACGTAGAACTCAGCAATGCGACTGACGCGCATCTTCCAACCGAAAATTCCGGCTTTATAGACAGCGACCGCGGGATGATCCGCGAAACCGCCGTAGTGTTCATCCTTGTTGGCCAGCTTCCACTTCGAGCCGTCTTCAAGCCTGATGATTCCGCCCGGCGTGACGCCATTCCAGGTCCCGTCGACCCGACTAACGATCAGGCTGATCTTGGCCGCCTTTTCGCGACGAGCCGCGCTCTTTTCCACCTTGGCCACCGCTTCTTCGCGATAGCCCTGGAGCCAGGCGTTGAGCTTGGCCAACTCGGCCGGGCTTAGCTTCTCCAAACCGGCCGCCTTAAACTGCGCCGGCGTCATCGCGTTCTGGATCTCGGCCTTTTCATCTTGCGCCCACGAAATCGACGCGGAGCCTAACAAAAAGCCGGCGCTGATGATGAAGGCCAGGGAAGCGTGCAGAAATCGGTGATTTGTCTTTTTCATGAGCGTGAGAGCGAGTGAGAAACGCAGCGTATCAAGTGCGCCCGCCCGGTCAAGGCTGCAGCGACGCGTCCGGCTGAGCTAGAGATCTTTGCGCATGCGGAGATGGTGAACGGCGGAGAAAATCGTCTCGGCGGGTCCAACCACGACGAAACCGTGCTTGGCGTAGAAGCGCTGCGCATCCTCGCGGGCATTAAGAACGATGGAAGTCGCGCCTGCGTCTCTGGCGCGCCGTTCGAATTCTTGCAAAATCAGGCCACCGTAACCGCGGCCTTGCGCTCTTGGCTCTACGGCCATGAAGCGAACCTGAGCTTCCGACGGACTGTTGAAATGGAGACGCCCGACCGCCAGCGGCTGCTGCGATTCTGGACCGGAGATCATTAGATGCTGGCTGCCATCCTCACGCTCATCCTTTTCCGAGCCTGGCGGCTGATCCCAAGGCGCGCGCAAAATCCGCCAGCGGAGATCGAAATATCCAATCCATTCCGCCGGCGACGCCGGCGAGCGCGCGTCAACTTTCGAACGCTGATCAGTTTCCTGTTCCATTTGGTTGAGACAGTAAATCCGCGCCGCACCATTCAGAACCCCTTATTTTCTAGAACGGGACCTTTAAATCAGTCAAT
>JBPCLK010000171.1:0-26294 GCA_051003355.1 Chthoniobacterales bacterium | reverse complement strand
CTTATAAAAGTTCGGCGATCTGCACAGCGTTGAGCGCAGCTCCTTTTAAAAGCTGATCTCCCGCCACCCAGAGAGCGAGTCCGTTCTCGAAGGCACAATCGATCCGCAACCGTCCGGCCAGGCAATGATCCCGACCGGCGGCCGCCAGCGGAGTCGGATAGAAATTGATCTCCGGCTCGTCGACCAAGTCGAGGCCGGCAGCATGACTGAGTGCTTCCCGCGCAGCGGTAAGTGAGACAGCGTGGTCGAACTCGGCGCTCAGAGCCACGGAATGAGCCCGATAGACGGGCACTCGCACGCAGGTAACGGAAGCGGCAAAGTGGGGTAAATGCATGATTTTGCGGCCTTCCTCCTGCATCTTCATCTCCTCTTTCGTGTAGCCATTCTCGAGGAAAGAATCGATCTGGGGAATAACGTTGAAAGCAATCGGATGAGGGAAAACGTCGCAAACCAGCTCGCCTCCGCTGGCGCTCGCTGTTGCCTGCTGTTTGAGCTCGTCAATGGCGCGAGCACCAGCGCCTGAGACAGCCTGGTAACTCGAGGCAAAGACCCGGCGCAATCCAAAAGCACGATGCAGCGGGGAGAGAGCCATGAGCGCCACGGCGGTGGTGCAGTTTGGGTTGGCGATAATGCCTTGGTGCTGTTTCGCGTCGTCGGGGTTGATCTCCGGGATGACCAACGGAACGGCTGGGTCCATGCGAAAAGCGGAGGAGTTGTCGACTACCACCGCGCCGGCTCGACGAGCGATAGGGGCGAAATCTTTCGCCGTCTTGGAGCCCGCGCTGAAGAAGGCGAGATCGATCCCCGCAAAGGAATCCTCGTCCAATGCCGCGACAGGGAAGTCATTCCCGCGGAACGAAAGGCTTTTGCCGACAGACCGGGAGGAGGCGAGTAAACGCAAATCCGCCACCGGGAAATCGCGCCTTTCCATCACGCGGAGGAGTTCCACTCCCACCGCGCCAGTCGCGCCGACGACCGCGACGTGATATTTTTTTGGCATCGCGAGCGCAGTCTATCGCCCGCGTTTAGAGATGCAAACATCCACGCCAATGATTCGGATCTCCGTTCGCGAACAGCGCCTGGATCTGCTTTCCGGCGGGTCTCTCCTCACCAGCTACCCGATTTCGACCTCGCGCTTCGGCCTCGGCACGGAGGAGGGCAGCTTCAAGACGCCCCTCGGGAAATTTCAAATTGGGGAAAAGATCGGGGACGAAATGCCCAGTCACACCATCTTTCGCAACCGGGTTCCGCTGGCGCCGGAAGAGGGACCGCCGCAGACGGACGACCTCGTTCTTTCCCGGATCCTTTGGCTCGACGGGTTGGAGGATCATAACGCCAACACCCGCGAGCGCTTCATCTACATCCACGGCACCAATCATGAGGAAGACATTGGCCAGCCGGCCAGCCACGGATGTATCCGCATGAAAAACAGCGACTTAATCGCGCTTTACGATCTGGTGCCCTTAGGCGCTGAAGTGCAAATTGAGGCTTGAAGCGCCGGGAAGAGGGGAATCCCCGCCGGTAATCCTAAAAATACCGCGATACGGTGGAAGTTTCCTGAACGGTCGCCGCGCCCCAAAAAAAGGCCGAGAAATTCGTTGCGCGCACTGGGTTCCCCGCCTAAACAGTCGGCAGCAACCTGCTAAGGAAGGAGGCGAGTTTATAATGAAATTTGTCAAAATGATCATGATCGTGGCCGTAGCGGCCGGCGTGTTGAGCCTGGGTGCTTGCGCGCAGAAGAAGGAGACGATGGCGACCCAATCAACGGCCACCACCGGTTACTCCAAGTAGTTTCCACCGGCGGTTCGCCTCCGACCGGACAACTTTAACCAAGAGGCCAGGTCGTCTTTGGCGGCCTGGCCTTTTCTTGGTGACGCTTTCCCGCCGCGCCCCGGAGATGGGAATCTTAGGCCTCGCCGGGTGACCTCTGGTTCGATTGGAATTCGCCGGGTCTTTTCGTAGTGTTCACAAAATGATGCAGTTGAGCGGTCGGCCAATATCTCTCGAAGAAATTGCCCGCGTGGCCTTCGACCGCGAGGCCGTCAAAATATCGCCCGCGACCCACGAGCGCATCCAAGCCTCGCGGCGAGTCGTCGAGGAGATCGTCGCCCGCCGGATTGTCACCTATGGCGTGAGCACAGGATTCGGCAAACTAGCCGATGTCCACATTCCGCCCGACAAACTTGGCCAGCTCCAGGTTAATCTCGTGCGGAGCCACTGCGCTGGCATCGGGCAGCCGCTTTCCGAGCCGGAAGTGCGCGCGATGATGCTGCTCCGGGCCAACGTTCTTACTCTGGGATTTAGCGGGATTCGCCTGGAGATTATTCAGCTCCTCGTCGCGATGTTGAACGCCAACATCTGCCCGGTCATTCCGGAAAAGGGATCTGTCGGGGCCAGCGGGGATTTGGCTCCACTGGCTCACCTCGCCCTCTCGTTGCTCGGGGAAGGCGAGGTCTTTCATGAGGGAGAGCGAGTGACTAGTGCTGCGGCGCTGAAGAAGGCTGGCCTGCAGCCGACGGACCTGCTGGCGAAGGAGGGCCTCGCGCTGCTCAACGGAACGCAGGCCATGCATGCCGTGGGCGGTCTGGCGCTATTGCGTGCCAAACGCCTCACTGTTCTGGCGGATGTCGCCGGGGCAATGTCGCTGGAGGCGCTCAAGGGTACGCCAGTCGCATTTGATGAAAGAATTCACAACGCCCGGCCGCATCCCGGTCAGAAAGCAGTCGCGCGACATCTTCTCGTCCTGCTGCGAGACAGCGAAATCCGCGCGTCGCACAAGGAGAACGATCCACGCGTGCAGGACGCTTACAGCCTGCGGTGCATGCCGCAGGTCCATGGCGCAGTGCGCGGCGCTCTCTCTCATTGTGAGGAAGTGTTGCGGGTCGAATCCGGCTCGGCCACGGATAACCCGCTCGTTTTCACCGATAATGGCGACGTGCTGTCAGGGGGGAATTTCCATGGTGCCCCGCTCGCTCTGGCGCTTGACTACGCAGCCATCGCGACGACCGATTTGATGAGTATCAGCGAACGCCGAATCGATCGCCTAACGAATCCCGATCTGAGTGAGGGATTGCCCGCTTTTCTCGCTCAGGAACCCGGGATGGAATCCGGCTTCATGATGGCTCACGTGGCAGCCGTCGCGCTGCTCAACGAGGCCAAGGTTCTCGCACATCCGGCCAGTGTCGATAATCTGCCCACCTCCGCTGGCAAAGAGGATCACGTCTCGATGGGCATGACCGGCGCGCTCAAGTTGCGCACGATTGTTGAGAACGCGGAGAACGTCATCGCCATCGAGATGCTGGCCGCGGCTGAAGGCCTGGATTTCCGAAGGCCGTTAAAAGCCGGCGCCGGCGTTGAGCAGGCGTATGCGACTTTGAGAAATCTCGTCTCGCGCCGTAATGAAGATCGCGTTCTCTCACCGGATATCGAGAGCATCGCCACGGCTATCCGGCGCGGTGAATTCGCCACGGAAGACCAGACCATATGACCGGGAAAAGAACCATTCGCGCGCCGCGGGGGACCGAGCTGAGTTGCAAGGGCTGGCATCAGGAAGCCGCTCTGCGCATGTTGATGAATAACCTCGATCCGGAAGTCGCGGAGGATCCCGATAAACTCATTGTTTACGGCGGCACCGGGCGGGCGGCGCGCAGTTGGGAAGCCTTCGATGCGATCGTAGCCTCGCTTCGTTCGCTCGAAAACGACGAAACGCTTCTCGTGCAATCCGGCAAACCGGTCGGCATCTTCCGCACCCACGAGGAAGCGCCTCGCGTTCTCATCGCCAACTCAAATCTGGTCGGACATTGGTCGAACTATCCGGAGTTCAACCGTCTCGAAAAACTCGGCCTAACGATGTACGGCCAGATGACCGCCGGTTCTTGGATTTATATCGCGAACCGGTACAGCGTGCAGGAAACTTTCGAGACCTTCGCGGCTGCTGGCGAACGCCATTTTGGCGGCTCTCTTGAAGGAACGCTTCTCGTCACCGGCGGTCTCGGTGGAATGGGCGGGGCGCAACCGCTGGCCGCGACAATGGCAGGAGCTCGCTGCCTTGGGATCGACGTCGATCCGACCCGGATCGAAAAGCGGCTGCAAAGCGGCTATTGCGACAAGATAGCACATTCCCTCGACGAGGCGATGAAGATGCTGGATGCGGCGAGCGAAAAAAAACAAGCGATCTCTGTCGGGCTAGTGGGCAATTGTGCCGACGTTCTTCCAGAGATGGTCAAGCGCGGCATTGTGCCCGACGTCCTGACCGATCAAACGAGTGCTCACGACGCCTTGAACGGCTATGTGCCTAACGGAATGTCGCTGGAGGAAGCGCTTAAATTGCGGGCCGACAATCCGGACGAATACGTGGAGCGTTCCATGGCCGCGATGGCCCGGCATGTCGAAGCCATGCTCGCGTTGCAGAAGAAGGGTGCGGTGACTTTTGATTACGGCAATAACATTCGCACCCAGGCAAAAAAAGCCGGCTGCGAGAATGCTTTCGATATTCCTGGCTTTGTTCCGGAGTATATCCGTCCTTTATTCTGCGAAGGAAAAGGTCCGTTCCGTTGGGTGGCCTTGAGCGGCGATCCGGCCGACATCGCGCGCACCGACCAGTTGGCTCTCGATCTTTTTCCAGAGGACGAAACGCTGGGCCGATGGATGAAACTGGCCAAGGAACGAATTCAGTTTCAAGGGCTGCCAGCGCGCATTTGCTGGCTCGGCTACGGAGCGCGCGCGGAGTTTGGCCTGGCCATGAACGAACTCGTTAGGCGCGGCGAAGTCAGCGCGCCGATCGTGATTGGTCGTGATCACCTTGATACGGGCTCGGTGGCCTCACCCTTCCTGGAGACTGAGGGAATGCTCGATGGCAGCGACGCAATTGCTGATTGGGCACTGCTGAACGCCTTGGTCAACACCGCGGCGGGCGCTTCCTGGGTTTCTATTCACAATGGCGGCGGCGTCGGAATCGGTTACTCGCAGCATGCCGGCATGGTCGTGGTCGCCGATGGAACTGACCAAGCCAAGCGCCGTCTCGAACGCGTCCTAACGAGCGACCCTGGCATGGGCGTTATCCGACATGCGGACTCCGGTTATTCGAAGGCGATCGATTTCGCTTCCAAGCATCAGATTGCCATTCCGATGTCGCCGCAGCCGCGGGACTGACTTGGCTAGGAGCTGGGCGTGCCGAAAATCTCGTCGAAGAAGATCTGCATCTGTTTCCAGGAGCGCCGTGCGGCGGCCTCGTCATAACCAATCATTCCCTTCATGTCCTTTTCCGCGGCGATCTTATCGGCGCCGGGGTTAGTAAAGGCATGCAGCGCATGTGCGTAGTCGATTGATTGATAATCAACTCCCGCTGCCTCCAATGATTTCTCAAGTTCGGTGCGCGCGTCCGGCGTCACCATCTTGTCGATCGCGCCGTTGAGCAGCAGGAATTTCGCCTGCACTTTGCCCTTCGCCGAGGCAGGCGCCGGGACGGGGCCACCGTGAAAGCTAACGATGCCTTTGAGCGGTGCTCCCGTGTAGGCGAGCGCCTGAATCGTTGATCCGCCGAAACAAAAACCGATGGCGGCGACCTTCGATTTGTCGACGAGTTCAAGCTTCCGGAGTTGATTGAGACCAGCCTGTGCCCGCTCGGCCATGAGGGGTTTACCTTCGAAGGGCGCGACCAATTCCTCGGCTTTCTTGGGATCTTCCGTGACCACGCCTTTGCCATACATGTCGGCCACGAAAGCAACGTAGCCGAGTTGGGCAAGCTGGTTGGCCCGGCTTTTCACATAACTGTTCAGTCCCCACCATTCCGGCACCACGAGGATGCCCGCTGACTTCCCCGGAGCGGATTTTTCGTCGTCGTAGGCGAGGTAGCCTTCGAGTTTCACTCCGTTGTGTTCGTAGGGCACCTCCCTACTGACGAGTTTGGCGTTCGCTACACTGGCGGTGGCCAGCAGCGCGAACAGAGTTAGAGCATTGTGCTTCATCGTTTGGTTTTCCTGTGTGGTCTTCGGACGCAGATTCGTTATCCACATTCGGGGGCGTGGTCAATACCTGCCGAGAATCGGTAAGGTGCGCGGCTCGAGCTGATTGGTTTTTTCTCGGCCTCTTCCTGTGGTAGTAATCCTCCACCTGACCATGCAAAAGCTGATCGAATGTGTGCCGAACTTCTCTGAGGGCCGTGACCTCGGGATCATCAAGCAAATCACTGCCGCCATCGAGGCCGTCGACGGAGCGTCGCTGCTCGATGTCGACCCCGGCGCCAGCACCAACCGCACGGTCGTTACGATTGTCGGGTCGCCGGAAGCGGTCACAGAAGCGGCTTTTCGCGGAATCCAAAAGGCGGCTGAGCTGATCGACATGCGCAAGCAAAAGGGAGCGCATCCGCGCATGGGCGCGACCGACGTTTGTCCATTCATTCCGGTGAGCGACGTGAGCTGGGAAGAGGCGATCGAGTGCGCGAAGTCGTTAGGCAGGCGCGTGGGTGAGGAGCTGAAGATTCCCGTTTATCTCTATGAGCGGGCGGCCAGCGCGCCGGAACGTTGCAATCTTTCCATCATCCGCGCCGGGGAATACGAGGGGTTTTTCGAGAAGATTAAGCAACCGGCATGGAAACCTGATTTCGGTCCGGCGGAATTCAATCCGCGAGCGGGTGGGACCGTGATTGGCGCGCGTGACTTCCTCGTCGCCTACAACGTGAATCTCAACACGAAGTCAACCCGGCGCGCGAATTCGGTCGCGTTCGATGTGCGCGAAAACGGCCGGGTCAAAACCGAGGACGGCACTCCGACCGGCAGGAAAGTGCTCGATGAGAAGGGCGAGCCTCTCCGGGTGCCGGGGATGCTCCTGCATGTCAAAGGGATCGGTTGGTATGTCGAGGAGTATGGCCTTGCCCAGGTTTCGATGAACCTGACGAACATCAGCGAGACGCCCCTGCATGTCGCTTTTGACGCCTGCTGCCGGGCGGCGGAACAGCGCGGCTTGCGTGTCACCGGTTCGGAAGTGGTGGGGATGTTGCCCAAGAAATGTCTCGTCGATGCAGGTCGCTATTTTCTGCGCAATCAGAAATGGTCGGAAGGCGCGGCGGAAGAAGAATTGATCGATTTGGCCATCCGTTCCATGGGATTGAGCGAGCTAAAGCCGTTCGATCCGCAGGACAAGGTGATCGAATACAAGATCGAAACGGCGACTGCGCATTCGCTCGTGCAGATGAATCTGCGGCAGTTTTGCAACGAGACGCTGAGCGACTCGCCTGCGCCCGGCGGCGGCTCGGTGGCCGCGTTGATGGGCGCACTCGGAGCGTCGTTAGGCGGAATGGTGGCGAATCTCTCTGCGGGCAAGCGCGGCTGGGATGAGAAGCTCGAGTTTTTCAGCGACTGGGCGGTGAAAGGTCAGCAGTTGAAGGACGAATTGCTCTTCCTGGTCGATGAAGACACGGCTGCTTTCAACAAGGTGATGGCTGCTTTTGGTCTATCGAAAGATTCCGCCGAGGAGAAGGCTGCGCGCACGAAAGCGATCCAAAGCGCAAACCAGTACGCGGCGGAAATTCCCCTCAAAGTCATGGAAACAGCCAGTCGCTCCTACGATCTGCTGGCCGCAATGGCGGAGCAGGGGAACCCGGCCTCGATCTCAGATGTCGGAGTCGGCCTGCTCGCGACGCGCGCCTGCATCGAAGGAGCCGCGATGAATGTGCGCATCAATCTCAGTGGCCTGAAGGACGAAAAAGTTCGGACGTCCTTGCAGGACAAATTGACCAAGGTGTCCTCGCAGTCGGAGTCGCGGTATCAAGCCGCGCAAAAGGTGGTGGAGAGCAAGCTCTCTTGAAAACCGTTGCCGTTCTCAAGGCAGCGCAACTGGTCACTTTAGCCGGGCCGAAGCGGGCGCGCACTGGCCACGAGATGAGCGATCTCGCCATGATCGAGAATGGCGGAATGCTGCTGCGTGATGGAGTGATCGCGGCCGTGGGACCGTCGGATGAAATCGAAGGTCGGCTGCCTAACGACACCGAGATCATCGAGGCTGACGGGCGAGTGGTGCTGCCCGGTTTTGTGGACGCGCACGCGCATCCTGTCTTCGGAGGGAATCGCGCGGATGAATTCGAGATGCGCGCTCGCGGTGCGACCTACGAGGAAATCGCGGCGGCTGGCGGCGGAATCAAATCCACCGTTGCAAAGACGCGCGCGGCCACGGAAGCCGATCTGCTCGCGCAGGCTCAGAAACACGCGGAATGGTTTCTTCGTTGCGGGACGACCACGGTAGAAGCCAAATCTGGTTACGGCCTTTCTCTCGGCGAAGAGTTGAAGATGCTGCGGGTCATCCGGCGGTTGAACGAGACCACCGCCGTTGAATTTGTTCCCACGTTTCTCGGGGCCCACGCGGTGCCGGAAGAATTTCGCGGGCGGCCGGATGCGTATGTCGATTATGTCGTCGGCGAGATGCTCCCGGAGGTCGTTAGGCTGCGTGTCGCGGAATTCTGCGACATCTTTTACGAAAGCGGATATTTCGACCGAGCTGCTGCGCGTCGGATTCTCGGTGCGGCCAAGGGTGCCGGGCTCGGATTGCGCATGCATGCCGATCAACTGACCAACTCGGGCGGGGCCGCGTTGGCCGCTGAATTAGGTGCTGCTACGGCCGATCACCTGGAGCAGACGGAGGATGATGGGATCGCCGCGATGAAAGTGGCCGGTGTGCAGCCAGTGCTCTTGCCCGCCTCGGTTTATGCCCTGGGCAAAACGCGTTATCCGAATGGGCGCGCCATGGTCGATGCCGGGCTGCCGGTCGTCCTGGCTACGGATTTCAACCCCGGTTCGTCACCAACTCCCTCGATTCCCATGGTGCTGTCGTTAGCCGCCACCCAGATGAAAATGACTCCCGCCGAAGGTATCACGGCCGCCACCATCAACGCAGCTTATAGTCTACGCCGGGGCGAGAAGATCGGCTCGCTCGAGGCCGGCAAAGCGGCCAACTTCGCCATCTTCGACTGTTCGGATTTTCGCGAGATCGCGTATTGGATCGGCATTTCGCAGGTCCATTCGGTCTATGTGAGGGCGAAGCTGGCGTATAGCCGAAGCTGAGGGCCGGCGCCGTCAGCGCGCGTGCGGTCTGGTTTGCGAAGCACCCGGCGTTCCCGTAACGTCCTTCCTTCATGAAGGTAGAAGTCGAGAACCAACCGCAGTGCGTCGCTACGCTTAAGATTGAGCTCCCACCGGAGGAGGTTTCCAAGGAATGGGATGCCATTGCCGACAGTTTCGCGGCGCAGGCGCGTATTCCCGGTTACCGGCCAGGTAAGGCTCCTCGCCGCGTGATTGAGGCAAAGTTTCGCAAGGACATCCAGGATGAACTGACCAAGAAGCTCGTCTCCAAGAGTTATCGCGAAGCGGTGGAGGAAAAACAGCTCCGGGTCGTTTCCCTAACGAATCTCGAGGACGTCGAATTCGGGGAGGATCGCTCGATGCGATTCCGCGCCACGGTGGTGACCGCGCCGGAATTTGAGCTGCCCGATTACAAAGGCATTCCGCTGCAACTGCCGGAGACGAAAGTGAATGACGAAGAAGTCGATGCGGCGCTGGAACGTCTGCGTGAGCAATCGGCAGATTTTATCGACGTCCCGGAAAGGGGACTGCAGTTGGAAGATTTTGCGGTCATCGACTTTGAGGGTTCGATTGAGGGCCAAACCATTGCCGAGCTGGCTCCGAATACGAGCAAGAATTTGCAGGGCGGAAAGAAGTTCTGGCTCCGGCTGGCAGCGGATAATTTCCTTCCTGGCTTTGTTGACCAGATCACCGGTCAAAAGCCTAACGAGACCAGGACGGTGAAAGTGGAGTTCCCGGCAGATTTTCCGGTTCCGGAAGTCGCGGGCAAGACGGCGGAATACCAGGTGACCCTGCTCGAGATCAAGGAACGAGTCCTGCCGTCAGTCGACGACACCTTTGCCAACAAGTGGATGCCGGATAAGACCCTATCTGATTTGCGTCACGCGCTCGAACACCAGATCGAGCATGAGAAAGGTCATGAACTGGAGCGTGCCCGCGAGTCCCAGGTGCTGAAGTTTCTCAGTGATCGAATCGATTTTGAGCTGCCGCCGAATCTTCTCAAGGCCGAAACTCGCAACGCGCTGGCGGAACTGGTCCAACGCAACCGCGAGCGCGGCGTGCCGGACGAGATGTTGAAGGATAAGGAAGAAGAACTCATCCAGGTGGCTGGAGGCCTGGCCGCCCAGCGGCTCAAAACCAACTTCATTCTCCACCGCATCGCCGAGCAGGAAAAGATCCAGGTCACGCGCGGGGATGTGGAGGAGCGCCTTCGGCACCAAGCCATGCACCATGAGACGACTCCGGACAAAATGCGCGCGGAAATCGAAAAACATGATGGAATGAACGCTTTGGTGGAGCAGGTCCTGCTCTCCAAGACCATTGATTTCCTCGGGTCGAATGCTACCATCGAGGGCGCGGTCGCGGCACCGCCAACTGAAGCCGCTAACGAACAAAAATGACGACAAATCGCGAAGAAAATTTCTCTCAATCGGTGCTGGTTCCCATGGTGGTCGAACAGACCGGCCGGGGCGAGCGCAGCTACGATATTTACTCCCGGCTCCTCAAGGATCGAATCGTGTTTCTCGGTACTCCGATTGACGATCACATCGCCAATCTGATCATTGCCCAGCTCCTCTTCCTGCAAATGGAGGATGGGAAAAAGGACATCAATCTTTACATCAATTCCCCAGGCGGCTCGGTCACGGCGGGTCTCGCCATTTACGACACGATGCAATTCCTGACCTGCGACGTGACGACTTATTGCCTCGGGATGGCAGCGAGCATGGGCGCTGTCCTGCTCAGCGCCGGGACGAAGGGCAAACGCTTCGCACTGCCGAATTCCGACATCATGATTCATCAGGTTTCCGGCGGAGCACAGGGCCAGGCGAGCGACGTCGAGCGCACGGTGGAATACATGTTTAAGCTGAAGAAACGGCTCATCCGCATTCTCTCGCAGCATACCGGGAAGCCGGAGGATAAGGTTTTGCACGACTCGGATCGCGATTACTACATGAACGCGGCCGAGGCCAAGGACTACGGGCTGGTCGACGAGGTGATCAAATCCCGGAAGGAGGCGAAATTGCTCGACGGAGCGGGGACGGACAAGGCGATCAACGACCGCTCCACGGCGGTCGCGGAGGCGGCTCTGCCCCAGAAAGTCGAGGAATAGGAACTGCTTTTACGGGGAGACGACTATGGCGCGCGCCTCGAATCTCACCATGTGCTCCTTCTGCGGCAAGAGCCACGCAGAGGTGCGCAAGCTCATTGCCGGACCCGGCGTCTACATCTGCGACAGCTGCATCAACGTCTGCAAGAGCATCCTCGATAAGGAGCTGAACGAAGACGCCCGGCGGCAGTCTTCGACGATTCGCGTGCCCAAGCCGGTCGAGATCCGGCAGTCGCTCGACCAATATGTCGTGGGCCAGGACATGGCGAAGAAGACTCTCTCCGTCGCGGTCCATAATCATTTCAAACGTGTCTTGCAAAGCGCGCCCACCGATACCTCGGCCGCTTTCCAGCCCGATCCGTTCGCGGATGTCGAGATTGAAAAGAGCAACATCCTTCTGATCGGTCCGACCGGTTCGGGTAAGACGTTGCTGGCCAAGACGCTCGCCAAGATTCTCGATGTCCCATTTTGCATCGCCGATGCCACGACTCTGACCGAGGCCGGTTACGTGGGCGAGGATGTAGAAAATATTATCCTGCGTCTGCTGCAAAACGCGGATTACGACGTGAAGCGGGCGGAGATCGGCATCGTCTACATCGACGAGATCGACAAGATCGGTCGCAAAACCGACAACGTCAGCATCACTCGCGACGTCTCCGGCGAGGGTGTGCAACAAGCGCTGCTCAAGATTCTCGAAGGCAGCACCTGCAACGTCCCGCCGCAGGGCGGCCGCAAGCATCCGCACCAGGAATACATCCAGGTGAACACGGAGAAAATTCTCTTCATTTGCGGTGGTGCCTTCGTCGGGCTCGACAAGATCGTCCAGAAACGCATCGGAAATAAAACGCTCGGCTTCAGCAGCCCTACCCTCGAAGTGGAAGAGGTGGCCCGGCGCGAGGCGGTTCGGCATGTCGAACCGGAAGACTTGCTCGGCTTCGGCATGATTCCGGAATTCATCGGCCGCCTTCCCGTGCTGACCGCGCTCGACGCGCTGACCGAGGACGAGATGGTCATGATCCTCACGGATACCAAGAACGCGATGATCAAGCAGTACACCAAGCTCTTCGCCATGGAAGACGTCCGCTTAACGGTCACAAAGGACGCCTTGCGTGCTCTCGCCGCGCAGGCGGTGACTAAGGGAACCGGCGCGCGTGCTCTGCGCTCGATGCTCGAGCGGATCATGCTCGACATCATGTACGAAGTCCCGAGCCGCGAAGATATCGCCGAGGTGACGATTAATCGCGCGGTCGTCGAAGGCAAAAAGGTCCCGCTCATTCGCAAGCGGCAGGACAAAGACGCTGCCTGAGTTTGCTCGTCGTCCGAGAGGCGCGGTGGTCGGTATCGCTGACCTGGCCGTAGTTTTGCCTCGAACTGCTCACATCGCGGTGGCGCGTAAGAATCCTCTGCGCGAGTAGTGCACGGTGCGAGTCGTGGTCATCAACACCGGCACCGAGATTCTGCTCGGTGATGTGCTTAATACCCATCTCACCTTCATCGCCCAGGAAATTTTTCCGCTCGGGCTGCGGGTGGAACGGCAAATATCTGTCCCCGATGGAGACGCGATCCGTGAAGCATTGCAATCAAATTTTGGACAGGCGGAGTTGATTTTCGTGACGGGCGGCCTTGGGCCAACGACGGACGATATCACCCGCGAAGTGACGGCTGAAATGCTCGGTCTCGATTTGGTCACAGATCGCAACCTGGAAGAAATTATCACCGAGCGCCTTACCACTCGCGGGATTCGGTTGACCAGCCGTATTCTGCGGCAAGCCCGAGTCCCGCGCGGAGCGCAGGTTTTGCCTAACGAAAATGGCAGCGCACCGGGTCTCTATCTGCCGGCAGGTCTTGGCGGTCAGGTTAGCCCACATCTTTTCCTCCTGCCCGGACCGCCCCGCGAATTGCGTCCGATGTTTACAGACATCGTGACCCCGATCTTACGAGAGATCGTCGGGCAAGCGGTCGACTTGGTCTGCCACACTTACCGCGTCGTGGGAATGGGTGAGTCTTACGTCGAAGAAGCGGTGGGCGAGGATCTTCTAGCCATGGATGGACTTGAGTTGGGCTATTGCGCCCGCATGGGCGAGGTTGATCTTCGCCTCATCGGCCCGCGCGCGATCGTGCAGCGGGCCGATGAACTGGTGCGGGCCAGGTTGGCGAATTCGATAGTTAGCACGACTGGCGAGAAGCTGGAAACCGTGGTGGTTCATCAGCTGATCGCGCAACAGGCGACCGTCGCCGTGGCTGAGTCCTGCACCGGCGGGTATCTGGCCCATCGGCTAACCAATGTTCCCGGGTCGTCGGCCGCCTTTCTCGCCGGTTACGTGACATACGCTAACGAGGCAAAAGTCGCAGCATTGGGAGTCGAGGCGATCGCGATTGAAACACACGGTGCAGTCAGCGAAGCTGTCGCCGTCGCGATGGCCGAGGGTGCGCTGGAGAGATCAGGCGCTACGTTCGCTCTGGCTACCACCGGTATCGCCGGGCCCGGCGGCGGTACCGAAATCAAACCGGTGGGGACCGCATTCATCGCCCTGGCCGGCGGAGGGCCGACCATCGTCCGTCAACTCTATTTCCCGACCGATCGCGAAACTTTCAAGCAGCTCGCGACGCAGATGGCGCTAAATCTTCTACGCGAACGGTTGGCCGGACCTTAGTCAGTGACCACGACCGGGGTTCCGACTTTGACGCGATCGTAGAACATCTTCGCCGCGACGGAAGGCATGCGAATGCAGCCGTGGGAAGCGGGATAGCCCGGCAGGATGCCCACGTGCATGCCCACGCCGTCATCCGTCAGACGCATAAACCAGGTCATCGGCGCCCCTTCGTAATGGGTTCCGCTAGGAGCGGAGTCGATCCGGCTGCTGACTCCGCTGCGTACGATTCGGCCCGCCGAATCGACGAAGTTTCCGTAAACGCTGGATCGATGATCAGCGTCTTTCTCCATGACTCGGAAACTTCCGCTGGGTGTCATCCGCGAACGTTTGCCAGACGAAATGGGCGAATCGATGGCGACCTGATCGCCAATGAGCAGGTAAGCCCGCTGTTTGGAGAGGGAAACCCGGATCTTTGAATTGCTGGGCGTCGCCTGCTCCAAGAGACGGGGCGATACATTGAGTGGGTCCTGCCGGCGGAGCAGTTCAGTGGCCCTTTTCATGGTGGGAGCAGTCCTCGTCGGCTGGGCGGTGCGAGTCACCACGCGTCGACGATTCCACGGCGGCGGCGCCTGCGCATCCACCTCGATGAGGGCCAGCCCCGCAAGCAGCGCGAGAGCCGAGATGGTGATAAGCCGATTATTCACTGGACTGTGTGGTTGAGCGATTCCTACGCCGCGTCACCTGCAAAATGATTAATTCGCCGAGTCATGGCAATGTGGAAATTGGTCTGCATCGTTACACAAAGCGCACTAGTTTGCTACCCCGGCCTTATTTAGCTGCCCGCGCGACATCTCCTCGACTTTGCGTTTCCTCTTCTAACGATACGTTGAAACCCTCTTAAGCCAGCCGGCCAGCCAGCGCCCTTCGTTTCTGGCTGGCGGTGCGTTCTGAACGCGCGTGCGCAAAACACTCTCGGCCGAATCGGCAAATTCGGCTAAGGGCGACGCGCCGCTCTCGTCGGACATTCCCTCCAAGACTTGGAGCAAACCCCAACCTCGTCCCGCATAACGCTCAGTCGCCAACACACCTTCGCCTTTGAAATTCACGTAATCGATAAGCGCATAACAGCCGTGGGCGCGGTTGGCCAGTCGGTTGAAATTATCTTCGATCTTCACGCGCTCTCCTGCCGGGACAGCCGCCAGCATCTTGGGCAGCGCGTTGCGCAATCTTTCCACGAGAAAGTCAGCCTGCAGACCGACGGTATCGGCCAGGAAAGTTCGCAACTGATTCATCCTCGGGTTGGAGGTGGCGGCTTGAAATTCCGCGCGAGAATTCCAAGGGCAATGCTGGCCTCTCTCGTCGAGCAAAAAGTCGGGAAGTTTGGCGCCGTGTTCCTGGGCGAAGCGCACAAAGGACGGAAAGCTTTCCTCGAAAGGCCCGCGCAGGCCTTCAGGATACCAGATAAAGTGTCCGATGCCGAGCGAGGCAAAATTTTCGCCAGAATTCCAAGAGGTTAACCCTGCGACGGTCCCGCCGCATTCGTTCTGCCAGATCTTTCGTCCGATCCGTATGGTGTCCTGGTGTGAAAGAGAGAGGGCCGAAAGCGCAGTGCTCGCCAGGAAGAAGCCTAACGCCACGCCGATCAAGCCGGCCCAACGGCGCACGTCAATTTTTCGTCGGCTCTCTCGGTCGCTTGACGGGAGCGCCATCTCCGTGGATGGGTTGGACTCGGCAGGGCGTAATCTGCGCCGGCCGTGATTGAATTCTTTGTTATACATTATGAAAACTCCGTTTGTCGCCCTCGCTATTTCCGTTGCTCTGGCCTCCGCCGTTTCGGCTGCTGATACCGAGCTGAAAGATCAAAAAGAAAAAGTCAGTTACAGTATCGGCCTCGATATTGGCACCACCCTGAAACGGCAACTCATCGACGTCAACGAAGAGCTCCTCAACAAGGGAATTCAAGACGGTATGAAAGGGAACAAAGCTCTTCTCACTGATGAGCAAATGAAAGAGACCATGGCCACCTTCCAAAAAGAGATGGTCTCCAAACAGGCGGCGGCCAAGAAAGCGTCTGGCGAAAAGAATGCGGAAGAGGGCAAAAAATTTCTGGCCGAGAACAAAGGCAAAGAAGGCGTGAAGACGACCAGCAGCGGTCTGCAATATAAGGTAGTCAAGCAGGGCACTGGCCCCACGCCCAAAGCGACCGACACAGTCAAAGTAAACTACCGCGGCACGACCATTGACGGCACCGAGTTCGACAGCTCCTACAAGCGTGGCCAGCCCGCTTCGTTCCCGGTTAATCGAGTCATCAAAGGCTGGACCGAAGCCCTTCAGCTTATGAAGGTCGGCTCGAAATATCAGCTCGTCATCCCGGCGGATCAAGCCTACGGCGAACGCGGAGCAGGCTCCGACATCGGACCGAATGCGACTCTTCTTTTCGACGTCGAGCTGCTGGAGATTGTTCCAGAGAGCGCCACGCCGACACCTGAGCCTCAGGATGAAGCAACCGCACCGGCTGGCTCTGCGGCTCCGCCGAAAGCAGGCGGTGCACCGACGGCTAAACCGGCCATGTCGCCCGCGGCTTCCGCTGCCCCCACGGCCAAGCCTCAGTAAGCGACCAAGCTCCGACAGTTTAGGTGACCCCCGCGAGGCTGAGTCGGGGAGCATCGCTCCACAGATCTTCCAGGCTATAGAAGTCACGCTTCTCGCTATGGAAGACGTGCACGATGACCTGCAGATAATCGAGCACAATCCATTGGCTCGTCGGGAAACCGTCTACCGCCGCTGGCTTCAGGCCGTGATTCTGGCGCAGCCGCGTCTCGATCTCGCCCGCGATTGCCTTTAGATGTGGCTCCGACGTTCCCGAGCAAATGACGAAAAAGTCGGTGAAGGTAGAAATCTTGCGCAGATCAAGCACCACGATGCCTTCGGCTTTCTTATCGGCGGCGAATTGGGCGCAGGTTATGGCTAATTCTTCAGGTTCGATTGGTTTGTTCCTTGGTAAAGCATTTCCCGGTGAATGATGCGCTCGACCGCCTCGGGAACGAGATACCGAATCGACTGCCTCATGGCAACCCGTTTTCTGATAGTCGTCGCCGAAATGTCTATCCTCCGACGGATGGTCGGGTAGGGGTATTCAGCTTCCAAGCCGGATCGATCGAGCACCAGGAATTGGAGGATTCTTTCGAGTTCGGCAAAGCGATGCCACTCCGCCAGTTTAGGCAAATTATCTTCGCCTAAGAGAAAGAAGAACTCAGCATCTGGCTGCGCGCTGCGGAGCATTTCCACTGTCTCGACCGCGTAGGACGGCGGCGGACGATCAATCTCGAGGCGCGAGGCGACGAAACCTGATTCTCCGGAAATGGCCGCCTCCACCATTTGCCAGCGGACCTCTGCTGGCGCGGGCGAAAAATCTGGTTTGTGAGGCGATTGGGCTGCCGGCACAAAGATGACCTGCGCGAGGCCGAGGGTCTCTAGAGCTTCCCGCGCCAAAATCAGGTGAGCGTGATGGACCGGATCGAAGCTCCCGCCGTAGATGCCGATTTTTTTCAAAAGTCGTGAAACCGAGTCGCTAACCTGGGTCGCTGGAAATTAGCTCGTTCGTTAGGCTGGGAGCTGTCAACGATTTTTTGTTTCGCGCCTGTGCCATCGATTCTAAGCTCCGAGCTTATGGAGAGCGCTGCACCTGGTCAACTGATCCTCACGGGCGTGCCGGGCAAGGAGATCGATTCCGAGACCGCCGCGCTTTTTCGCAAGGTGCAGCCGGGCGGCTTCATTATTTTCGGTCGGAACATCGAGAGCGCGGCGCAGTTGCGGAAACTGATCGACGACCTGCGCGATCTGAGCGCCGTCGAGCCCATTATCACCATCGACCAGGAGGGCGGCCGCGTTTCGCGCCTGCGCCTCATCGGCAGCGAACCGCCGAACGCCCAGCAATTGCGCGAGAAGGGCGACCCGGAGTTAGTCCGACGCCATGGCCGCCTCACCGGCCAGCTCCTGCGGCTCTTCGGTTTCAATCTCGATCTTTGTCCTGTGCTTGACATTTCCTTTGATGACGAGGCGGACAACTCACTGCGCGGCCGCTGCTACGGTCGCGACGTGGAAGAAGTCGTTAGGCTGGCGAGCGTCTTCAACGAGGCGTTGCGGCAGGAAGGAATCGCGAGCTGTGGTAAGCATTTCCCCGGTTACTCGGCCGCGACGGTGGATGCGCATCACGACCTTCCTGTGATCGATCGCAGCCGCGCCGAGCTTGAGGATAACGAGCTGGCTGTTTTCCGGCAGCTGGCTCAACAGGTGGACAGCATGATGATCTGTCATGGTTGGTATCCCTGTTTTGAAACGAGCAAGACGGCCGCGTCGCTTTCCCGACGGATTGTCACCGAGCTCTTGCGTGACGAGTTGGGATTCTCCGGCCTCATCATGACCGACGATCTCGATATGGGCGCGATTCTGAATGAATATGGCTTGGAGGAAACCATTCGTCGGGCGATCGGGGCAGGCAACGATCTGGCTATGATTTGCCATCGTGTTCCAGCCATCGAGGAGGCGCTCGGTTATGTTGAAAAATTACCGTCCAAACAACTGGAACGTGCTCTGGCCAGCATTGCGCGCTGCAAGGCAAGGCTCGCGCCGCCTAACGAATTCTCGGAGGCGGTTTTCGCGACCTTTAATGACCAGATCTGGGATTTGCGCGTAGCGGTCCTGGGGGAAGAACGCGCACAGGATCTCAGTGTCGAGGATGGCAAACGCTCGCCCGTAGAAACCTACTAACCCTGCTCAAAACTGGAAACGAATTTCGTTAGGTTCATCTTGCGACCTCTTGCGCGACTTCTCCTTCTCGCTTCTGGGCTACTCTTCGGGTTCTTTTCCGGGTGCAGTAGCCTGTCGGTCGGAACCCAGTCCCGCGACGTGAGCTCGCGCGCCCAACTCGCGGCCCAGGGCGATCGCTGGGACAAAGCCATCGTGCGCAAAGACCGGGCGGCGATCGAGTCGAACATGACCAATGATTTTCGCCAGATCGATGGCACCGGCAACATCTACGACAAACGTTCCTTTGTCGAAGATCTCGTCTCTCCCGATCTCACGATCAATCCTTATACGGTAGAAGAATTCGACGTCCGGATTTACGGTGACGTGGCCCTGTTAAGCGGACGTTCACGCGTCACGGGTCGCTTTAAGGGGACACGCTTTATCAGTCATTACCGGTATATCGATATGTATGTTCGCCGATGGTCACAGTGGAAAGTGGCGAGTGTCCAGATTTCGAAAATCCCGAACTAACCTGATCGACCGCCGTCGGTGAGGATTGCAACCTCCAGCGCAAACCAAAGTCGAATTATCGTCTCGGTAAACGGCCCGACACCACAGTGTAGCCAGGGTTATCGTTCCAGTGCGCCTGTTCGCTGGGGAGGAAGGGCTCGAAGTCGGTCTGGGCATTAGGGCCGGTTTTCCAGCGCCCTTCATAAGTGCTTCGCGCGGCCGCCACGACGATAACCGGTGCCGGTCTCTCTGCGGCTTGGGCTACGGGATGGCTGAAGGTTTGATGGGAGGGCGCTGCGGCATTCTGCGGGGAAGTCGTCGAAGAAGAGTTGTGGAAGTAGAAGAAGGTTGCGATGGCCAGGAGGGCGAGGAGTAATGGTTGTCTCATAGGGTGAATAATTTGAATTAGAAAAACCATAATAGTAATAACGTAATTTTCTCGTCAATCACTTTCCGCTCCGTGAAGTGAAACTGAGCGAAGTTTGGATCTGAGGAGCGCGTGTGTGGAGGCGCCGCTGACCAAGGGAATCCGCTAGAAGGGAGGAACGGCCAGGAGATATACCCAGTTCCCCAGGAGGATGGCGACGGCAGCACTTCGCAGAATGAGCTTTTCAGCCGGCTTGAAATTTACCAGCCGAAATCGTGGGCTACGGGTTAGCAGAATGCACAACGCGTAGAGGTCGAACGCGACGATGGCGCAGTAGGCCAGGAAGGCCAGCGGATTGAAGCGAAGAGAATTGTTGAAGTTCCTGTGCAGGAATTGCCAGGCCGAGCGGGTCGCGCCGCAGGTGGGGCAGGGCAGGCCGGTGAGGTGGTGAATAACGCACTGAGGAGTAGGCAGCCGAGTGCCAAGCCAAACGGCCAGAACCATGGCACTGCCTAACGAAACCAGGAGCCACAGCAGTTCGTGGTCGATTTCCTCGCTCGTGAGTGACCGGCGCTCCAGCTGCATGGAAAGTCTGTCTAGTGCTGACCGAAAAGGGCGCCCATAACGCCGAACATTGTCGCCAGAATGAGCCCGCCGCCACAGCAAAGGATCATGGGCAGAAGGACCGCCAAAACCGCGCGACCGGTCGTGGTTCCGTGAGCTCGCCCCAGGCCGATACATTCCACCACCAGGCACCAGACCGCGGCAACCACGCCGCCACAGATCGGAACGATGAGAAGTGGATAGGTCGAACCGGCAGAATAACAGACCACGCGGAAGGTGGTTTCGAAGCTTCGCTTCGCCCCACCGACCAACATAAGGCAAAGGTGCACGATGCCGGCACCGAGAAAGAGGCCGAACGCCACAAAAACGGGAATGAAAATGAAAGCGAAGACGGCTCCGATCCCCATGCCGAGAACGCCGGCGAGCGCATTCCGATCAGCCATGATGCCCAGGGAACTCAGGAGCAGGCTAAAGAGCAAGTAGACGGCGCAGCCGACGGTGCAGCCGATCAGCGCAAAGATGAGCGGCTCAACCATTCCACCTTCGGGTTTCATGGCTGTGAAAGCCGAGCCGGGACTGAGAAGAACGACCTTCAAGGTCTCGAAAAATGCCTTGAAAAGGCCAAGCTCCTGCCGGCGATCCCAAGGCAGGCCACCAGCCGTGACAGTCAAGGGCTGCGGAACAAAAACGCCGGCTGGCGGAATGGACCCAGGCACCGGCTCGGCGGGGATGGAGCCAGCGGCTGTCGCGTGGCTAAATTCCGGGAATTGAGAGAGCGGCAGCCAGTTGGCCATTCCTTCTCGCCAACCGAGATCGGTGAGGGTAAAGCGGCCGGTCGGCAAGCCGTCTCTGATCTCGTCCTCGGAAAAGTCTCCCAGCTTCGTCTCACCCCGCGCAATGAAGATATTCGCCATGACTGCGTTTTATCCACGCGGGAGCGTGACGTCAATCTGGAACACAGTCCTCGGGACGAGCGCCTCAGTCCGCGAACAAATTCTCACGTCGACGGATCGACCAAAGCCAGTCTGATGGCGTGCTTCAGGCCAGGCAATTGCCTAACGATACCGTTCAAACTGGCGCAGCGACAGGCGAGGGGACTTAGAGATGATAACGACCAGACTCGGCAGGATAAGGAGTCGTTCCGTTGGCGAAATCCACTCGCAAAACGCGCCTCGTCCTCGCGCTGGAATTCTCCGGTTCCAGAATGTTTGTCGCCAACCTGCGCGCGGATTGCCACGGGCGTTCCAGCGCGGTTTGTGATCCGCCGCGAATCTATGTAATCGAAACGCGCCTTGAATCCGGGGCGGCAAAGCGCTTGAGCGAAAGGAAATCGAGGTCGTGACGTGAAGCGCGTTCGAGCGCTAGATCTGTCGCAATTTCACCGACCAAGGGAGCAAACTTGAAACCGTGGCCGGAGAAACCGCCACACAGAACCAGCCGTGTGTGTTGCGGATGACGATCGATCACAAAATGACAGTCTGGCGTCAGCGAATACATGCACGCCTTGGCCATTTGAAACTCGCCCGCGGCACCGGGCATCCATGTATCCATCGCTGCTCGGATAGGTGCAATATCCCGCTCGAAATCGATTGTGCGATCGAGCAAGGACGGGGCGCTCACGACGCCATGCGAGTGAAAAGCGGCCTTCACGCCATCACCGAAGTCGGGAAAGCCGTAGAGCGCAGCCGGCCAGCCCGCGCGGTCCAGAAGAAACGGTGGAAAGTGAGGCGCGCCGTAAGCGCTCGCGGTCGGTCGAAACCAGGCTTGGATATTTCGTTGCACGGAGAGGGCGACCCCCAACTGTCCCATCAATACCCCAGACCATGGGCCTAACGATAAGACGAGCGCGCGACTTTGCACCACTTCGCCGCCGGCAAGGTGGACGGTGAAACCTGCCGCGGTGGTTTCCCAGGACTCCATGGCGGTATTGAAGCGCAAGTGTGCGCCGCCAGTTTGCGCGACCCGGAGGAATGCCTCGATTGACCGTTCCGGGTCTAGCACGCCGCCGTCTGGCTCGTAGACGCCCACTTCGTCATCTTGAATCTTGAGTGTGGTATAACGCGTCCGGATATCCTGCGCGGTCAGCGCATCGAGCGGCAAACCGTGTTCGCGCGCCGCGCGCTTGGCACCCCTGATAATTTCGGAATCCTCCCGCCCCACCATGAGGAGCCCGGTCATCCGCAAAAGGCATTGGCCACTCTCCTTCTCCAGTTCGTGCCACAGGTCATAGGACCGTAAGAGCAGCCCGACGTAGGCTGGATCCTCGAAGTAGGCCTTGCGAATCATCCGGGTTCGGCCCGAAGAGGAGCCAAGTTCATGGCCCCGCTCGAACTGCTCGAGGCCAATGACAGAAACGCCGCGGCGAGCGCATTCGGCCACCGTGGCGCTCCCCATGGTGCCGAGACCGACCACCGCGACTTCATAGCGCATTTTGCGACCATCGGTGAGACCACAAAGCTTTGCCACCACGCTCTTGGCATCCACCGCGACGGTTTCTCCCGAAGTCTCTCGTATCAGGGACTCACCACAGCTCGAACCATCTAAGACCGAAGGCCGGATCTGTGTCAGACGATCTCCCATTAACGGGAAGGGATGTTTTGCCTTGGTCCTCTTGGCGGCGCGCAAAAGCTTTGGCGAATTTATTGGTGAGAAGATTAGCGCGCGAGAAGCCGGTCGGCGCGTGGCCCGCGGTGGGAAAATCAGTATCTGCGACTTGGATGATCGCTGGAGTATCGATGCCAGCCGCAGTGGCAAACCCACTGCTTTCATCAATCATTCCTGCGCGCCGAATAGCTTCATGAGAGTGGCGCAGGGGAAGATCCTGTTTTACGCCTTGCGTGATATTCCTGGGGGAGAAGAAATTACTCTGGATTACACGCCCTCGCAGCATCCCGGGCGGCCCTGCACCTGTCGTGCCCCTGGTTGCCACGGTGTGATGCGCTGATTGAAAGAATTACTCCCAGCTCATGAAATCGATCTCCGCGGTGCGTTTCGGGGATCGACTTCCACTCTCCGGGTCGGTGTGCGCTCCGCCTTGCGCATCCTTTTCCGGCTGAAGGTCGCGGAGTTCCTTGGATTCTTTCAGTTTTTTTGGCTGCGGATCGTCCTTTTGCTCTGCCATGTTGTGTAACTTTTCGGCCACCGAAGTTTTCAGCCAATCGCCAGTGAAGCGGCTGGAGATTTCGAATTCTTCAGAAAGCAGCAGTTTTGCTATGCGCGGCGACTCAGGTCCAGCAAAATTTGGCGTCGAGCGCTAGGCAAAAGCCCGCATCTCGGATTAAAGATTGGACCTACGGGCTCCGAAATGGAGACGCACGTCTCGACCGCTACAGGGAGCGCGCTACTACGACTGGAGCGCCTGGCTTACTCCACGGCTGCCATTCGGGGAATGAGATTTAGGAGTACTCTTTTTGCGCAGAACGAGAGGGTTATGAGCTTGATTGGCTCGGAGGTCCGGGAGACGAAGTCCCTGGCTCTTCATCGCTTCGATCTTGGAGGCTATTGCCGCTCCGGCACAGAAGACTGCGGTGATGGGAAGAACCGCCAGCCAGAAGAGGCAGGCGCCAACTACGAGAACAGGCTCCAAGAGGACCGAGGCGAAGTTCATTCCGTTTTTAGCGGCAGCGTTAGAATCGGGCATTGATGAGAAGGTAGTGGTCATAGAAGAAGGTCGTAAGGAGTTGAGTGGTGTAACTACTATAATTTAGAGCAAATACCATGCCGACTATCTGAGGAGAACGGTTTTCTCTAGTCGCGGGAAGAAACGGGGACTTAGGGGTGGGAGTCCGTTCAACTGAAAGGGTCAAAACAGCGACCCTTAATGGATTAGTTCTAATCCCTATGGAATAGAATTGATGCCATCCCTCAGGGAAAGAATGAATCCGGATGCGCTCATTTTAGTTGTAACTATAAAATTGCCAACAACCATAACGCAATAAGCTTGTACAACTTATTATGTAATAATAGAAAGAGAAATTCTCGTAATAGACCGACCTGGCGCGCCGGTTGCTATTTGTGGAACATGTATGACCGATATCAGTGATGGTGGCCGCGCTCGGCACATGGGCCGGAGCACTACTAACGCTCCGCACAGGCGCCGAACTTCTCAAATGGCGGCCCGCGGGAACGAATTCAGGACCCGCTCATCCCTCATTCGGACACGAGATCTATTGTTGGCCGCCCTTCGGGTGTGGGAGCTGAAGCAGGGGATTCGTTAATCCCGATCCTCAAAACGCTCGGCGACTAATGAAGCTAGCCGCACCCGAAATTTGCCCGATCGTTTCAAGCGCCTAACCGCATTGTTACGGGAGGCGGTTTCGTCAGAGGCATGAACGCATCCGCCCTGCGGATAATTAATCAATCCGCGCCGCCACAGAAATGGCCGTGGATTTCTGGCGAATCATCACGATGAATTGTATCCCACTAAAAGAATCAACTGTCTCGAAAAGGAGAACATCCCGTCGGCGCTCGGCCAAAAAGCAATCGAAACAGCCGCACGACCAGCTTGATGCAGAGGATCAACCGATGGGTGGGAAAATGGCGCGCACGAGGCGGCTCGTCATGGCTGCGGTTCGCGTGTGGGAGTTAAAGCAGCGCGCTCGGTAGGAGGTTATGCCCACCGGATCTCCCCAGTTCAAGCCGCACGGTCTCCCTAGGTTGGCGAGTTTTCTGGGCTATGCGAAGATGATGGGTCTGATTGGGTTTTCCCACAGACACCATTTATGAAAACATTTTTTTTTCTTCTTTTGTCATTCGGTGTGATGGCGGGTCAGTTTGCTTCTGGAGGCGAGACTTCTCCAACCCAGGGATCTACCGGGGTAGAGGGCGTTCTCAAAATCAGTCCCGTGCGGGGAGGGCCCACGCGACAGGGTGAGTCGGACTCGGCCCCTCTTCCCCACATGTCCTTCGAGGTGAAGCAGGACGGGCAGTCAATTCAGTCGTTCCAGACCGATGATCAAGGCCGGTTCCGCGTGCTTCTGAAACCCGGTCACTACACCGTCGTGAGGAAGGATTGGAAATCCGCAGTGGGTTCTTACGGTCCCTTCGAAGTGGAAGTGAACCCTGGCAAAATGAGTGAGGTCGAATGGAAGTGCGACTCAGGCATGCGGTAGTGAGAGGCTCAACCCCTCCCAAGCGTGAGGCGACCTAATCGACCTCGGGCGTCTGGCAGGAAGCCAGAGCAATGCCGACCGCTGCTTCGGCAAGATACACTGCGCGCGCCGTCTTCGGATGTTCCGCCAATTCTTCCGTAGCCGCTTGCGCCAGCTGGGGTCCGAAGTGCCAGAGCAGGGAATGCCAGCGCGGCTTTATCAGCCCCATGACACCGTCACCGATGAGAAAGAGCGCGCCCAGTTGGATCAAACGTCGGACGATCAAATTGTTTGTCATCGAATCTTATCGAGCGGGGGCGGCGAACTTTCAAATATTTCGTCGCGCTCTGGTCGAGATCGACGCTACTGGGAGAGATCCCGGGCGAAGGCGTCGCTCCGCTTCTCTGCCTGATCCGATTTTTGTTTCTCGAGAGTTTGTTGCTCGATCGGCGGCGGCAGCGCGCAACCTGTGTAGGAGAGCACCACGACGAGGCAAAGGAATAACAGAATCTGCTTCATAAACGGTCGGCTACTCTGGCCCGAGTCGAATCGCAATCCAACCGGAAAGTTGAGCCTCTCCCCGGTGCTCGGATATTTCAGCCGCTGGCCAAGTCTTCCTCGGTCAGCACCAGTCGCGCGACTCGTTCCCGTCGTTCGATGGCGCTGACGATCTCGGGGAGGTCTGCCAGGGTGACCCGACCATAGAAAAAGTGCTCAGGTTCGACCAAGATCGTCACGCCGCTGGAGCATTGATCGAGACAGCTGCTGGCACAGACGCGCGCTGTGGTTTTGGCCAGACCGGCGGCCGCCAGTTGGTCCTTCAGCGCTTGCCGTATTTCATCGGACCCGCGCATGGCGCACGAGCCACGCGGATCGCTGGCGTCCCGGCGATTGGTACAGACGAAGAAGTAGTGAGCGCGTTGCGACATGGACGATAGCCTAACGAAAGTGCGGCGGAAGCCTAACGCATCTTCTTCTCTTTCACCGCCACGATTTCGAGATCGTTGCCTTGCGTCCTTTGCAGAACGAGCGTCTTGCGCACGGTGCCCGAGGCACGTTTGGCACCGTTACGCAGGTGGTAGCGGAGAGGAAAGCTGATCCGCACTCGCCCGTCCGAGGTGGGCTGCGTTTCCACATCGCCAGCGAGCGAGAACTGACGATCTGGCCAGAGAGCATCATAGTGTTGAAGATCGCGACGAATTCTCGCGCGCGAGAGTTTGCCGTCATCGAAGTAGTCCACAC
>JBPCLK010000170.1:0-30440 GCA_051003355.1 Chthoniobacterales bacterium | reverse complement strand
GTCATTGAACCGGCCGACGCTCAGGAAAAGCCGGCGGCGGCTCCCAGCGACACTCCCGAGGCTGCCTCCGAGACGGAGTCGAAGAAGAAGTTCAGCAAGTCTTACGGCGCCTGATCCGGTCGGCGCTGGCTATGGTTCGAGGTCGTAAACCTCCACCAGCGCGACCCCATTTGCATCAGTCGCTCCGCCGCGCACCAGTGCCGTGTAGCTTCCCGGCGGCAAAGTCGCTACGATGGCCGCTTCGCGGTCGTCGGTTGGTGCGATGCCAGAGTCGAGGATCTGCTGCGTCTGGCTCGAGCGCCAGTTGTCGTTGGCATATATCAGCGAGCCATTGCTATCGTGTAATTCGAGATATGGATCGGCTAACGGATTGCTGATCTTGACGGCGGCCAGCGAAGGACCGATCGCGCGAACGATCACCCTGGTAGGATCCGATCCCCCAATAATGAAGCCGCCGATCATCGTATCGCTGTCGTTACCGACCTCACCACGAGTCGAGATATTGACGATCCGGGAATTGGCCGGATCCAGGTCGTAAAGTTCGAACAGAGCGATACCAGTGGAGCCATTGGCTCCGCGCAACACAGCCGTGTAGCTACCTTTGGGTAAACGAGTCGTGATGATGGATTCGCGGCCGTCAGCCGGCTTGAAGCCCTCTGGAATTCGATCTGGAGAAAGCGCCGAGCAATTGTCGTTTTGTGCAACCAGTTTGCCGCTGGAGTTATACAGTTCGAGTACTGGATCGGCCAGAGTTTGCGTGACGCCCTGGTTGTTCAAAGAGGGTCCGATCGCGCGCAAAGTCACTTTCTTAGCCACGTCGCCGCTAATAACGAAGCCGCCGATCATCACGCCTTCTCCGCTCTGCACGTTTACGCGCGTGGAGACATTCAAAAGCACTTTCGAGGGCAAAGGGAGGGTTACCGGTTGAGGAGGCGGCGAGCCAGCAGGGGTAGCCGTCGGCGAAGGTGTCGGAGATGCTGTGGGAGGAGCGTGTCCGGCAAACCAGGAAGTGAGAAAAGCGATCGAAGAGTCCTTCACCTGCGGCCAATAGAAAAATGAATGGTCGGCACCGGGAAGCGTGAGTGTCTGGTAATTGGTCACGCCGGCGTCGTCCAGTTTCCGGGTCATGTCTCCGACCTGGCTGTAGGGCATCGGATCGCCTTCTGTGTGAATGAGGAACAATGGCGCGGTCTGCGCATCGGCCAGATAGGCCGGGGAAGCGCCCTGCAAAGCCGCGATATCTGCGGTCGTCACGCCCATGTAGTTCGTCACATTATCGGCGAACGCCGCGATGTTGGGATCAGGGCTGAAGTCAGAAAAATCATAAGCCCCGGAAAGCGATACGCCCACATCGATGCGGTCCTGACCAACAGTGCCTGTCGCGGCCATGAAAGCGGCAAAATATCCGCCAGCCGAGCCTCCGACAATGCCTACCTGACCGTTGCCACGAGCATCCGCGCGGGCGGCGATTACCGCGAGTCTGACATCGTCCGATTGATCCGGGTAACGTCCATCAGAAACCTGCCCAGGAAGCGAACCATTGGGGGCGAGGCGGTAATCGATGACCAATGCCAGAAACCCAGCCGACGCGAGATCACGCGCGCATTCCACCATGCTGGGAGAACTGAGCGAGCCACCTTTGAAACCTCCGCCGTGAATGACGAGCACGACGGGCCAAGGACCAACGCCCTCGGGCGCATAAACGTCCCAGTTGAGAATCGTTCCGTCACTCGCGGTTGCGTAAACTTCACTGGGAGCACTGTTTGAACCACGACCTTGGGCCTGAGCTTCGGTTCCCTGAGACAGGGCACCGGTGAAAAGTGCGAAAACGCTATAGAGCGCGAGACGGGAGATGAATGACTGCTTCATTGCTATGGTTATGGAATTTATAGCAATGGCCATGCCGCAGAAGGGCCAATTCACACGGACTTTGTCGATTTACTGGCGACGCTTTGTTCCGCCCGAGCGAGCGCCTTCTGCTAGCCGAAAATCAGGGTTTCGTCGCCGTAGCCGGGGAGCTGGGTCTTTCCCAGGTATTCGAGTCCCAGCTTTTGCAGGAGATGAATGGAAGCGTCGTTACCGGGCGCAGTGATACCGATAATCGAGATCAACCTGAGGGTATTGTAGCCGAACTTCATCGTGGCGGCCGCAGCCTCATAGGCGTAGCCCTTTCCCGAGTGGGCAGCGAGGATAGAGAAGCCGACATCCGGCCACTCGAGGGTATCGCGTTTAGCCAGGCCGCAAATCCCGATACTTTCGCCTGACTCCTTCAAATCGACGCGCCAGAAACCGAAGCCGAATTTGGCGTAACTCGGGGCGATTTTCTCCTCAATATAAGCGGCGGCGTCCGCGGTCGTCCGAATACCGCGATCCGCCACGAAGCGAATGAAGCCCGGGTCGTTCAAGACCTCGAACATGAACTCCGCGTCCGTCGCGGTTAATTCATGCAGCGACAATCTTTCCGTCTCCAGCACCATTTTCGCTGCGGACCTAGCGCAGGCTGCGTCCCGGAGCAAATAACCGAGGCGACCTCCGCGCGCTCAGCGTGCGAATTGCATAGCGTGGCCGTCAAAGCTCGCAGGATGCGTCAGGAGAAGGAAAAAATCGCCGACCTGGAAATTCTCATGGATCCGGAGGAGGCCGCCGAAGAGGCCGGTCTTCGCTATGTGACCGATGAAAAACCAGGCTATACCCGCAAGCGGCGCGGCAGGAAATTCAGCTACTTCGATACCGACGGGAAAGAAATTAAGGACGAAAATCGTGTCCTGCGGATTAATCGCCTGGCGGTTCCACCAGCCTACACCGACGTCTGGATTTGCCCTTCGGCCAACGGCCACCTCCAGGCCACCGGTCGCGACGCTCGCGGCCGCAAGCAGTATCGTTATCACGAGCGCTGGCGGGAGGAGCGTGACGAAAACAAATACGAGAAGATGGTCATCTTCGCGCAGGCGCTCCCGAAAATCCGGCGGCGGATCAATAAAGATCTCAAGCTGCGTGGTCTACCGCGCGAGAAAGTGCTCGCGACCATCGTGCAATTACTCCAGCGCACCTTCATTCGGATCGGGAACGAAGAATACGCCAAGGAAAACAAATCCTTTGGCCTAACGACGATGCGCAATCGACACGTCGACGTGAAAGGCGATACGGTCCGCTTTCGATTCAGAGGGAAGAGCGGCAAGGAACATGACATCGATACCGACGACCGCCGGGTGGCCAAAATCGTGCGGAAAATGCAGGATTTGCCGGGCCAGGAAGTCTTTCAGTATCTCGACGACGAAGGCGAAAGACACCACGTCACCTCCGATGACGTGAACGAATATCTGCATGAAGTGACCGGCGAAGAATTCACCGCCAAGGATTTCCGCACCTGGGCGGGCACCGTGATGGCTGCGATGGCGCTCAAGGCACAGGAGGCTTTTGAAAATAAATCCCAAGCCAAGCACAACGTGAAGGCGGCGATCAGCGCTGTGGCCAAGGTTCTTGGCAATACCCCCGCTGTTTGCCGCAAATGCTACGTGCACCCGGCCGTTCTGGAAACCTACCTGGATGGTCACCTGATCGAAGGTTTGAAAAATCAGACCGAGAAGACTCTTGAGGAGTCGTTAGGCAATCTCCGGTCCGAAGAAGCCGCGGTCCTGACGTTTCTGCAGGAACGCCTTTCCAAGAGCTAGTCGCCCGCTGGCCTTGCCTGATGGCTTGGCGCAATCTTCAATCTGGCCTATGCATTGAGGCCCATGGAAACCGCGCCTGAATTCCGCATCCGGCTCGCTCGGCGAGAAGATGTGCCCACCATTTTGAGTCTGATTCGTGAGTTAGCCGACTACGAACGTGCGCCCCAAGCGGTTGTCGCCACGGAAGAACAGCTAGGCGAGAATCTCTTTGGGCCGCATCCCGCCGCGGAAGTGTTGATCGCCGAGGAGGGCGGCGAGCCGGTCGGCTTCGCCCTGTTTTTCCACAATTTCTCCACTTGGATGGGACGCCGCGGACTTTATCTCGAGGACCTTTTCGTGCGGCCGACGGTGCGGGGCAAGGGATTTGGCCGGGCGCTACTGGTCAGGCTGGCCGAGCTCGCGCGCGAGCGCGACTGCGGGCGCATGGAGTGGGCGGTGCTGGACTGGAACGAGCCGGCCATTCAATTCTATCGCAAGCTCGGGGCTCTGCCTAACGAGGAGTGGACCATCTTCCGTCTGACCCAGGACGGGATCGCCCAGCTTGCTGCTGCCGAATAGCAGAGTTGGCGGGCGCCCCACTCAAAAGGCGCCCGCGTTTCCTCCACTCTGACATTCCAAAATCAGCCGCCTGTCAGGTCGTCGACAAAATCCGTCGCTCTCAAAAGACTGTTTCCTGTCGATCCTGCATTCATGCGTTATCAATAGGGACGCGGGCCAGGAGCTCGCCGTTCAAAAATTTCCTGCGCGCAAAAATCGAGGATGAGCAACAAGTCGAAAGCAAAATCAACCCGCATCGAGGATTACGCATTTATCAGCGACACTCAGAGCGGCGCGCTCATCAGTCGCAATGGCTGCGTGGACTGGCTCTGTCTGCCGCGTTTCGACTCCGGAGCCTGTTTTGCGGCATTGTTAGGCGAAAAGAAAAACGGCACCTGGACGTTCACCCCCGAGGGGAAGATCACGAAACGCGAACGGCGTTACCGGGGCGACACCTTGATCCTGGAGACCGATGTGCATACTGCGGATGGCGCGGTGCGCTTCATCGATTTCATGCCGCCACGGGGCACGAACCCGGACATCATCCGCATCGTCGAGGGCCTCGAGGGCAAGGTATCGCTCCGCATGGAACTCATCATCCGGTTCGATTACGGGTCGGTTGTGCCGTGGGTGCGTCAACGTCACGATGGCCTCGAGGCGATTGCCGGCCCCGACGGGCTCATCCTGCACACTCCGGTGGAAACGCATGGCGAGGACCTCAAGACGGTCGCGAATTTTACCGTGAGCAAAGGAGATCGGATTCCGTTTGTCCTCACTTGGTTCACTTCGCACGAGCCGCCTCCGCGCAAAGTGAATCCCGAGCACGCGCTGCGCGAGACCGAGAAATACTGGAGCGATTGGGCAGGGAAGTGCACCCACGCAGGGCCGTGGCGCGACGCGATCGTGCGATCTCTTCTCACGCTCAAAGGTCTGACCTACGCGCCCACCGGCGGCATTGTCGCCGCTGCGACTGCGTCCCTGCCGGAGCAAATCGGTGGCCCACGCAATTGGGATTATCGTTACTGCTGGCTGCGCGACGCGACTTTCACCCTCCTGGCCTTCGTTAATGCAGGCTACAAAAAGGAAGCGAAAGATTGGCGCGAATGGCTCCTCCGCGCGATTGCTGGGAGCGCGTCGCAGATGCAAATCATGTATGGCGTGCAAGGCGAACGCCGGCTCGACGAGTTTGAGCTCAAGTGGCTTTCCGGCTACGAAAATTCAAAGCCGGTTCGAATCGGCAACGCTGCTTCCAACCAGTTTCAGCTCGACGTCTACGGCGAAGTTATGGGCGCGGCCTATCACGCGCAGCGGCATCAGATCGAAACCAGCGAGGCAGACTGGCGCATGCATGTCTCCCTGATGAATTTTCTCGAATCGAAATGGGAGCAGCCTGACGAGGGCATCTGGGAAGTGCGAGGTGGCCGCCAAAATTTCACTCACTCCAAAATGATGGCCTGGTCCGCTTTTGATCGCGCGATCAAGCTGGTCGAGGAATTTCAGCTCTCCGCCGACGGTCACGTGGCGCGCTGGAAGAAAATCCGGTCCGCCATTCATCGCGAGGTGTGCGAGCACGGCTATAACGAAAAGAAGAAAGCGTTTACTCAGTCCTACGGTTCGGAAGCGATGGACGCGAGCATCCTCCTGTTGCCGATGATCGGGTTTCTCCCGCTGGATGATGAGCGTGTCCGTAGCACGATCGAGGCCGTGGAGCGCGACCTGACGCAGGACGGCTTCATCTTGCGCTACCGCCCGGAAGAAGAAGACGTGGATGGTTTGGCGGGAACCGAAGGTGTCTTTTTGCCCTGCACGCTTTGGCTGGCCGACTGTCTCGACCTGCTCGGGGAGAAAGCGAAGGCGCGCGCATTGTTGGAGCGGGTTCTGGAGGTGCGGAACGATGTCGGGTTGCTCTCGGAAGAATACGATCCGCGTGCGAAACGTCTGCTCGGGAATTTTCCGCAGGCTTTTTCGCACGTGGCGCTGGTCAACTCGGCCCTCCGCCAGTGCGGGGAGTGTGAGCAGCTTCGCTGATCGGGAGCTTCAGCTTTCGTTTTGCCAGAGTGCGAAACCGCAAGCGAGCGCGAGAGTCAAGCCCGCGGCGAGCCAGCCGCGATTTTTCGATGCCCACAACTGAGTGCTCATGCTCTTGGAACGTTCCTGAAAGCGTCCCTGCGCGCCGTGATCTCTTTCTCCATCCTGCGGTTCCCACAGATTATCGGGCCGTTCGGGATTTTCCGGTTCGTTAGTCTGCTGCGCGTCGAAACAAGTCCGGGCCAGATAGTGATCGAGCAAGCCCGGCGCGAGCTTGTTCCCCACGATGGCCTGCACCGCCGGCCAGCCGACATAGAATTCCCGACGCGGATGATGCGAGGCAAAGCGAATGGCGTCTGCTGCCACCTTGGGTTCGAAGATGGGCGGAACCGGTTGGGCGCGGCGCGGCAAACGGCTTTTTACCCACCCGAATTGCGGCGTATTCAACGCCGGCATTTGAATCATCGTCACCTGCACCTTGCTCTTGTCATGCAGTAATTCGCAGCGGAGCGAGTCGCAGAAACCCTGGACGGCGTGTTTCGATGCGCAATAGGCCGCCTGCAGCGGAATGCCGCGATACGCCAGTGCCGAACCGACTTGAATGATCAAGCCCCGATCGCGGGGAAGCATTCGGCGCAGGGCGGAGAGCGTGCCATACACGTAGCCGAGGTAAGTGACTTCAGTGACGCGTTTGAATTCCTCTGCGGTCATCTCCTTGATGGGCGAGAAGACCGACGCCATCGCGACATTCACCCACACGTCGATCGGGCCGAACGTCTTTTCCACTTCCTCGGCAGCCGCTTCCACCGCTTCAGCATCCGCCACGTCGGTCGGCAGAATCAAACCTCGACCACCGCACGCTTCTACTTCACGCCGCGCTCCTTCCAGTCCGGCCCGGCCGCGCGCCATCAAACCAATTTGAGCACCTTCTTCCGCGAAGGCACGGGCGGTTGCGCGTCCTACTCCTGCAGAAGCTCCGGTGATTACCACCACACGACTTTTGTTCATCAAACAAGATCGCTCCCCGCCCTGATTCCGGCTGCAGGCATCCCGCAGGGGCAAATCGTGCGATTGGTTTACGCGATGCATAAAATCACGCCGGAAAAGGGGAACGTTGTCCGCGTGCAGGTGAGCGGGAAATTGACGCAGGAGGATTACGATCAGCTGATTCCCTCCTGGAAGGAAACGATCGCCCGCCACGGATCGATGAGGTTGCTCCTCATCATGGAAGATTTCGAGGGATGGAAACTGGGCGCAGCCTGGGATGATTTTCGATTCAGCACCGGGCACGCGAAGAGAATCGTGCGTGTCGCCATGGTCGGCGAAAAAACGTGGCAGAAGTGGATGGCAAAACTAGGCGCACTGTTTCTCGCGGATGAGATCAAGTATTTCGAATTATCTCAACTCGTTGAGGCTGAGCGCTGGGTTCACGCATGAGGCTTTCCTCTACCAGGGCGCATGGGGAAGCTTTCCCGATCAGGATTTACGGTGTGCGGGGAAACATTTATTGGATGCCGAGTAGGGGTGAAGTGTGAACAACGAATCATAAAAACGAATCTGCCAGCGACTCCCAGCGCGAAAGCATCACAGAGGTGGAATGTTTCGCATTAGCTGGCTTTTCTCGCTCGTGTATGAAGATTCTCTCGTCTGTGAATCCAGTGGACGTCAGCGCAAGCTTCGTGCATCGGGAACGCAATTAGCACCGTATGGCCCAGATTTTTTCCCGGCGCGCCAATGTCCATTCGAAGGTCATCATTGTCGGCTTCGTCGTCCTCGTCTGCGGAGCGGGCTGGGCGACTTCGGCGATTTTCTGGTCGCCCTACACCACTTACCAGGGCGTGCCGCTCGAGCAGCCGGTGCCTTTCAGTCACAAGCATCACGTGGGCGACAACGGAATCGACTGCCGCTATTGCCATACTTCCGTCGAGAAATCTTCCTTCGCAGGGATCCCGAGCACCCAGGTTTGCATGACGTGCCATTCCCAGATCTGGACCGAAGCACCCGCCCTCCAGCCGGTCCGCAATAGTCTCGCCACCGGCAAGCCTCTGGCCTGGAACCGGGTCAATGACCTGCCAGACTTCGTCTATTTCAATCACAGTATTCATGTCGCCAGCGGCATCGGTTGCTCCACTTGCCACGGCCAGCTCGACCAGATGCCGCTGACCTGGCGTGCGCAAACGCTCTACATGAAGTGGTGTCTCGAATGCCACCGGGCACCGGAAAAATTCGTTAGGCCCGCCAGTGAAATTTATAACCTGCATTGGCAACCGCCGGCCGACCAGGAAACGCAGGGTGCCCGGCTCGTTAGGCAATATCAGATTGACACCACGGGCCGCCTGACTAACTGCTCGATTTGCCACCGATGAAGGAAGGACCAAAAATGTGGCGCAGTCTGGAGGAGCTGGCGGCGACGCAGGAATTCGAAGAGATGCTCCACCGCGAATTTCCGCGCGGAGCTTCCGAATGGACTAACGACCTCCATCGACGCGAGTTTCTGCGGTTGATGGGTGCTTCGGTGGCGCTGGCTGGTCTCGGTGCCTGCACCAAGCAGCCGATTGAGAAGATCGTTCCCTACGTTGACCGACCGGAAGAAGTCATTCCCGGGAAGCCGCTTCATTTCGCCACCGCCACGACCTTCGCCGGTTACGCGCAAGGCCTTGTGGTCACGAGCCATGAAGGTCGCCCGACCAAGATCGAGGGAAATCCCGAACATCCCGCGAGCCTGGGTGCGACCTCGATTTGGGCGCAGGCCGATCTTCTTGACCTCTACGATCCCGATCGCGCCAAGACC
The DNA here is from genome assembly GCA_051003355.1 of Chthoniobacterales bacterium. Taxonomy (GTDB): domain Bacteria; phylum Verrucomicrobiota; class Verrucomicrobiia; order Chthoniobacterales; family UBA10450; genus Palsa-1392. Next base: position 21,413 of record JBPCLK010000170.1, on the reverse strand, counting down.
CTCACAAATGGTGATTCAGTTTCGACCTTGGACAATTTTCTTGGCGCGCTCAACCAAGTCCTAAACCTGCAAGCGGCTGGTAGTGGCGCCGGTCTTCGCTTTCTCACCCAGACGATCACTTCCCCGACGCTGGCCGCTCAATTCGAGACGATCCAGGCCAAATTTCCGGGAGCGAAGTGGCATCAATGGGAGCCGCTGACTCGCGACGCCTTGCGCGGTAGCGATCCCTCGGGCGCGATGGAAGCACTTTATGATTTCAGCAAGGCAAAGGTGATCGTGGCCCTCGACTCTGACTTCCTTTCTCAGCATCCCGCGGCCTTGCGTCACGCGCGCGATTTCGCCGCTGGCCGACGAGTGACGGTGGCGCAAAACGCGAAGATGAGTCGCTTTTACGCGGCCGAACCAACCCCGAGTATCACTGGTTCCAATGCGGATCATCGCCTGTCGATCGCCGGGCATCAGATCGCCCCTCTGGCGGCAGCTTTGGCGGCTCTGATTGGCGCCGGGGGTGGGGGATCCGATATTCCTCCTGAGGCGAACAACTGGCTCTGGGCGGCCGCACAGGACCTGAGAGCTAACGCCGGGGCGAGCATTGTAATCGCCGGCGAAACGCAACCGGCGGCGGTGCACGGTCTGGTGGCGCAGATCAACGCTTCGTTAGGTAACGTCGGCGCTACCATCCAGCAGACGGCTTCGGTCGTCTCCAACCCCGTTCACCAGATCGACTCTCTCATCGAACTTCTCGACGCTATGCGCGGCGGACAGGTCGAGCTGCTCGTCGTTCTCGGGGGCAATCCGGTCTACGACGCACCGGTGGACCTCGATTTCGCCAGTGCGCTCGAAAAGGTAAAGCTGCGAATACATCACAGCCTTTTCGCCAATGAAACGTCGGCGCTCTGTCAGTGGCACCTGCCAGCGGCGCATTTCCTCGAAAGTTGGAGCGATCTCCGCGCTTACGACGGCACCGTCACGATCGTGCAGCCGCTCGTGCAACCGCTCTACGACAGCGTCTCGACTCACCAGTTACTCGACGCGTTTGTGCATCCTTCGCCTCGCTCGAGCTACGACCTGGTCCGAGCGACGTGGCAAAATGGGAAATCGGGTGACGCCTTCGATTCCCAATGGCGCACTGTTCTGAGCAACGGGCTTACGCAGGGAGTTGGCGGTAACGCCAAGAAGAACCTTGCTCCGAGCACGCCGTCTCTCGTTTCGCAGGCCATCACACCCGCAACTGGGCTGGAACTTGTTTTTCGCGCCGATCCCGCCGTCCTCGACGGGTGCTATGCCAACAACGCCTGGTTACAGGAATTGCCGAAGCCATTTTCCAAGATCACCTGGGACAATGCTGCCCTCGTTAGTCCAGCGCTCGCCCAACGAGAAAAGCTGGAAAACGGTGACTACATCGAACTGCGATTCCGTGGTCGAAAACTGAATGCTCCCATTTGGATTCTGCCAGGGCAGGCCGGGAATAGCGTAACCCTGCATCTGGGTTACGGGCGGCAACGAGCGGGCCGAATTGGAACTAACAAAGGCTACAATGCATATGCGCTTCGTACCTCAGACGCCCTCTGGCAGGCCACTGGCCTAACGATTCGTAAGACTGGTCGCCAATTGAAGTTTGCCACGACTCAGAATCACTTCACGATTGAGGGGCGTCACATGTATCGGGCGGGCACTCTCGCCGAGTTTATCAGAGAGCCGCGTTTTGCCGCGGAGATGGCGGAGACGCCAGCGCACGAGGAGACTCTCTATCACCCAGATGAGTTTAAAAATTCCGGTTATGCGTGGGGAATGGCGATCGATCTCAATACCTGTATCGGCTGCAACGCCTGCACCATCGCTTGCCAGGCAGAGAATAACATTCCAGTCGTCGGCAAAGCCCAGGTCCTGGCCGGCCGAGAGATGCATTGGATACGGATCGATACCTATTACGCCGGTCAGCCTAACGAACCGGAATTCCACCATCAGCCGGTGCCCTGCATGCATTGCGAGCACGCCCCCTGTGAGCTGGTCTGTCCCGTGGCCGCGACCATGACGGACAACGAGGGACTTAACGTCCAAGTTTATAATCGATGCGTGGGGACTCGCTACTGCTCAAACAACTGCCCCTACAAAGTCCGGCGTTTCAATTTTTTCGAGTATAACGGCGCGCTCTCGCCCAGTGAACAACTGGCCAAGAATCCCGACGTAACGGTGCGCTGTCGCGGCGTCATGGAGAAGTGTACCTATTGCCTCCAGCGCATCAATGCCGCGCGAATCACGGCGCAGCTGGCCAGGCGTCCGATCCGCGATGGCGAAATCACGCCTGCCTGCGCGCAGGTTTGCCCGGCGGAGGCAATTGTGTTCGGAGATATCCACGATCCGAATAGTCGAGTCTCGCAGGCTAAAAGGCGCGCCCTCGATTACGGCATGCTCGCGGAATTGAACACGCGTCCGCGGACCAGTTACGCGGCCAGGCTACGCAATCTCAATCCGCAGGTGAAAGGATGAAGACGACCATTCCACCGGAGGAGGAGGAAAACACGCGGATGTCGCCGCTCGGCTATCCGTCGAACCTCCTCGCTCCCGGAGAGACTTACGAGACGATTAACGAGACGATAGGCTCGATCGTCCTGCGCAATCACCAGCCCGCATCCTGGTGGATCGGCTTCGTCGTGGCTTTTGCTTTGCTGATGATGTTCTTCTTCGCCCTCGCCTGGCTCTTCATCCGAGGCGTCGGGATTTGGGGGATCAATATCCCCGTTGCCTGGGGCTTTGCGATCGTGAACTTCGTCTGGTGGGTTGGGATTGGTCATGCCGGCACTTTCATCTCCGCCATCTTGCTCCTCATGTTTCAACACTGGCGGACAGCCATTAATCGGTTTGCCGAAGCGATGACCCTCTTTGCGGTGGCCTGCGCGGGCTTAATGCCGCTCCTCCATCTCGGGCGGCCCTGGCTCTTTTACTATCTCTTTCCCTACCCGGATACCATGGGTCTTTGGCCGCAATTTCGTAGCCCTTTGGTCTGGGATGTCTTCGCCGTTTCCACCTATCTATTGGTCTCGCTCATGTTTTGGTATCTCGGTCTGGTACCGGATGTCGCTACCCTGCGCGACCGCGCCACCAAGAATTGGCAGAAGAAATTCTACGGCATCCTGGCTCTGGGCTGGCGTAACTCTGCGGCGCACTGGCAGCGACATCAAATCGCCTACCTGCTTCTGGCCGGCCTGGCCACACCTCTGGTCCTCTCGGTGCATAGCGTCGTCAGCCTTGACTTTGCGGTCGCCATGGTCCCGGGATGGCATTCGACTATTTTCCCGCCTTACTTCGTAGCGGGTGCCATCTACTCAGGCTTCGCCATGGTGCTTAACATCATCATCCCGGTCCGAAAGATCTATCACCTCGAGAAGATTATTACCGAGCGCTATCTCAACAACATGGCGAACGTAATGTTCGTGACTGGCTTGATGGTGTCCTATGGCTATTTCATCGAAGCTTTTATGGCTTGGTATAGCGGAGACATCTTTGAGCAATACATGATGCTTAACCGGGCCTTTGGACCCTATGGCTGGGTCTTCTGGGTCTTAATGCTGTGTAACGTGCTGGTGCCGCAGGCGCTCTGGTCGGCGCGCATTCGGCGCAATCCTCTCACTCTTTTTGTCGTGGCGCTGTTTATCAACATTGGGATGTGGATTGAGCGGTTTGTCATCGTCATTACGAGTTTGCATCGCGACTTCATGCCCTCGGCTTGGGGAATGTTCTTTCCGACAGTCTGGGACTGGGCGGTTCTTTTTGGCAGTGTCGGATTGTTTCTTACCTTGCTCTTTCTTTTTGTGCGGTTCTTCCCCATGATTTCCATCTCGGAGTCGCGCGAACTGGTGGCAGAGCCGCAGAAAGCCAACGCGCCATGAGTGAGGCAGGGCTTTACGGCATGACCGCGGAATTCGAAAGCGACGCACAGCTGATGCGTGCGGCGGAGAAAGCTTTCGACCATGGCTATCGCAAAATGGATGCATTCGCTCCTTTCCCGGTCGAGGGCCTGGCGGAGGCCTTGGGGAAGAAGAATCAAATCCCGCTTCTTGTTTTATGTGCAGGAATCGTGGGTGGCTGTAGCGCGTATTTTATGCAGTGGTTCGCCAATGTCGTGAGCTATCCGCTCAATATTGGAGGGCGGCCTCTCCATAGTTGGCCTGCTTTTATCCCGATCACTTTCGAACTGACGGTTTTGGGCGCTTCGCTCACCGCTTTCTTTTTTTCGTTAGGCCTGAATGGGTTGCCTAAACCGTATCATCCAATGTTCAATCTTCCGGCGTTTGAAAGGGCTTCGCAGGACCGTTTCTTCCTTTGCATCGAAGCCGAGGACACCCTTTTCGAAGAGGAAGCGACGCGTGAGTTTTTGCGAAGTTGTGAACCCTTGCAGGTCGCGGAGGTGCTGAATTGAGGCCTTCTGTAAAAGCCTCACGGCCACCGGTCGATGAACTGCTGAGAAGAGTAGCGTTCGGGATGTCGCTGGTGGCGATCGTTATCATCTTCGGTGCTTGTCGGCAGGACATGTATAACCAGCCAAAAGCGAAGGTCTACTCTGAGACGGAGTTTTTTGCCGATGGGTCCAGTGCTCGTCCTCTTCCGGCGCACGCCGTTAAATTCCATGAGGCGCGAGAGAGTCAGGCTTTTTTTACTGGCATGAAGGATGGGGTACTGGTGGCAAAGATGCCTGTGAATGTAACACCCGTTTTGCTCCAGCGGGGCCGGCAACGCTACGAAATCTACTGCTCGGTTTGTCATGGCGCTGCGGGTGATGGAAATGGGGAAATTGTCAGGCGTGGATTCCCGGCCCCGCCGACGTATCACAACGAACGTCTGCGCAATGCGCCGATCGGACATTTTTACGACGTGATCACAAATGGGTATGGAGTGATGTATTCCTACGCTTCGCGCGTCGAGCCTGGCGATCGCTGGGCGATTGCGGCCTACATCCGCGTTCTGCAGTTAAGCCAGCATGCCAGCGCCGGCGAGTTGCCGCCGGGTGAACATGAAAGGCTCGAGAAAAAACAATGAAGGAAGAGCTGAAAACCCTTCTCGGAGCGCGCAGCTATCTGGCGCTAGGTGTAGGCATTGTGGGCCTGTTGCTTTGCCTGTTGGGCTGGTTTATCGAACCACGCCAATTCTTTATCTCCTACCTGTTTGGCGAGCTGGTCTGGGTGGGGGTTGGCCTTGGCTGCATGGCCTTTCTCATGATTCACTACCTTACTGGCGGGAAGTGGGGCTGGCCGGTCCGTCGCATGTTTGAGGCTGCGGCTTGGACGTTGCCGATTATGGGTCTGCTTTTCATCCCGGTGTTCTTTGGTCTGCATCATCTATACCCTTGGGCGAGGCCGGATCGGGTGGCGGCCGATCATGTCCTACAACACAAGCAATCCTATTTAAGTCCCGCCTTTTTCGTGGTTCGGTCGCTCCTTTTTTTCGGAATTTGGACCTGGCTGGCCTACCTGCTCAATAAATGGTCTCGCGAGCAGGATGACACTCACGACCTCGCGCCCCTGAAGCGATTACGAAAGTTAAGCGGGCCCGGCTTGGTGATTTATCCTCTGACTATCACGATCACTTTCGTTGATTGGGTGATGTCGCTCGAGCCTGATTGGTATTCGACCATTTTCCCTATCCTAATCTGCATCGGGCAGATGCTGAGCGGACTGGCGTTTGTCATCCTGCTGCTCGCCTGGCTCGGGCCGCGGAGTTCGCTGTCCGAAATCATCGGGAAGGAGAATTTCCATCATCTGGGAAGCCTGCTGCTCGCGTTCACGATGTTGTGGGCTTACATGGCATTTTCGCAGCTCCTCATCATCTGGTCGGGAGATCTGCCGCACGAAATTACGTGGTATCTGCATCGCATCGCCGGGGGCTGGCGCTGGATCGTGGTATTTTTGGTTCTCTTCCATTTTTTTGGCCCTTTTTTCCTGCTTCTTTCTCGCCAGATCAAGAAGACGCGAACTGCCTTGGCGGCAATCGCCGCAGTGATGTTTGGCGCGCACGTGATCGATATGTGGTGGATGATCACGCCGACATTCTACCCGCACGGACTGCACGTGAGCTGGCTCGATTTCGCCGCTCTCTTTGGCGTAGGAGGAATCTGGTTTTTCTTCTTTGCCCGAAATCTGCAGAGCAAGGCACTTGTCCCCTTCAACGATCCGCGCTTCGCGGTGGCGACAAATTTATGATTTCCCAAGGCCACCAGCAATCTTCCGAAGCCGGACACGAACGCAAGGACGTCGATGTGATGAGCTTACTCATGATTGTGCCGTTGTTAGTCATGATGATCGGTATCTGTTTCCTGGTTTGCTGGGGTGCGCTCCGACTCTTTAATCGTGACGAGGCGGTGCGTTCTACGCGACCCAGCGCTCCTCCGGCACCGCGCGCCGAGTTACGCTCTCAAGCGGGACTGATCGTTTACCCCGGCCAAGAGTGGGCAAAGGTCAGGGCGTCCGAGAAAGAGCATTTGGAATCCTATGGTTGGATTGACCGAACGAAGGGCGTTGTTCGTATTCCCGTTAGGCGGGCTATGCAGATTCTCGCTCAGCGCGGATTGCCCGAAGTTGGCGCCGGCCAGACCCGCTTGCAATTGATGCAGGCACGGCCCCTGGCAGACCGTCAGCCGAACGAGCCGACCCCTTCCTCCAGCCCCGAGGTGGCGCCGTGAATAGAATCCTCTGTTCGTTGGGCCTCATGACCGCAATCTATTTCTCGCCCACTACGATCACTCGCGGGCTTTCGCCGGACGATCTGAAACGTGTCGGCTACGATCAGCACATCGGGCAGTCCCTCTCGCTGAGCCTGACTTTCCAGGAGTCCGACAAGCGCACAGTCGCGCTGGGCGAATTATTTAACACCAAGCCGACTCTGCTCGTAATTGGTTATTACCGCTGTCCGATGCTTTGCACGTTGATCAATGACGGGATGATCGAGGCGCTGCAGGAGCTGCGCTTTAATGTCGCGCGCGACTTCAATGTTATCAACGTGAGCATTGACCCGCACGAAACCTTCGAAGTGGCCGCGGAAAAAAAGAAGGAGTATCTGAAGCGCTACGGCCGGCCTGACGCGGCGAAGGGCTGGCACTTTCTCACCGGCGATCAGCAGACGATCGCGCAGCTCGCGAACGAGGCCGGTTTCCGCTATCAGTACGATTCGGAATCGGGACAATACGCTCATCCTTCCGGATTTCTGGTGCTGACACCGGATGGGAAAATCTCGCGCTATTTTTTCGGGGTAAATTTCGAGCCTGCCAAGCTGCGCAGTGCCATCATCGCGGCTTCCAACGGGGAGAAGGGCTCGGTGATCAAGGAGCTCATTCTGCTCTGCTGCCGGTATAACCCGATCACCGGCAAATACGGCGTGCTGATCTTGAATGTACTCCGCGGCGCGAGCATCGCGACGGTGCTCGGGTTGGCGTGGGGGATCGTGGTGCTGTGCCGGCGCGGGCCGCCCCCGACGGAGGCGGGCTGAATGGATAAGTTTCACCTTTTCCCACCGGAAGGCTCGGCCAGCGCGCACCAGGTCGACTGGCTCTATTTTGGCCTGACGGCGATGCTGATTTTCTTCTGCGCCGTCGTCTTTGTTCCGGTGATTTTTTTCTGCATTCGCTACCGCAGAGAATCCACCGTCGACCGCTCGAATCCACCCGAGGGCAACAATCTCCTGGAATGCGGCTGGACGCTCTTTCCGTTGCTCGTGGGACTGGGCTTTTTCGTCTGGGGCGCGGCCCTCTACTATCACATCGAGCTACCGCCGAGGAATGCCTTGCAGGTCCAGGTGGTGGCGAAGCAATGGATGTGGAAACTGCAACACGCGGAAGGAAAAAAGGAAATCAACGAGTTACACGTTCCGCGCGGCCAGAACATCGAACTAACGATGGCCTCGCAGGACGTCATCCACAGTTTTTTCATTCCGGCGTTTCGCGTGAAGCAGGATGTGGTGCCCGGCAAATACACGACGGAGTGGTTTCATCCGACGAAGCTGGGAGAGTTTCATCTCTTTTGCGCGGAATACTGCGGCACCAACCACTCCAAAATGATCGGGCGGGTGGTCGTGATGGAGCCGGCCAAGTATGCGCGCTGGCTCACCACGGGTGAGACCGGCCGGTCGATCGTCTTTGAAGGACGCCGGCTTTTTCATGAGAAAGGTTGCAGCGGTTGTCACGTGGGAAGCTCAGTCGTTCATGCGCCGTCTTTGGAAGGACTTTACGGAAAACAGGTGCCGCTCGCTTCTGGAGAAATTGTAACTGCCGATGATCAATACATTCGCGATTCCATTCTGTTGCCCGCAAAACAAATTTCGGCGGGTTACGAAAACGTGATGCCGAGTTTTACCGGGCATATCAGCGAAGCGGAGATCATGCAGATCATCGCTTATTTGAAGTCGGCCGGGGAGGGAGCGCCGGAGGGAAAATGAAGAGGATAAGCAAGATTGGAAAATCAAACAGGATGAGCAGAAGCTCGTCCCTCTGGAGGGTCATGCTCCCGCCTGACCAGTTTCTGTCGCGGCGACCTTTCGCTTTCCCAAGAAAAGGAGGCGGGCGATGATATCGGAGAACGCGACCGCCACAATGATCCGCACACCGGGTGAGATGGCTCCGATGAATTACCTGAGCCGCGATCACAGCGTCAGGTCCTGGCTTTTGACGACCGATCACAAACGGATCGCCCTTCTTTACCTCTGGACGCTTGTTCTGTTTTTTGCCATCGGCAGCGTCGCGGCCGCTATTATGCGGTTGGAGCTGCTCACACCCCAGGGAGACCTGGTTACTTCGGAGACTTACAACAAGCTCTTTACCATTCATGGCACCGTGATGGTCTGGTTCTTTCTCATCCCGTCAATCCCGACCGTGCTGGGAAATTTCCTTCTGCCCATGATGCTGGGAGCGCGGGACGTCGCCTTCCCCAAGCTCAATCTTTTGAGCTGGTATCTCTTTATCTGCGGCGGCGCACTGGCTCTCTGGTCCTTGATTCACGGCGGCGTCGATACCGGCTGGACCTTCTACACGCCTTACAGCACTACTTACGCTAATTCGCACGTCATATCGATGGCCGCCGGCATCTTCGTAGCCGGATTTTCGTCCATCCTGACGGGACTAAACTTCATCGTCACCACCCACAAACTGCGAACGACGGGTCTGACCTGGTTCCGACTGCCGCTGTTTGTCTGGTCGCTCTACGCCACCAGTCTCATTCTTGTGCTCGCAACTCCCGTCCTGGCGATAACGCTGGCTCTCATGTCGGTGGAGCGTTTTTGGGGCGTCGGGATTTTCGATCCGAAGCTGGGCGGCGATCCGGTACTCTTCCAGCACCTCTTCTGGTTCTATTCCCATCCGGCGGTTTATGTCATGATTCTGCCGGGGATGGGTGTGATCAGTGAATTGATCACCTGCTTTTCCCGGAAACGCATCTTTGGCTACGCGTGGGTGGCCTGCGCCAGTATGGCGATCGCCATCCTGGGGTTTCTGGTCTGGGGACACCATTTGTTTGTCAGCTCGCAATCGATCTATGCCGGCATGGTCTTCTCGATCCTTAGTTTTATCGTGGCTGTCCCTTCTGGAATCAAAGTTTTCAACTGGACCGCAACCTTATATAAAGGCTCGATCACGTTTCAGACTCCGATGCTTTATGCCCTTGGCTTCATTGGTCTTTTTACCATCGGCGGTCTTACCGGACTGTTTCTAGCCTCGCTCGCGGTCGATGTGCACGTGACCGATACTTATTTCATCGTGGCACATTTCCACTACATCATGGTGGGAGGAATGGTCATGGCCTTTATGGGTGGGTTGCACTACTGGTGGCCCAAGATCACGGGACGTTTGTATCCCGAGTTTCTCGGGAAGATGGCAGCGATCATCACCTTTATCGGATTCAACCTGACCTTCTTTCCGCAGTTCCTGCTTGGCTATCTGGGGATGCCGCGGCGTTATCACGCCTACCCTCCGGAGTTTCAGGTTTTTCATGTCTTGTCGACGGCGGGCGCCACGATTCTGGGCGTTGGCTATCTTCTGCCGCTGCTCTATTTTCTGTGGTCGCTAAAGTATGGCCGCGCAGCAGGACCAAACCCGTGGCGAGCGACGGGCTTGGAGTGGCAAACCGGCTCTCCTCCACCGAAACACAACTTTGATGAGAGTCCGGTGGTGACCGGCCCGCCCTACCAATATCGAGCTGAAGAGGAGCGCGACCTCGAGGTCGCAAACGGTTAATATCAGGAGCAGTTCATCTGCTCCACGGTTTCTCAGCATGGCAAAATCGATCGAAGTTATCCTCAACGCGCGTTCTGGCTCTCAAGAAGCGAAAGGATCACGTGAGACCCTTGAGAAGGTATTCGGAGAGTCTGGTCGGACCTACGGGATTACTTTGGTCTCCGGGGACGAGATCTCTCGAGTGGCGGAAGAGAAAGCGAAGAGCGACTGCGATGTCCTGGTGGCGGGCGGAGGCGACGGGACGATTTGCGGTGTGGCGGAAGCTGCACGCAAGGCGGGGAAAACGCTCGGCGTGCTGCCGTTAGGCACGTTCAATTATTTCGCGAAGAATCTCGGCATTCCCCTGGACCTGGCTGAGGCAGCGCGAGTTATCATTGATGGCGAGCCGGTGCGCGCGTCCGTGCTCGATCTGGACGGGCGGCTGATCCTAAACAATACCAGCATCGGGATCCATCCGGCGGTCCTCCTAAAACGGCGCAAACTTTATCGCCGCTGGGGAAGAAGCCAGATCACTGCCTATCTCTCGGTCATCATGACCGCTTTCCAGCGGCCGCCGCGCTTGACGGTGCGACTGGCGAGTGACGAAGGAGGGGTGGTTAGGGAAACACCTCTCGTGATGATTTGTTCGAACGCCTTCCAAATGGAGAGTTTCTCGCTGGCGGGGAAGGAGTGTCTGGCGGAGGAGAAGTTTGCACTTTACGTGGCGCGAATGTCGGGGCGGGCCACGATTCTCCAGCTGGGTCTGCGGGCGGTTTTAGGGCGCTTACGACCAGAGGTCGACTACGAGGTCATTTGCACTTCGGAAGTGACGATTGAAACCTTGCGGCACCGGCGTTTTCGGGCGGCCGTGGATGGAGAATTGGAACGGCTGCAAAGTCCACTGCATTTCCGGGTCGCGCCTCAGCGGCTTTGTGTTCTCGCCCCGCGGGAGAAAGCCGGAGAGTGAGGACTTTACTGCATCTATCTGATCTGCATTTCGGGCGCGTGGACACCTCATTAGTCGAGCCGCTCATCTCCGTGGCTGGAACGCTGGCGCCTGATTTGCTGGTAATTTCTGGCGATTTTACGCAGCGGGCACGTCGCATGGAATATCGCGCGGCGCGTGATTTCTTAAGGCGCATGCCGGAACCTCAATTGGTTGTGCCGGGAAATCACGACATCCCTCTCTGGGATGTGATTCGCCGCTTTGTCAGCCCGCTGGGCCGCTATCGGCATTATGTGGCAGAGAATTTGATGCCGTTCTACCAAGACGATGAGATTGCCGTGCTGGGCATTAACACGGCGCGCTCCCTGACCAGGAAGTATGGGCGGATTAACGAGGAGCAGATCGCCCAAGCGCGCGAACATTTGGCCAAAGCCAAGCCAGAAGCTGTGAAAGTGGTGGTCACCCACCATCCTTTCGATCTTCCGGCGGGATCACATAGCCGGCTGGTAGGTCGATCCGCCATGGCCATGCGCGGCTTGGCCGCGGCAGGAGTAGATTTAATCTTATCGGGACATCTCCACTTGGAGCATGTGGGGCTGACCACAGAGCGCTACAAGATCGAGGGTTATTCCGCTTTAGTGGCTCAGACAGGGACGACGATTTCCACCCGCGGTCGAGGCGAAGCGAATTCTTTCAACGTGATTCAGATCGATTGCGCGACGATCGCAATCGAGCACTACCACTGGCAACGGGAGCGACAAACCTTTGTTAAGAGCACGAGGGAAGAGTTCATTCGCAAGCGAGGCGAATGGCGCCGTGCGCGTGCTGAACCTGAGCGGTCGTAATCGGCTACTGAGTTGAAAACAGGAACTTCTAAACCGCAGCGGTGACCGTGGCCGATCGCGGCATCCGTACAGCAAAAATCTTCCTCCGACTCGAAAATCGGAGAAAGACTTTGCTTTTGGAATTTAGGCTGGAATTACGGAGTCGGTGACGCTTCGGTGCTCGTCATCGTCGATTCCGTGGTGCTGCCCTCGGCCGCGGCCGGGGTCATGGTAGCCATCGGAGTGGACTCCGCAGGAGTCGTGGTGACCGTGGTGTTGTTGTTGGTCGTCGTCTCCGAGGTCGCTGCCGGAGGATTCACGACGGTCGTGTTGTTCTCGGTAGCTTCCGCGGGAGAGGCCGCCGGTGCAACGGTTTCGGTTTTTTGTTCGCACGCTACGAGGAGCGCAGCGCTAGCCAGGATGCAGATATATTTCTTCATAGGTTATGGATGAACGCCCATGTTGGGTTAACAATTGATTCGGGGCAAGCGAAGTTTTCGGCCCTGCGGCAATTTATTTTTTGATCTGCAGAGCTGGAATTTCTTCTCTAGGAAGGAAATGCTGCCTTCTGATCGTCGCCGAAAGGAGCCTCAAATTCCATCCCATGCGCCTCCGCCACGGCCCGATGGGTAAGCCGGCCGTCCATCGTGTTGATGCCGCCCAAGAGCGTGGGCTGGCGTTCACATGCCTCCTTCAGACCATGATCGGCCAGCAGTTCCACGTAGCGGTAGGTGATATTGGTCAGAGCCTGGGTTGCCGTGCGTGCGTAGGCCGCCGGCATGTTTGCGACGCAGTAGTGGATGACACCTTCCTCGACATAAACAGGATCGTGGTGGGTGGTCGGCCGCGAAGTTTCCACGCAGCCGCCCTGGTCGATCGCGATATCGACTACTACGCTTCCCGGGCGCATCTGGCGCAACATGTCGCGGGTGATAAGCTTCGGCGCCTTGGCCCCGGGGACGAGCACGGCGCCGATCGGGAGGTCGACCGTCGGCATCAGTTCGGCCAGGTGCGCTTCGCTGGAGTAGAGAGTGTGGGCAGAGTGCATGGTGATATCGAGGAAGCGCATCCGTTCCAGATCCACCTCTAGGATCGTGACATCGGCGCCGAGGCCGCTGGCCATGCGCGCGGCGTTTACGCCCGAAGTTCCGCCCCCCAGCACGACGACCCGGCCGGGCAAGACGCCAGGGACTCCGCCCAGGAGGACGCCGTTGCCGCCATTATGTTTTGCGAGAAAGTAGGCGCCCATGACGACGGACATGCGGCCGGCGATTTCGCTCATCGGCTCGAGCAATGGCAAACGGTTGCCGACTTGGATGGTTTCGTAGGCCACCGCGGTCACGCCGGATTTTAACAATGCTTCCGTGAGTGGACGGCTGGCGGCCAGGTGCAGGTAGGTAAAGAGAATCTGGCCTTTGCGCAGGAGTTCGTATTCGGCGGGCAGCGGCTCCTTCACCTTGACGATCATCTCGGCCTGCTGGAAGAGGTCGCGCGCGTTATCGATAATTTTCGCCCCCGCCGCGGCGTAATCGGAATCGGGATAACCGGTGCCAACGCCGGCGTTCTTTTCGATGAGGACGGTGTGACCGCGTTTGGTGAGCTGATAGGCTGCGGAAGGCAGCAGGCTGACGCGATTTTCCTGCTGCTTAATTTCCTTCGGAATGCCGATGATCATAATTTGCCACTGCTTTTCGCACCGAACGGCGCGCGAAGCTAGTTCAAAGACGGATCATCGGGGGCGGCCGAAAGCATTTTGAACCACGGGCCCAGATTGCGCATGATTTCGAACCAGAGACGCGGCAGACGTTCTGGTTCGAGTGCTGCCCGATCTGGTTTTTGCAGAACCCAAGAGTTCTGACGCAGTTCATTTTCCAGTTGGCCCGCCGTCCAGCCGGCATAACCAACATAAGCGTAGATCGACTGGGGAGCCTGATCGGCTTGTTCGTCCGCTTCCTCCAGGGCAAAGCTCTGATTAAGAGTAACCGAGTCGGCCCCTTGCCAGTCAAAAGCCGCAAACATGAGCTGGTTGGTCGCCACCGGACCGCCGAGATAAACCGGAACGTCAGCGAGCGCGGCGGGTGCGTTGTCGTTCACCAACTCGGAGACATGCTTGTCCAAGGGACGATTGATGATGACGCCCATGGCGCCCTCCTCCGCGTCGTGTGAGGAAATGAGAAGCACGGTCCGACGGAAATTCGGATCCAGCATGTTGGGATGGGCAACAAGGAGCTGTCCAGTGAAATTTGCCGGCGTGCCCGGGAGCTGGCGCATAGGAAAATAGAAACCCTCAGCCCAAGGTCGCAAGTGCTACCCAGGCGGATTCCTCCCTTCCTTGCTTCAGCGCCGGCGGATTATTCCTTGGGCCAATTCCAGGATGGGATCGCTCGAGGAGTCCGCGCGCCAGGCGAGGGAAGTCGCGGTGACCAATTTCTGGGATTCGTTAGGCAAGTGATCCAGGAGCGCGTTGCGCCGCTGGGCGTCCAGCTCGCCGAAGATGTCGTCGATCAACAGCAGCGTGGCGGCGCCGGTTTCTTCCGTGAAGATTTTTGCCTGCGCCAACTTCAGGGCCAGCGCGATCGTCCGCTGCTGACCTTCCGAGGCAAATTGAGCCGCTGGCTTTCCTTCCACGAGCAATCTCAAATCGTCACGGTGCGGGCCCACGGTGGTCAGACGGAGCCGCGCCTGTTCCGGCCAGCTACGTTCGAGATGGGAAGCAAAGTCCTCGTCGTTTCCCGGCGCGTACTCGAGCGTGAGGCTTTCCCGTGCGCCGCTGATGGCGCACTGGCTGGCCTCCGCTGGCGGGGCTAATCGCCTAACGAGTTCGGCGCGCATTTCTCGCAGGAGATTTCCCGCCCGCACGAGTGGCTCGGTATAGGCGGCCAGCTCGCGCGGGCGTGGTGTGGCCGACTTGAGCAGTGTATTGCGAGATCGCAGAGCGCGCTCGTAGGCGCGCAGGGCCGGTCGATAGCGCGCGTCGACCTGTGTGCCGATGAAGTCGAGATAACGCCGCCGCAAATCGCCGCTGCCGCGAATGAGATCGAGGTCGTGGTTGGCGAAAGAAACCACCCGCACGAGCTGGAGATACTCCGCGAGGTCGCGTTGCTCGATGGTATCGAAAGCGACTTTGCGTCGCAGGGCGCTGTAATAGAATTGCAGCAGATGCGCCTCGACGTGACCCGAGAGGGTAAAAGAGCGTTCGCCGTGACGCGCGACCGGGGTGAGGCTGGAGGCGCGTTGAGATTGCAACCGCAACAGAACGCAAGCGGCTTCCAGGATCGTCGTTTTGCCCTGGCCGTTCGCACCTACGATGAAGTTAAAGCCTGGCTCGAAATCGACAGCGATCGCTTCGAAGCAGCGAAAATTTCGCAATTGCAGGTCACGCAGCATCCGACGCTCCTCCCAGATTGACGAGCTCCAACCGGCTCGTCATCTGCGGAGTGGCCACCTGCCGCGGAGAAAAGCTGCCATCAATCGGGGTCACATCCGCGGGAGTCACTCCGACAGCGGCCACGATAAAATTGTGGTTGGCGAAAATCCCGTTGGTGGCATCCATCCCGATCCAGCCTGCGCCCGGCAGATAGACCTCGGTCCAGGCATGGAGCGAGCCCTCCGCCCGAAGCGATTCCGAGGCAGCTTCCCGCAGATAACCGCTCGTTAGGCGGGCCGCCAGGCCGTGCTGGCGCAGCACCGCGGCTAGCAATGGTGCGACGTCACGGCAGGCACCCCGGCCGATTCGCAGAGTCTCGTGCGGGGAATACGCGGGTCCTTCCTCTCGGCGTTCGTAGCCGACGCATCCGTGCAGGCTTTCGTTCAGTTCCACGAGGACCGAGACGGCCGAGCGCGGGGAGGTGGGGGACGGAAATTCCCAGCCGGGAATCTCCAACGGTGCTCCCGGCTCCTTTTGCAGGTAGGGTGAAAGAACTCGCTGAAACTCCGGAGGGTAAGCGAAGGGCAGGTGCTCCGAACTCTTTTGCAGGAGGAAGTCGAATGGATTCTTCTTCTCCAGAATCAGGTCGAGCTCGAGATGGAAGCGGAGTTCGCTCGCAGTCTCGGGAAAGGAGCAGAGCGCCACGCAGTTATCGAAAATATCTTGGGCGAACCGCACCTTCGCTCCCGAGTTTGTCTCGAATTTCATCCGATGCACCTGCGTAAAGACATCCACCCGCGGAAAGAGGCGGATCTCGTGCGTGGAAAAGCTGACCGGTTCGGCATACCGGTACGCGGTTTCGTAGCGGATGCCGAGATTCACAGCAGGACGTTAGGGCCACCTTGAACTTTTTTTCAAATTCTCTCTAAAAAATTTCCTTGCGCGCAGGGGGCAGGTCGCTTATTTCCAAATCGGATTTGAAAGAATGTTCTGGGGGGAACAGCCGCCCTTCATACCCTTCGGGTGTGGGGGGCGGTACTTTTTTGGGCTGATGGAGTTGCAATCGAATCTACCCGCTCCGGCCCAGCCTCCACGGCGGCTGGGCTGCCCGCTCGCAGCGGTGCTGGTCCTGCTCATTCTGGCGCTCCTCGCCGCCTTCATCTTTTACCGTCTGGAGACTTGGCCCGGGAGGACGCTCGACCACGGGGTCACGCGCCTGGAAGAGGTTGGTAGGAAAGCGCGAGATGCGTTTCTCGAGCTGGCTCATCTTCAGCCGAAAGTCACGGTGAATAATCGCGTCTACTTCGAGCAGACGCAGACGATTGCCGAGTTAGCTGTGCTGGCCCGGCGTGTGCAAGTCGAGCACGAGATGATGCACACCTGGGCTGGAAGTACGAAACGGATCAAGTTGCACGGAACGTACCTGGTCAAGGCCGGCTTCGATCTGCACAAGAAATTTACGGTGAACGTTCGTCCCGATGAAATTGCGATCGAATTGCCGCACGCTCAGATTCTCTCCGTGGAACAGGAGAAGGTGGAAGTGGAGGCTCTCGAAAACGGCTTTTGGAATCGCATCTCGCCGGGAGACATCCAGGCTCAGCTAGGCGCGCTCCCGCGACTGGCGCGGGAGAAGGCGGCCGACATGCCGGCGGCCGCCGAGCAGACCTTTAAGAATCAGCTCTTGGAAAAGTTTCGCCCCGAACAGCCGGTGCGTGCAATCTTTCCGGCGCCCACGCCAAGCGGCTGAGTTCGTCAGGCGTTGGCTTCCCGCTGATGTCTTTTCGTAAACGCTTTCTCGTTTTCCTTCTCGTCCTGCTCGTTTTGGCCGGGTTGGACGCGCTGCTGGCGCCGTTCGTGGTAGCGCGTGGTGTCCGCTTTTGGATTACGCGAGCAGCGCATCGACAGGGCCTCACCGCGGAGATCGAAGAAGTAGAGGCGCCATTTTGGCGGGCGGTGACTCTGCGCAATCTCACCATTCGTTCGTCCAAGCCCGGGGGACACGAGGTTTCCATCCGCGCTGCGGTCGTCACGGTCGACCTGAATTTGCACGCCCTGATTTTTCGCCGGCCTCGTTCGGTTTTGCGTTCGCTGCGGGTGAACCAGTTGGCCGGTCAGATTCGGGTGCCGGTAAAATCCAGCGCCGCCGATGACCCGGACTGGCGTTCGTTAGCCCAATTGGTGCCGGACAATTTTCAGTTGGAGGACGTTGATTTCGACGTCATGACTGCAACCACCGCGGTCACTTTCCGCGGCGTTCTGCTGACTGCGAGCGCCATTGAATCCGGTCGATTCGTGGCGCGCCAAGTTTCGGTGAGCGCGCCTTTGCTTCGTCAAACTTTCACCGACTTGCGCGGAGCCACCTCGTGGGACGCCGCTCGCCTAACGATAGCTGGCATTCCGCTTTCTCGTGGCCTGGATCTCGAAGCGTTGACCGTGGACCTTTCGCGTCTGGGCCGCGGACGCGTCGGAACTGATCTTCATCTCGACACCTTTGGCGGGACGCTCCGGGCCAGTTTCCAAAGGCGGACAGGCAACAAGTTTGCCGTCGAGTTAGCCGGGTCGGCCTCCAATATTTCGCTGGCGCAAATTTCCGAGGCTCTCGGTTTCCTCGAACCGGTGACTGGCTCGGTGCGCGCCTCGAAATTTACTTTTCGCGGTCACCCCGGCGAATTTCTCGATGCGACGGCCTCAGTTTGGGTGGAGGCGACGGATTTCGCCTGGCGGGAGCGTAGAGCCGACAATGTCATGCTCGGTGCCACCTACTACGGCCGTCGCCTGGAAGTGGATCAGCTCTACGTACGGCAGCGTGAGAACTCGTTAACGGTCAATGGCGAGCTGGTCTGGCCCAAGAAACTGCGGAGCTGGACGCAACTTCCGTTTCGCGGGCAGCTCAACGCCAACATTCCCGACCTGAATGGCTTCGCGCAGTTCTGGGGGGCGGCGGCCGGGGAGTTTTCGGGTGCGCTGACCGCGGCAGGTGAAGTGGACCTCGTAAACTCCGCGCCTTCCGGCCGACTTAGCTGGCAGGGGAAGGAAGTACAATTCCGAGGAGTGCCGCTAGATTCGTTAGGCGGAGCGCTCAGCTTGGAAGATCGAGAAGTCACTTTGGAGAAGCTGGAGGCGCGTCATGCAGAAGATTTCCTGCGGGCCGAAGGGACTTTCGAGCTGACCTCCGAACACCGCTTCAAGGGGCGAGTCACGGGCGCATTTAACGATCTAAATATCTATGCTCCTTTTTTCCCGAAAGCCTGGCGAAAAGGCAAAATCGGGGGAGGGGCAACCTTCGATTGGCGAGGCGACGGCACGTCTCGGGCGCACTCGGGCACCCTGCAACTCTTCGCCCACGGGCTGCAACTGTCGGTGGCGCCTCTGCGGCAACCGCTCGATGTCACGCTTGAGGGCAGCTATTCGCCGCAGGATGTGTTCTTCCGGACTTTCAAGCTGGCCAACGATCGTTTTTCGTTAGGCGGATATCTTACGCTGGGACATAATTTCATCGAACTCCAGACCTTCGAGTTGATCCTCGATCGGACTCCGAGAGCGAGCGGCACTGTTTTTCTGCCGCTCAATATCGCGCGCTGGTATGAGACGCGCAGTCTTCTGGCTGCGCTTGATGAGGCGCAAAAGTTCGACGTCGATCTCACCGCGAGTCGACTGAATCTGGGCGAACTGGGAAAAGCTCTGGGTGAGGACTCTCTCGGCCTGGGCGTGCTGACCGGAAGACTGGCCGCCTTTGGAGTGTTATCCAGCCTGCAGATCACGAGCACAGGTCACGTGGAAATACCTGGTCGTGAGACGGAGAAGAGCATCTTGGACTTCTCCGGACGCCTGGCCAGCGGCCTGCTTGAAGCGGAGGCCAAGGCAGGTTTTGGTGTTTCTAATCCCGTCACCGCGAACGCTTCGCTACCTCTGAATCTGGGTAAGAAAAAATGGGCGAACGGTGGACTCCTCGATTTTTCGAAACCGTTATCGATCCGTGTCGATTGTCCGGCCCTTTTCTTGGAAACTTTACCTAACGAGTGGTATCCGGGCAAAGCCGCGGGCTTGCTCACCGGCTACATCACGTGGAGCGGGCTAAGTGCAGCTCCGATCGTGATTGGCGAGGCCGATCTCCTGGGCGCGCGCTGGAAACCGCCGTCGCCCTGGCCAGAGTTTGATTCCCTTTCCGCGCACGTCCGCTTTCAGGAGAAGGCGGCACTGATCGATCCAGTGAAGGCGATTGTGCAGGGAACACCGGTGGAGCTGAGCGGTCGCCTAAGCGCCGGCCTGACCCGTTTCGGGTTGACGCTTATCCCCGCGGAAGAATCCCTCGAAGTGGTGAGTGCGCCCACCTCGGGAAGCTCCCTGTCGGCGGTTCGCCTGCTCGGCGAAGAGCAGAACGATGGGTTGCCCGGGCTTAGGAAAATGTTCGTTAGGGGAACATTCTGGCCCATGACGGCCAGTCTCACGATCACGACAGACGATCTTGAGAACGACTCGACCACAAAGCAGGCCACCTATTTTTTACGGCCAGAATTCGATGACCGAAGGCCGTTATTCCTGCGGCTCGGATCCTCGAAAGTCCCTGCTGGATTGCAGCTGGGCGCAGCCGGAAGAAATCCTCCGAGCGAAAACGAGTAAGCAGGGCGGGCCTGTTTCCTAGTGATAAACGAAACCGGTCGCCGTCACGACTTTTCCGTCGCGAATGAGAGCCGTATGTTTCTGCGCGCCTGTATAGGCACCAAACAGATTTCGGGCGTTCACTGTAAAATCGACGAGAAACCCGGCGACCATCCGGCCCTTGCCGACATCGAGTTCACCCGGTCTTGGCTCGCCTTTGAAAGCGATTTGGGCGCTTCGCGGATCCCCCAGGCTTGCATTGAGCCATGTGGTGATAATTTCCTGATACCGGGCGGGGTAGGCGCCGTAGGTCGCGTTGGCCGGCGGCGGAGTCTGGGCAGAACTTCCAGGAGCGCACAGAGCGAGAATCGCCACGACGAGGAGCCATCTTAGGTGCCGTTTCATTGCCTGAAAATATTACTCGCGGCGCACGGCAAAGTCGAGGTTGCCTGGAAGAAGCTTCTCATTCTTTCGCCCCTCGCCTATTCGTCCCGCATGAAGATGGCTATCTTGCTCCTGTTTTCTTGTCTGACGCTTTCGACACCAGTTACCTTTGCGCAGAACGCGCCGGTGCGCCCGGCGAGTAGGCCTGCGGCGGCCACCTCCTTCGCTCCCGCGGCCGCGACCCGTGCCTGGCTCGACACCGTGCCAGCAGAGAAGCGCGCGCAATCCGATGCCTACTTCGAAGGAAAATACTGGCTCATCCTTTGGAATTTTCTGGTCGGCGCGGCGGTCGCGATCTTCTTCCTTGCCTCCGGGCTCTCGGCCCGCTTGCGCGATTTTGCCGAGCGCGTGACGCGGTGGACTTGGCTCCAACCCGCGATTTACGCGCTGGCCTATGTGCCGATCGCCTTCCTGCTCAGCTTTCCGTTAGGCGTTTATTCCGACTACTTCCGGGAGCATGCCTACGGGCTGGCCACGCAAAATTTCGGCCCGTGGTTCCGCGAGCAATTGATCGGTCTGCTCGTCGCCATGATCGCGACCGCGCTTTGTCTGCTGATGCTCTATTTCATTTTCCGCAAGGCGCCGCGCACATGGTGGCTGTGGAGCTCGGTGGCCGGCGTCATTTTTCTTGCCCTGGCCATGTTGATCACGCCTGTTTTCATTTCGCCGCTCTTTAACACCTACAAACCAATCGCCGATAAGAAGATCAGCGAACCCATCCTGGCCATGGCGAGCGCGAATGAAATTCCCGTCCAGCAGGTTTTTGAAGTTGACGCTTCGCGGCAAAGCAACCGCGTCAGCGCCAACGTCTCCGGCCTTTTCGGCACCACCCGGCTTTCGCTCAACGACAATCTCCTCAAGCAATGCACCCTCCCTGAAATCCGGCTCGTCATGGCGCACGAGATGGGGCATTACGTGCTTAACCATGCCTTTAAGCTCATTTTCTATTTCGGCCTTTTTGTCGTGGGTGGCTTGGTCTTCTCAAGCGTCTGGTTCGAACGCGCGGTCAGGCGGTGGGGCGAGCGCTGGAGAGTCATGGGC
>JBPCLK010000169.1:0-23621 GCA_051003355.1 Chthoniobacterales bacterium | reverse complement strand
ATCGAGCTCATGGCGGCCTGGTTTTGGGAGAAGCTCGCTCCGCAATGTCCCGGCCTTTGCGAAATCGTGATCCACGAGACGCCTACGGCTCGTTGCGTTTATCGCGGGGAATAGCGAGTCGTCTGCTGCTGTCCCGGGCGCGCACTGTGCGATCGCACCGCGACGTTGCTCGACGACTCGGCGATTTCGCTTGCCATTTCCTCCTGCCAGCATCCGCAACAAAATTAGAGAGAAGCCGCTCAGGGGCGAAAGGAGTGATGCTCTAAGCTCGAGCCTTCACGAAGCCAATTGCCGAAAAAAATCCCGGAAAAGCGGCGCGTAAATCGTTCCGCGTTCCGGATGGTATTGCGCCGCCAAGCCGAAAGGCCGGTCGGTCAGCCGGAATTGCTCGATCACATCATCGCTCGCGCACCACGATTCCACCACGCAGCCGTCGGCCAGCCGATCGATGGCCTGGTGATGGGAGCTGTTCACTTTTTCAAATCGATAGGATGCGGCCGCATCGTTGCGCAGCGCCTGGACATCTGCCGTTTTCTGTTCAGGCAGATTATGGCCGGTAATATCGAGCCGCAGGGTGCCACCGAGCGCTACGTTGAGCAGTTGCATCCCCTTGCAGATGGCGAGGATGGGCAGGCCACGGTCGAGGGCCTGTTTCGCCGCCTCGAATTCCCATTTGTCGCGCGTCGGATCGCCTTTCTCCAGGATCGAAGGGTCAGGCACCGGCTGGCGCAGATACTCCGGCGTGATGTCGTTCCCGCCCGTGAGAAGGAGCCCGCTCATGTTCGCCAGGTCCACCGATTCCTGGGCCGCGTTGCCTGCTGTGACCTCGGGATGAAGCGCCAGGATCGGGCTGAACCATTTCTCGTCCCGGGTCGTGATCCAGCTGGCAAGGTTAGGCATCGGCGAACCTGCGACTGCTCTCGCGTGGTGTAAAGGGCGCGCGGGGCGGTCGACTTCACGATTGTTTTTCGCGGAAATCCGCCCGACCCTGCGGCCGGCAAATAAGGAAGGAATCCATATGGTTACAAAGAAAGCGACACGCAAAAAAGCGTCCGCCTCCGTGCGCGATCTCACCGCTCGCAAAGATCCCAAAGGCGGTGCCCAGAAGAAGGAAGGCCCGGCGAAGGGCAAAGTGGAAGGCGGTTTGACCACGCTCAAGGCGAGCAAGTTGAGGCTCTCGTAGACGACGGATCAATTTAGCCCGGTCTAGAAATTTGGTGCCCCGCCGAATGGCAAGCGTCGTGTCGCTTCCTGCCCGGAGAGGGCCGCCAGGACCACGCGGCTAGCGGCAGTGCGTGAGAGCGCGTGCGCTCGTCGCAGTTTCCTCTATCATGCTGCTCCCATGACTACGCCGGCCCTCGTCACTAATGAACTGACCCACCGTTACGGGGACCGCGTCGCGCTCGACCACCTTTCGCTGACCGTCGCTCCGCGAGAGATCTTCGGCCTGCTCGGCCCGAACGGCGGCGGCAAGACCACACTCTTCCGCATCCTCTCCACGCTCGTTAGGCCCGCCGAGGGCTCGGCTTCTATTTTCGGCCTCGACCTGGCGCGCGAGCGCGAGGCGTTGCGCAGCCGCATCGGAGTGGTTTTTCAGGCGCCCAGTCTCGATAAGAAATTGCGTGTGCGCGAAAACCTTACGCATCAGGGGCATCTCTACGGCTTGGCCGGGGCCGCCTTGCGTCAGCGCATCGACCAATTGTTGAGCGAGTTTAATTTGCAGGACCGCGCCCAGGATCTCGTAGAAACCCTCTCGGGTGGTTTGCAACGCCGGGTCGAAATTGCCAAGAGTCTCCTGCACAATCCTGAGCTTCTTCTTTTGGACGAGCCTTCCACCGGACTCGACCCCGGCGCGCGGATCGATCTCTGGCAAACGCTCTATCGCCTGCGCGACCAGCAGAATGTGACGGTTCTTCTTACCACCCACCTGATGGAGGAAGCCGAGCGTTGCGATCGAGTCGCGATTCTCGATCGCGGTCGGCTCGTAGCGCTCGATACGCCGAGGAACCTTTGCGCCGAAATCGGCGGCGACGTCATCAGTGTCCGCGCCAAGGATGCGACTTCGCTGGCTGAGCGCATCGCCAAGTCGTTAGGCTTGGAAGTGCAGATTCTGAACGATGAAGTGCGGATCGAACATCCTGAGGGTCACAATTTCATCACCCGCCTGGCGGAAGCGTTTCCGGGCGAGATCGATTCGGTGACGCTGGCCCGGCCAACGCTCGAAGACGTCTTCATCGCCCGGACGGGGCGGCGCCTGAGCGAAGATAACGAACCCATCGTCGCCTGATCAGGATAGACCGTTGCGCTGCAGGATGCTGGCAAACCGAGGATCGGCGCGCAGAGGGTCGTAGAAAGGATCGCTTTGCAGAAGCAAAGCGAAAACGTTGCGTTCTTCCGCAGCTTTGGCGAGCGAGGCCAGGGCTTTCTCCCGATCATCCATGCGGAGGTGGGCGCGGACAAATTCGATCGTCGGAACATAATTCCCCCCTTCTTTTCGCTGGTGCAATCGGGCCAGCTTCTTCTGCGCAACAGCCTGCATGGTGGCGGTAAAACCATCGCTTTCGTAACGGGTGTGCGAGAGGTGCGCGAGCTCTTCGTCCCCGCTCAGCTCCATCGCTTTGCGCCATTCGCGGATAGCCTGTTCGGGCTGGCCTTTTTGTTCAAAAGTATCCCCCAAAGCTTCGTGCAGGGAGGCGATATCCGAATCCAGCAGGAGGGTCTGTTGATAACGTTCGATGGCCTCATCAAAACGTCGCGCATGATGGAGGACGAACCCGAGGTGCTGATGGATGCGCAGCGAAAGGGGATCGAGCACGAGAGCGAGTCGCGCTTCGGAGATCGCCTCCTCCAAGCGACCTCTTGTGATGAGGAAGAACGAGTAGAGATAATGCACCTCTTCGCTGCGTGGATTGAGGTCGATCGCCGTTTTGATCCCGATCTCCGCGGCGGCCCAGTCGCGATTAAAAACCATTTGGTGCGCCCCGAGATCGCTGTGGCCCTGAGCCAGGCTGCCATCCAGCTCCAGCGCTTTGGCAGCCGCCTTGATGGCGCGCGGCCAACCCTCCTCCGGCGGCAACATTCCCCAGGCGGATCCGTACCCGAAGTAGGCGTTCAGACCACAGTAACCGAGGGCGTAGCAAGGATCGGCATCCACCGCGCGCTGGAAGTAATCGCGACATTTGAGAAACTCTTCCGGAGTCGTCTTCCACCAAAAGTAACGTCCCTTCAGATAAAGCTGGTAGGCGTCGGCGTTAGCGGTATCCAACTGAGTGAGGCGTTGTCTTTCCGCCCCGCTGAGCTGAAGGGAGAGTTGGCTGACCACGCGCTCCGCGATCGCATTTTGAACAGAAAATATATCCGTAATTTTTTCATCGAAGGTCCCCGCCCAGAGCGATTCTCCGCTGGCCACCTTTAAGAGCCGGACGTTGACTCTTAGGGCATCTCCACTCTTCTGCATCGAACCTTCGAGGACTGATTCTGCGCCGACTTCCCGCCCGGCCCTGAGCGGTTCCTGCTCGAGGCCAGTATAGCGGCGCACGGCGCCCAGAGATCGAACCACGATCCCGCGGATATGGCTAAGCCGGGCGATGAGCGTGTCAGCCATCCCTATCTCCAAGGCGGGATCGGAGTTCTCAGCCACTAGCGGTCTGAACGGAAGAACAGCCAGCGTGGGTCGGGCGAGAGGTGGATCTGCTCTACCTGGTTGGCCGACGCATTTTTCGACAGGACCGACAAACCGATAGCCGTGCCCTGGTACGGTCACGATGAAACGATGTGACTGCGGCGTATCGCCAAAGAGCCGTCGCAGAGTCGAAATGTTCTGTGCCAGGTTATTCTCTTCCACGATCGCATCGGGCCAGACTGCGGCCATCAGCCGCTCCTTCGTCAGCATCTCGTCGTGATGTTTCACCAAGAAAAGCAGGGTATCGAAAACTCGGGGTGTCAGCGGCACCCAGGTGCCATCGCGGCGCGAGAGTTGATGGCTGGCCCGGTCGAGCCGGAAGTCTCCGAACTCGTAGCGAAGGCTGTGGCGAGCTTCATCTCGCGGCGCGGTTTTCATGAAAAATTCAGAGACGGCTAAGGACTTTCAGGGCGCTCGCGAGAGAACATGGCCTACGCAACGTCGGGACCCTCCCGACGACATTAACCGAACGGAAACCCAACACAGAAGGAGAAAAATGAAAAAGACATTTTTAGCAATCATCGTTTCGCTCGCGGCTCTCATGGCCCTGAGCTTCGCGCCGGGCGCATCCGCAACGCCCAGAGGCGCTGCACTGATCGGGGTCTGGGATTCGCAGGTCACCCTGACCGATTGTAACGGCCAAACTCTGGCGGCCTTTCGCGCCACCGAGATGTTCCACGCCGGGGGAACCCTGACCAGCACCGACAACACTCCGCCGACCATGCACGGGCCTGGTTTCGGCTCCTGGCAATTGCTGCAAGGGCGTTCTTTTGCGGCGCCTTTTCAGTTCTTCAACTTCAATACTGACGGCAGTTTTGCGGGAGAACAGAAAATCCAGCGGACAGTCACTCTGTCGTCCGATGGGAACAGTTACAGGTCGGTCATTAATTTCGAGACCTACGACCCTAACGGTAACCTGGTCTTCAGCGGCTGTGGGAGCGAAGATGCTACTCGCGTTCCCTAGCAAGGGGGACTTCCATCTGCGGAGCCGGCGACTAAGATGACCCCAGTCGCCGGCTCTGGGCTTTTCGCACGACAAACAAAAACGCAGAGCCGAATTCGACCAGCGAGAATAAAATCATCACTACTGAATGCGAGAAGGTGAGGGCGGGGAACCAACGCCACGTGCCTAACGATTCGAGAGCTGTGCCTTTAGATTGATCTGGGTGCCGCCGAGCGCGACTGAGACGGGACAGTTCTTCTTCGTCTGCTCGGCGGTTTCTTGGAACTTGGCGTCATCGATGCCCGGGACGTCGGCGTCGGTCTCGAGATCGATCGTCGTGATGCGAAAATCTTCGCCGACTTTCTCGAGTTTAACCTTGGCTGTGGTGCTGATTCGTTTAGGCGGAAAGCCCGCTTTCTCCAAGGCCATGGACAATGCCATGGAGAAGCAGCCAGACTCGGCTGCGCCAATAAATTCTTCGGGATTGGTGCCGCTGCCGTCTTCAAAACGTGACCCGAACGAGTAGCTGCCTTCGTAACCGCCGCCGCCCAATTTCATTTTGCCCTGGCCGCCCTTGAGCGTGCCTTCCCAGACTGCTGATCCTTTGCTTGTTTCCATCGGGCAACGTCGGCTAATTCGGTGACGATGGCCAGTCAAAGGGCGAAACTCTTGGGCGTGACACTTTCCCACACCCGCTGCTAACGTGCTCGCGGATGGATGCTCCAGAGTGGACTTTATTGAGCGACCAGGAGCTTCTGGAACGGCGCATCTCGAAGCTTGGGCTTCAGATGGAAGGCACCGCGCTCGCTCCGCTGGTGCGACAACTCTATGATGAGCTGACCGGACGCGGTCTGATTTTTCGCCCGCCCTGCCACATCGGTGACGAATGGTTTGTCCCGGTCGGAATTCCCGCGATTTTCATTCCCTTTTTCCTCGTTCACGATCGGCTGCGTGCGTTGGAGCGAACGATGATGCTCGAGGTGGAGGGCGGGACGCCCGAGTGGTTCATGAAACTGATCCGGCACGAGGCGGCGCACGCCTACAGCTACGTCTATCAGTTGCCGCGGAAGAAGAAGTGGCAGCAGACTTTCGGGCGCACTTCGCGTGAGGAGACGCCCGCTTTCTACCAACCGCGCCCGTTTAGCCGCAGTTATGTGCTCCATCTCGATGACTGGTACGCGCAGAGTCACCCCGATGAGGATTTCGCGGAGACTTTCGCGGTCTGGCTGACGCCGGGGCTCGATTGGCGGAAGCGTTACGCGGGCTGGAAAGCGCTGCAAAAACTTGAGTATGTCGAAGAGTTGATGCGCTCCCTCGCAGGCGAGCCACCGCGACATCTGCCGGAGTATCGGGTGGCGGATTACGACTACCTGAACCAGAAGCTTAAGACCTACTACGCGAAGAAGCGGAAGCTTTACGAAGATACCTATCCGGATTTCTACGACGCCGATCTGCGCGAACTCTTTCCTGCGCCATCCGGCCCGGGGAGGATCAAAGCCAGCTCCTATCTGCGCCGTCGTCGCCGGCGTTTACTGAACTCCGTCTGCCAGTGGACTAACGAAAAGAAATTCCGGGTCGACAAGCTGCTGGCGCGGTTGATCGATCGCAGCGACAAACTGGCGTTGCAGGTGGCGAATGACGATCCGCAGCAGGATTTTCGGGTTTCCGCTTTCCTGACCACGCTGGTTATGAACTATCTCTTCACCGGCAAATTCAAACGCACCAAATAATTTGAAGAACCTTAAAGTCCTCGCGCTTTTCGACGCGATCGCTCCCACGAAGCTTGATCAGGATTTCAGCGCCGAGCTGAAAACCGGCGATTGGAAAACCGAGGCTGATGTGCTCGCCGCTTTGAGCGAGCTGGGTTACACGACCGAACATCTCGCCCTCTTCGACGATCTCGACCTGCTCCGGCAGAAGCTGGAGAGCTTCGCGCCGGATGTGCTTTTCAACCTGGCCGATCAATTCAAAAACAACCGGGGTTTTGACCAGAATATCGTCTCGGTGCTCGAGCTGCAGGGCGTGCCCTTCACCGGCTGTGGAGCGACGGGACTGGTGCTTTGCAAGCACAAGGGCATCTCGAAAAAGATCCTGAGTTATCATCGGATTCATACGCCGAGCTTCGTCGTGATTCCGCGCAGTCAGCGCGTCGCGCGACCGCGGAAATTAAAGTTCCCGCTTCTGGTCAAGCCGCTAAAGGAAGAAGCGTCGTTAGGCATCGCGCAGGCTTCCTTTGTCGAGAACGACGACCAGTTCCGCGAGCGCGTCAGCTTCATTCATGAGAAGTACGACGGCGACGTGATTGCGGAGGAATATATCGAGGGCCGCGAACTTTATGTCAGCCTGATGGGTAACCTGAAGCTGACTGTCTTTCCGATTCGCGAGCTCCTCTTTCGCGAAGTGCCGCCGGACGAGCCGAAAATCGCGACTTACCGTGCCAAGTGGGACGAGGAATATCGCAAGCGCTGGGGCTTGGAGAATCAATTTGCGGAGGGCATCGAATCGGGTGTCGTTAGGCAAATCGAGCGCACCTGCAAGCGGATCTATCGTTTACTCACCATCGATGGCTACGCGCGGATCGATCTCCGCCTCACACCGTCGAACGAGATTTACTTCATCGAGGCGAATCCAAATCCGATTCTGGCCGCGGATGAAGACTTTGCGCTTTCTGCCGGCGAGGCTGGCTTGGCCTACCCGCAGCTGATCGACCGGATCATTCGTAACGGGATGAAAGCAGTACGGGACTGAAATGTGCGAGGGCCGTTTGTGCCCCGATTGGTTAGCGCGCCACGACACTTTCTATCGGGGCACCAAAGCCCCTCCCACATTCGACCTAACGAACTAAGCGGAAGTTTGTCGGCAGCTTGATCTGCGCCGCCGGGAGATCGCGCTCCGTGGCGGCGTTGAAGGCACCGCCGCCGAGTTTTTCTTCGCTCTCATTCAGCGCGACTTTGGCAGGAGGCGGCTGGATTTCGGGCTGGCCTTTGGCTTTGAGTTGTTCGTTTAGCTTCGGTAGCTCGTCGGTCACCAGTTTCTGGAAGTCATTCGTTGCATCCTGTAGCTCGCGCCGGAGCGAATCGATCCGCGCGACTTGGTAAGCGGCAGGTTTGCCTTCGTAGCTCTGGATCGCGCCGTAGAGCTGGTCGGTGTGTTCGCGGAGACGTTCTTCGCCGGTAATGGCGCCGCCTTCAGTCGTGGCGACGATCTGCTTGCGCACCGCGTCGACCTTGCCATCGAGATCAGTCACGGCTTTCTGCGTCTCGCCTTCGGAGCCGGCGGCTTGGGCGCTTCGCGCGAGGCTCCCGCGCAGAACGAGGATGCGATCCATCAGGGCGCTTTCGTCGTCGAAGAGAGTCTTCACTTTTTCAACGGCGCCATACTGTGCTTTGCGATCGGCTTCGCTGAATTTGCTCCGTCGATCAAGGACGACGGTGAGCTTCATTTCGTAGGGCTTGTCGTTCTTGGTCATGCGCACGGTGTAGGTGCCGGGCAGAACGCGCGGACCCGTTAGACCGGCGCCGGCGATCTGCGCCGCAGGCGGCACGCGCGGCGGCTTTTCGTGCATGCTCCAGTTCACGCGATTGAGACCGGGCCGTTTGCTGGCCGGGAGGGTGTCGATCACTTTGCCTGCCGCGTCGAGGACCTCGATCTTCAGTTTGCCGAAAAGATGGCGGGACTTTTGGTAATAGGTAATGACGGCGGCATCCGGCGGATTTTCGCCCACGAAGACAGCAGCGCCGTTGGACCAGCCGCCGTTCGCTTCGATCCGCTGTTGCTGCGCCGGCTTGCCTTGCACAAAACTCGCTTCCTTGGTCAGCAAGTCGGGTGTGAGTGAACGCAGTGGCGTAATGTCGTCGATGATCCAGATCCCGCGGCCGTGCGTGCCGAGAACGAGATCGTTAGTCCGCGGCTGGATGACGAGGTCACGCACCGGGACGGCCGGGAAATGGGAGCCTTTATACTGTGCCCAGTTTTGTCCGCCATCGATCGAAACCCAGAGCCCGAATTCAGTGCCGAGGAAAAGGAGATCAGGTTTAACGAGGTCTTCCTTGATCACGTGGGCGTGACCGCGGATGCCTTTCGCGTCCTGCGGCGTGGCCAGCGGCGTCCAAGTCTGGCCGAAGTCAGTCGTCTTGTAAACGTAGGGGGCGAAATCGCCAAAGGTGTGGCGATCGAAGGCGACATAGGCGGTGCCGGCGCTGGCGTTGCTCGCCTGGACGGAGCGGACCCAGGAATTCTTCGGCAGGCCGGTCACGTTACCGACGACATTGTTCCAGGTCTTGGCGCCATCGCGCGTGATCTGCAGGTTGCCGTCATCGGTCCCGGCCCAGATCACGTTCTTATCCTTGGGCGACTCGCTAATCGAGAAAATGGTCGTGTACATCTCAGCCGCTGAGTTATCGATTGTGACCCCGCCGGATTTCTCCTGCTGCTGTTTCTTCGGATCGTTCGTCGTCAGATCAGGCGAGATGCGGTCCCAGCTCTGGCCGTGATCGCGCGAGCGGAAAAGGAATTGCGCGCCGATGTAGATGGTCCCTTTCTCGTTAGGCGAAGCCACCAGCGGCGCGTTCCAGTTGAAGCGGAGCTTTTCCTTGTAATCAGGCTTGGGCTGAATGATCCGCGCTTCTAGGGTGTGGCGATTGACGCGGCCGACGTAGCCGCCCTGATATTCGGCGTAGATGTAATCGGGATCGGCGGGGTCGGGGAAGGTATAGAAGCCGTCGCCGTTAAAGATGTTTTCCCACTGCGCGTTGGTAATGCCGCCGGGGTATTCCGACTGGCCAATCCAGCAACTGTTATCCTGCAGTCCGCCGTAGACGCGATACGGGTCGGCGTCGTCCACGGCTACGCGATAGAACTGCGAAATGGGCAGGTTATCCGCTTTCCACCAGCGATTGCCTCCGTCGTAGGCATACCAGACTCCGCCGTCGTCGCCGGAGATCACATTCTGCGGATTGTTCGGATCGATCCAAACGGCATGCACGTCGCCGTGCGCGCCATTGAAGCCGCCAATGGTGGCGAAGCTTTTGCCGCCGTCTTCACTCTTGATCAGTGCGCCGTCCGTCTTGAAGACGCGATCGGGATTTTTCGGGTCAACAACTAAGTTGGCGAAATAGAACGGGCGCCAGACCATCCATTGGCTCTTGTCGCGCTGCTGCCAGGTTTGGCCGCCATCGTCGGAAACGAAGAGCGCGCTGTCGGTCGATTCGACGAAGGCGTAAACGCGTTTCGGGTTGGAAGGCGCGATGGCGACCGCCAGACGGCCGTAAGGTTTCTTGGGAAAACCTTTATTCGCGTCGGGTGTGATTTCCGTCCAGGTCTTGCCACCATCTGCAGTGCGGAAGAGTCCGCTTCCTGAAGGATCGTTAGGCGATTCGCCACCGGAACGATAGGTCCAGCCCTGGCGCCGGAAATCCCAAAGGCCGGCGAACATGACGTCGGGGTTCGACGGGTCCATCGCGATGGTCGAGGCGCCGGTGGAAAGGTTTGAGCCCTTCAGGACAAGGTCCCAAGTCTTGCCACCATCGGTGGTCTTATAAAGACCGCGATCGGGTGAGTCGCTCCAGAGCGCGCCCGGGACCGCGGCGAAAACGGTCTCGCTGCTCTTCGGGCTAACGATGATCTGCGAGATGCGCTCCGAGTTGGGTAAACCAGATTTGTTCCAGGTCTCGCCGCCGTCGATCGACTTGTAGATGCCGTCGCCGTAGGAAGTGCTGTTGCGAACCCAGGGCTCGCCCGTGCCGACCCAGACGTTCTTGGAGTTCTTCGGATCGATCGCGATCGCGCCGATCGATTGCACGGGTTGCTCGTCGAAGACTGGTCGGTAGTTCGTCCCGCTGTCTTCCGATTTCCAAAGACCGCCGGTGGCCGCGCCGATAAAGATGGTGAGTTTGCCGGATGGTTCGCGGGTCGCTGCGATCGAATCGACGCGGCCACTCATGGTGGCGGAACCGATGTTGCGCGCGTTCAGACCGGAGATCGTAGCCGAGCTGTAAGGGACCTGCTGGCCGGTGGCGACGCTGACGAAGCCGAGAGTCGTAAGAAAAAGTAAGCTTGGATTTCGCATGGCAGTAAGAAGTTATTTGGCGGCTTTGGCTGGGAACTCGAAGATCGAGTCGTCGACCGGGACGTTGGCCGCGCCTTTTTCGATAATGATTTTTTGCTTGTCGTTTGATCCTTTGCTCCCACTCTCGATGGAGAAGGGGAAGTAAACGTTGTTCACTTTCTCGTAATCGCCCAGGTCGGTCTCAACCTCGACCCTGGCGCCTTGCTCGGTGCGCTCATCGATCGTGCGGATCTCGAGGAAGTGATCTGGATCAAGATAGACGTAGGTGATGTCGCCGTTCTTGCGCTCGACTTTAAGCTTGTGGGCGGGTGTGCCATCGACGTCTTCTGTGCCGAGGTAAGTGACTTTCTTGCCCTGCTCCTTCCAGTTCTCGAGCGGGCCGCCGATCTCCGCCGATTCGACGAGAGATTTAGATTCGTCGGCCGACATCTTCTCGGGATCCTTGCGGCCTTGGAACGGGAAGATCTTCCATCCATCCGTGCCGTTATAGGCCTGCACCAAGGTCATGCCCTGCAGGACCGCATCGGAACGCACTTTGCCGGGCCGGGCGAGCGTTTCAGTGGATTTCAATTCCATTTGCCCTTGGTTAACAACGACCTTTCCCTCGAAGCGAATCGTCTTAATCGCCTCGAGCGCAGCGGCGCCTCCTTTGGCTTCGAGATTTTTCGCGACCAGTTCGTCCACGGTGGGACTCGGTGCAGGAGTTTGGGCGTGAAGCGTGGCCGAAGTGATCAGCCCGACGAGAAAGACAAGGAGACGTGAGCGCATAAGGATAAAAGTCTTCGAGAATGAAGATTGCAAAGCCTGATGCAAAGCGCGTGCCACCGCAAGTAGCGTCGTGTAAACGCAAGCCTGAGATAGAGTTAGAATCAGGTGACGACTTTGCCTAACGAATTCTACTTCCCGAAAACGGGATTTTACGGATTCGAAATCGGGATTCCTAGAACGTCGAAGTCGCTTATTCGTCCAGCAAGGCTCGCAAATCGACCAGATCGAGTTCAGGAGAAACACGACGTCACACGGGAGCCGCGCCTTGGCCAGACGAGTCGCATCGCGACATAGAGCCCGATGATCACTTCGTGACGGAGCGCAGCCGCGCGAGAATTGGTTGCGTCGATGGCATGGGGTGGCGGCGTTCCGGGCCGCCCAAGTGGGGAGTTATCCCATGTAGTAGCCACCGTTCACATTTAACACGTGCCCGGTGATGTAGCTCGCCATGGGCGAAGCGAGGAAGAGGGCCGCATCGACGATTTCGTGCGCGTCGCCCAGTCGGCCTAACGGAATCTGCTTCTTGAAATTCTCCGTCACTTCATCCGGCATGCCTTTGCTCATCCCGACGTCGATGAAACCGGGCGCGATGGCGTTGACCGTGATCTGCTGGCGGGCCAGCTCGCGCGCGGACACTTTCGTTAGGGCAATGATCGCGGCTTTGCTCGAGGAATAATTTGCCTGGCCGAAAAGCCCCATCTGCCCGCTCACTGATGAGAGATTGATCACCCGGCCGCCCTGCTTTAAAACGGCCGCGGCCTTTTGCGTGACGTTGAATGTGCCCGCCAGGTTGACCCGCACCACGCTCTCGAATTCCTCGAGGGTCAGCTTCTTGATCGTGCGGTCGCGAATGATCCCGGAGTTGTTCACCAGCACATCGAGCCCTCCGAATTTGTCGGCAATTTCCTTCATCATGGCCTCGACCTGTTCCGGTTTCGTCACGTCGCACTCGACCGTGAGCGGCGCTTTCAGTTCGCCGGCCACGCCTTCCGCCTCTGCCTTATTTTTTCCTTCCGGGTCGCCGATGAAATTGACCACGCATTGCGCTCCACGCGCGCCGAAGGCTTTGATCATTTCCGCGCCGAGACCGCGCGAGCTGCCAGTGACGAGGACGGTTTTGCCAGTGAAATCAAGAGGATCGGTCATGGCGCAAAGTGAACCGGTTAGGGAAAGGTTCAACCGTTCTCCCCGCGCCATTCTTGCCCGCGCACCGATTGTCGTTAGGTTGCGCCTGCATGCCTTCACCCGTCCGCATTCTTACCGCAGTCCCGATCTGCGATGGCCACGACAGCGCCATTAACACGATCAATCTGGAGTTCATCCGGCACGGGATCGAGGTGGTTTATCTTGGCTACCATCGTTATGCAACAGACATGGTGCGCGCGGCCATTCAGGAAGATGTGAAGGCGCTTGGCATCTCCAGTTATAACGGCGGGCACGTCGAGTTCTTCTCAGAAGTCGCGCGGCTGCTCAAGAAACAGGGCGCAGATTACATCAAGATCTTCGGCGGCGGCGGCGGCACGATCACCGGGAAGGACGACACGCTCATGCGGCGCAAAGGCGTCGATAAGATCTTTTTCGCGGGGACGTCGTTAGGTGACATGGTCGACTTCGTGCATAAAAATTATGGCGGATCGCACAAGGCTTTGCGCGGCGGCAAGGTGAGCGCTGATATGAAATTGGCGCGCGCCTTGACCAAAATCGAAGACGCTTACGCCGCCAAGAAACCGCCGCAGAAAAAGCGCGCGGGCAAATCGAAAGCAAAGATCGGCAAGACGCGCGTCTTCGGTTTCACCGGTCCGGGCGGCGCGGGCAAGACGACGTTAATCGATGAACTCGTGCTGCGTCTGCTTCACCGCGAGCCGAAAGCGCGCATCGCCATTCTTTCGCACGATCCGAGCGTGGTCGGCGCCGGCGCTTTGCTGGGCGACCGCGCCACCATGATTAACTCGCAAAACGAACGCGTTTTCATGCGCAGCATGGCCACGCGCGGGCAGGCGGGTGGACTGTCGCCAGCGACGGAGGATTGCCTCGTGCTCTTGGCGGAGTCGGATTTTGATTACGTGATCATCGAGACGGTCGGAACGGGGCAGGAAGCGATGCCTTTCCAGAGCGGGCTCATCCACAAGCGCGTGCTCGTGATGAACCCCGATTACGGCAGCCGTTTGCAGTTGCAGAAGATCGTTATGCTCGATCTCGCCGACATCGTGGTCGTGAACAAAAGCGACCAGGAACGCGCACGCACGGCCATCTCCGAAATCGCGCGGCGCCTCGATCAAAACAAGAAATCGCAGCTGCTCGTCGCGACCGTGGCGAATCGCCATCGCGATCCGGGCGTGGATGAATTATGTGAATTACTGACGGAGGAAAATGTATGAGCAAACTCGGCAACGTGGTTGATGCAGTTGAGAAGTACAACCAGCATGTCCTCGATGAGGTGAAACGCGCGCGGACCGACGAGAAGTTCGGTCAGGAGATGCTCAATCGTTGGAATGACATCAAAGGGCGGATCAAGATGGGCGCGGCGCCGACGGGTTTGAAGTTGCCGCGGCTCGCGCTGCCTGAGATCGACGAACCGGGCGAGATCACGCGTTACTTGTTAGGCGAAGGACTGCCCGGTGAATTTCCTTACACCGCGGGCGCTTATCGCGAGATGTATCTCGAGCCGATGCGCGAGATGGAAGCGGGCAGCTACGGGCGCGATGGGAAGAACGGTAAAAACGGTCACGCCAAGAATGGGAAGAACGGTAAGAAGGTTGCCAAGGTTACCACGCCTGCGACCAAACCAGTCGAAGTGGAAGAGCCAACGCGGCTCTTTTCGGGTCTCGGTTTGGCCGAAGACACCAATAAACGCTTTCATTTTCTCACCGGCCACCAGCGCTCCGCGCGTCTGAGCACGGCCTTCGACGGCCCGACCCTTTACGGCATCGACAGCGATGCGGAAGGCGTCTTCGGCAAGATCGGCGAGGGCGGTCTCGCCATCGACACCTACGAAGACATGATCCGTCTCTACGACGGATTCGACATGGGCTCGCCCGCGTTTTCGGCCTCGATGACGATCAGCGGTCCGGCGCCGATCATCATGGCGATGTATATCGCGGCGGCAAAGAAACGCTTCGGCGCCGAGGTTGTCCCGAATCTGCGCGGCACCATCCAGGCCGACATTTTCAAAGAAGTGCAGGCGCAGAACGAAACGATTTTTCCGACCGAAGCGTCGCTCCGTTTCCTCTGCGACATGATCGAATGGACCTCGGCCGAAATGCCGCGTTGGTATCCGGTTTCGATCAGCGGTTATCACATCGGCGAGGCCGGCTCGACGCCGGTGCAGCAGGCCGCTTACACGGTTTCGAATGGTTTCGCCTACGCGGAAATGCTGGCCGCGCGCGGTATCCCAGTCGATCAATTCGCGCCACGGCTCTCCTTCTTTCTCGATTGCGGGCTCGACGTGGAATACATCGCGCTCTCGCGCGTTTCGCGGCGCATCTGGGCCATCGGCATGCGCGATGTTTTCGGCGCGGGACCGAAAGGGCAGATGTTCAAGCTGCACACGCAGACGAGCGGACGTTCGTTAGTCGCGGCGGAATTTAAAAACAACCTAACGAGAACCGCCGCCGAGCTCATGCTCGCCTACATGAACGGGACGAACAGTTGCCACTCGAACAGTGCGGACGAGCCGTTCACCACGCCGAGCGAAGAATGGATCCACCTCGCCGCGCATGGTCAGGCCATTCTCCTCGATGAATCCGGCATCTTTAAGCACACCATGAACATGCTGAGCGGTTCGCCCGGCATGAAAGCGGTCGAGCGCGCGGTGGAGGAAGCGATGTTGGAAGAGTTCCGCCAGATCGAGTCCTTCGGCGGCGTGCTCCCGGCCATCGAGCATCGCTATCAAAGGAGCCAAATCCAAAACGCGGCCCATCGCTACGAAGAACAAATCTACAACGGCACCCGGCCGATCATCGCGTTGACCAAATACAACGATCTGAAAGACGAAATGCCGGAA
Source organism: Chthoniobacterales bacterium (assembly GCA_051003355.1). Lineage (GTDB taxonomy): Bacteria > Verrucomicrobiota > Verrucomicrobiia > Chthoniobacterales > UBA10450 > Palsa-1392. The sequence goes on along the minus strand of JBPCLK010000169.1, from coordinate 8,158 downwards.
GTGAAAATGGTGCGCACGCCGACGGCCAAGAAGCAGTTGCAAGTCGATCGCCTGGCCAAGTTCAAGAAGCGCAACGCCGCCAAAGCCGAGCGCGCGCTCGATAGGTTGACCGACGTGGTCGAGAGCGGGAAGAACTGTTTCCCGACGCTGATCGAGACCGTGGAGGTCTGCTCGTTAGGCCAAATCACCGGCCGCCTGCAGGAAGTGGTCGGCCACTTCCGCCCGATGGTGTAGCCCTGATTTCAACGCGCGCCCAGGATGACGATGTCCTGGTGTTTCGTTTCCAGGTATTCTAGAACGTCGAAATATTCGGCCCAATGAGCGGCGATGTAAGCGGGAGAATGGAACGTTTCGATGTAATAATTTTCGTGGGAGAGTTCCCGAAGACTATCTGAGTAGCCCGGCACGAAAGCAGCGAATCCTTTTTCGGCAAACTCGGCCGCGAGTGACGCCGGCATGTTGGAGCGCCGCAGATTTTCGCCGATCACGGATAGAGCGAGGATCGCGCCGGGCCGGGCGATCAGCTGCAGCTCCTTCAGCCAGAGGAATTGCGTCTCCTCCGACAAATGCGTCATGACTGAGATGCCGTAGATGACGTCGAAACTTTGAGCTGCATAATCGGTCGGCGGATAGGGCGCGATGCGGGAAAATTGCGGTCCACGAATATGCAAGCGATCCCACTCGATCGCTTCGGCGTCGATGTCGCAACCGTGCAGATTTTGGGGCGGCACCATCTTCATCAACTGAGCGATCACGCGCCCGCAGCCGCAACCCCAATCTAGGATCGTTTCCTTCTCAAAAGCGGGCCGGTATTTGCCCACGCAGTTGATGATGAGATGAGCGAGTCCGATTCCGATGTTGAGGAAATCCTTGCTGCCGCCAATGCGTTCCTGCAGATGCAGCGGCGACTCGGGCACTTCCTGCGCGCGATCGTCGCGCGGATGGTAAGTGCGCCACGGACCGAGCGGTTGACCATCGGCTCCGAAGGGAGCGAGGTCGACGATGATCCCTTCATCGGCTGTCGCACCCGTTGGCCAAGGCGCTGTGACGCTGAACCCGCAGCGAGCGATCGCCGGGCCTGAACCGGTCGTCGATCCGAACGCCGCCTCCACATCCGGGCGTTCGTAGAAGAAATTTGTCGAGGTCCAAGGCTTGCCTTGAAGCGAAAGATCGACACGGGCAATCGCGCTGTCGGGATGAAAGATCCAACCGTCCACGCGCACCGGTTCGCCCGCGCGCACGCTCAGCAGATCGATGTGGCAGTGCGTGAAGTGAGTGACCGGGATCGCGCTCACTCTCGCAACGCCGCTCTGATCATTTCTGGCCGGTGCGCCGCACGTGCATTTTTTCGCCGTAGAAGGGGAGGCAGCGTCGGCTCGACGACGTGTGCCGTCTTCAGCGAAAGAATAACGTCATGGGCATCGCGGATCGCAACGGCGATACTGGAGTTTCCGAAGCTGTCCCCGAAATTGAAGGTCAACTGGCGGTCCACAATTTTGCCCGAGCCATCACCAATCCGCGGCGCCGTGACCGTCGAGGAAGGCGGCGTCAAAGGAGGTTTCCGCCTTCCCGCCGGCCTCTGTGACGACGAGCCGAAGACGGCGCTGCTTTGCAGAAGTTGTTGTTGGTAAAACGGCCAGTGAAACCCGGGCCGCTTTCGGCCCAGACCGTCTCGGCAGCGAGAACGGCGCATAAAATTGCGAGGGTGTCTTTCATAGGATGCGCTACGCATTCGGGGTGCGAGGCTCGCGATGCGCGAGCTTGAGGGGTTTCGCCTCCTTGAGAACGTGCCGCGCGATCACCAGCCGTTGCACCTGCGAAGTGCCTTCGCCGATTTCGCAGAGCTTCGCGTCGCGCAGATAACGCTCGATCGGCAAGTCGCGACTGTAACCGTAACCGCCGTGGATTTGCATCGAGCGATCGCAGATGCGGACCGCGGATTCGGACGACATCAGCTTGGCCATGGCCGATTCCTTGGTCGTGTTCTCACCTTTGTCTTGAAGGTAAGCCGCATGCATGGTCATGACTTCCGCCGCTTCCAATTCCATCGCGGAATCGACCAGCATCCATTGCACCGCCTGAAAATCGCCGATCGCATGCCCGAACTGCTTGCGCTCGGTCGCGTACGAGTTAGCCCGCTCGAAGGCAGCTTCCGCAATCCCGACCGCGAGCGCGGCGATACCGATGCGACCGCGATCGAGCACGGTCAGCGCTTGTTCTCGACCGCGGCCGCGCTCGCCTAACAATTCACCCTTCGAGTTCTCGAAACGCAGCTCGGCCGTGTCACTCGCGCGCATGCCGTAGGTGTGGATTTTTCGCACGGGCGTGATCTGATCCTTCATCAGGATGAAGGCGCTGATTTCATTTTTTCCTTTGTCCGTTTGGCCAGTCGTTGCCATCACGATCATGAGTTCGGCGGTGCGACCGCTGGTGATGAATTTCTTCATCCCGTTGATGTGCCAATGGCCCTCGTGCTCAGTGCCTTTCGTCTCGATTCCACCGGTATCGCTACCTGCGTTTGGCTCGGTCAGGGCCCAGGCGCCAATCCATTCGCCGCTCGTTAGGAGCGGGAGATATTTCTTCTTCTGTTCCTCGGTCCCAAACTGGTTGATCTGGCCCACGGCGAGCGCGTTGTGCGCCGCGATATCCATGGAAAGCGCCGCGTAGGCTTTGCCCAGCTCCTTGATCGCGAGCGCGACGGTGACGTAACTCATCGCGCCGCCGCCGTATTCTTTTGGCGCCGCCATTCCCATGAGTCCGATCTTCCCGGCCTTGGTGAAAATTTCGCGCGGTAATTGCTCGTCCTGATCCCACTTGTCGGCGTGCGGCATTACTTCATCGCGGGCAAAATCAGCGACACGCTCGAGGAAAGCGCGCTCCGAGTCGCTCAGAGGATGTTCGAGAATCATAAGCGTGCATCGTAGATCGGGAGCGGCACCCCGGCGAAAAGAAATTTACGCGCCGCGGGGGACTCCGGGGAGAACGGGCTGGTAGCCCATCGTTCGTTACAGTCTGCACCGAACATCAGGAAGCGTATCTTGCGATGGCAAATTCCCCTTTCCAAGGGGCGTCGCGTCTGCGGTATCCGGCAGACTGCCGGATGCGACGGGCTCTCAGCCGGTCCTCCCCAGAAAGCCCGGGCCTAACGAACTAGCTCTTCAGCGCGACTTCGAAGGGCGCGCCGGTTTTGGCGCGGATATCCTCTTCGGTCGCGTCGCCGTGCAGCTCGATCAGGATGAGGCCGCCGCCTTCTTTGACCTCGAAGACACAGAGATCGGTGATGATGAGATTGACGCAGGCCTTGCCGGTGATCGGCAGCGTGCATTCCTCGATGATCTTCAGGCTGCCGTCGCGCGCGCAGTGTTCCATCACCACGACGACTTTCTTTACGCCGGCGACGAGGTCCATGGCGCCGCCGGGGCCTTTGACCATTTTGCCGGGCACCATCCAGTTGGCGATGTCGCCTTTATCCGTGACCTCGAAGGCGCCGAGGATGCAGAGATCGATGTGGCCGCCTCGAATCATGGCGAAGGAATCGGCGCTGGAGAAAAAGGCTGAGCCAGGAATCGCTGTAATGGTCTGTTTGCCGGCGTTGATCAGGTCGGCGTCGACTTTGTCGTCGGTCGGGAAGGGGCCGATGCCGAGCAAGCCGTTCTCAGATTGCAGAGTCACGTTCATGCCAGCGGGGATGTAATTAGCGACGAGGGTGGGGATGCCGATGCCGAGGTTGACGTAGTATCCATCGCGCAACTCCTGGGCGGCACGTTTTGCCATTAGATCGCGGATCGGGTTTTCCTTTTTCGCCGCTGAGCTGCCCGAGACGGTGCGGAACTCGATTCGTTTCTCGTAGTTCTGTCCCTGGATGATGCGATCCACGAAAATGCCGGCCGTGTGGATCTGGTCGGGATCGAGCTGGCCGACCTCGACCAATTCCTCGACTTCCGCCACGCAGACCTTGCCGCAGCTCGCGATCATCGGGTTAAAATTGCGGGAGGTCTTGCGGAATATGAGGTTGCCGGACGTGTCGCCTTTCCATGCTTTGACGATTGAGAGTTCGGTCTTGATCCCTGGCTCGAGAACGTATTCGAGGTCGCCAAATTTCTTCGTCTCCTTGTCCTCGGTCAGCTTGGTGCCGAAGCCGGTGCGGGTGTAAAAACCGGGAATCCCGGCGCCGCCCGCGCGCAGTCGTTCGGCCAAAGTGCCCTGCGGAATGAGTTCGAGATCGAGTTCACCGGCCAACACCTGACGTTCGAACTCCTTGTTCTCGCCCACGTAGGAGGCCATGACTTTTTTCACCTGCCGCGCAGGCAGCAGGACGCCCATGCCGAAGCCATCCACCCCGGCATTATTGCCGACGATGGTGAGATCTTTCACTCCGCTATCGTGCAGCGCCGCGATCAGGTTTTCGGGAATGCCGCACAAGCCGAACCCGCCGGCGGCGATGGTCATGTTGTCGTGGAGAAGGCCGGCGAGCGCGGCTTTGGCGTCAGGATAAACTTTGCTGCTCATGTAAGAACAACATTAATCACGGATTGCGCGGATGGGCACGGCGGAATTGGCTGCGGGATCGAATGTGGGAGGGGCCTTCGCGCCCCGATTAGCTGTCGAGGGGCGCTCCTACAGTTGTTGAATCGCGGCGCAAAGGCCGCTCCCACGCTTGCCGCTGGGCGATTCATCGCCAAGTTGCATGCTCCATTTATGTCTAAATCACTCGCCCACCGCCTCGCCGAATACGCCTGTTCGATCCGCTACGAAGATCTTTCACCGGAGGTCGTGCATGAGGTGAAACGACGGGTGATCGACTCATTCGGCTGCGCGCTGGGCGCTTGGAACGAAGAGCCCTGTGTGATCGCGCGGACCGTCGCTTCGGATTTCTCGGCCAGAAACGGCGCGACGATCATGGGCACCGATCACCAGGCGCCGCCGGACTGGGCTGCTTTCGCGACCGGTTGCTGTATCCGCTATTTCGATTACAACGACACCTATCTTTCCAAGGAACCGGCGCACCCGAGCGATAATATCGCCGCTGCGCTCGCGGTCGCGGAGAGCGTGGAGGCAAATGGCGAAGAGTTGATCACCGCGATCGCGCTTGCTTATGAAGTGCAGTGCCGTTTTTGCGACGCGGCCAGCATCCGCGCGCGAGGTTGGGATCACCCGACCTACGGCGCTTTCTCGACCGCGCTGGCCGCGGCGAGGTTGATGAAACTCGACCAGGAAAAAACCCGCCACGCGGTCAATATCGCAGGTGTGAATTGCGCTGCCTTCCGCCAGGCGCGGGTCGGAGAGCTTTCTCACTGGAAAGGCGTGGCTTTTGCCAACGCGGCGCGCTGCGGCGTTTACGCGGCGTTCCTCGCGCGCGCCGGCATGACCGGGCCAGCGCCGATTTTCGAAGGCCAGATGGGTTTTGAAAAGGAGCTGGGGGTGTCATTGGGCGAGGTCGGCGAGGTTTTCGTAAAGTACCCCGACGCGAAGAAGCCTAACGAAGGCACCGCCGCGATGATTCTCAATACGAGCATCAAGTATTGGCCGGCCGAATATCACAGCCAGAGCGCGATCGAGGCCGCCCTTTCTCTGCGACGAGAGATCGGTGACCCGGCGAAGATCAAATCGGTCCGGATCGAGAGCCACGACGCCTCGGTCGACATCATTGGAAGCGAGCCGGAGAAATGGAAACCGCAGCAGCGCGAAACGGCGGATCACAGCCTGCCCTACATCACGGCGGTGGCGTTGATCGATGGCGAGGTGACGGACAAGCAGTTCGCCCCGGAACGCTTTATGGAGAAAGGGATCGTCTCGTTCCTCGAGAACGTTACGGTGGAGCGAAATGACGAGCTGACTTCGCTCTACGCCAAGGCGGTCGCCAATATCGTGCACGTCACTTTGCAGGATGGGAAAGTGCTGACCAAACGAGTGGACCACCCGTTAGGCAACGCGTTCAATCCGCTGAGCGACCAGCAATTGGAAGGAAAATTTAATGCGCTCGTCGTCCCGACCTTGGGTGAAGACGGCGCGAAAAAGCTGGTGGCTGCTGGTTGGAAACTCGATGAAGCGAAGAATCCAAGCGCGCTGATGAAGCTGGCGCAGATGCCCGCCTAACGAAATGAGCAAGGCCACTACGCTGCGAAAATTGCTCACTCAAAGCATCGTCGCGATGCCGGGCGTGCCGAATGCCTCCATGGCGCGGCAAGTCGAGCGCGCTGGATTCGAGGCCGTTTACATCAGCGGCGCGGGACTGGCGAATTGCACGGCTGGTTTGCCGGACGTCGGGTTGCTCACGCTGAATGAGGTGACGACGCTGGCCGGATTCATTGCACGCGCGGTCAAGATTCCTGCGATCGTCGATGCCGATACCGGCTTTGGGGGCGCCGAAAATGTCGGGCGGACGATTTACGAATTGGAAGGCGCGGGACTGGCCGGTTGTCATCTCGAAGATCAGGAATTTCCCAAGCGTTGCGGGCATCTGGCGGGCAAGAAATTGGTCCCGATCGACGAAATGGAAGCGAAGATTCGGGCAGCCGTCGCTGCGAAACGCGAGCGCGATTTTCTCGTCATCGCCCGGACCGATTCCCGGGCGATGGAAAATTTCGATGGCGCCGTCAAACGCGCCCACGCCTACGTCGCGGCGGGCGCCGACGCGATTTTCCCCGAGGCGTTGCAGACAAAAGAAGAGTTCCGTGATTTCGCGCAGGAAGTCAAAGTGCCGCTCCTCGCCAACATGACTGAGTTCGGCAAAAGCCCTTCGCTCAACGTGCAGGAACTGGGCGAGCTCGGCTATCGGATGGTCATTTTCCCGCAGAGCGCTTTCCGCGTTTCCATGAAGACGACGGACGAGTTTTTCCACGCACTCAAGGCCGCGGGTTCGCCTAACGAATGGCTGGAGCGCATGCAGACCCGCCAGGATCTTTACGCCACGCTCGACTACGATCCGGCAGCGGAATGCTGGCCCGGTTATCGGGCCGATTGAAATAGTCGCTCCGGCGCGGCATGTTGAGAACGCAGGCTCGCCATCAAGCGCGCGGCGCCAAACCCTTTCCTCCAGCGCAAGATCAGGAGACAAATCTATGAGCACAGAAGAAAAACCCGCTTACAGCCCAGGCCTCGCCGGCGTCGTTGCCGGAGAAACCGAGATCTGCTGGGTCGATCCCAACGCCGGCCTGCTGTATCGCGGCTACGACATCCACGAGATGGCGGAGAAGGCTAATTTTGAGGAAGTAGCCTACCTGCTGCTCAACGGCGAACTGCCAACCGTGCAAGAGCGCGAGGAATTTTCGCAGGCCTTGGCGAAAGAGCGTCCTCTGCCAAAAGAAGTGCTCGAGATGATGCGGTTGATGCCGAAGAACACGCATCCGATGGACATGCTGCGGACCGGCTATTCCATGCTGGCGCCGTTCGATCCCGACCTGAACGACCATTCGCATGAGGCCAACGTGCGCAAGGCGATGCGCCTGATCGCGAAGACGACCACGCTGATCGCGGATGGGTATCGGATTCAGCGCGGCGAAAATCCGTTGCCGGAACGTCCTGATCTAACGATGGCGGGCAACCTCTTCTACAAGCTGAGCGGCGAAGTGCCGCAGGATTGGAAGATCCGGATAATGGACACGATTTTCATCCTGTATGCCGATCATGAATTTAACGCTTCGACCTTCGCCGCGCGCGTCACCGCCGCGACGCTGGCCGACATGTATGCCGCCGTCACCAGTGCGTGCGGCACGCTCAAAGGCCCGCTTCACGGCGGCGCCAATGAAGAGTCCATGAAGATGCTCGACGATATCGGGACGCCCGAGCGCGCGGAGAAGTGGATGATGGAAGCGCTGGCCAAGAAGGCCAAGATCATGGGCTTCGGTCATCGCGTTTACAAAGCGGGCGATTCCCGGGTGCCGATCATGCGCGAGATCGCGCGCGACCTCGGGAAGCGGGTCGGCAAAGAAGAATGGGTGCCGATTTGCGAGACGCTCGAGGCGACGATGGACCGCGAGAAACATCTCTGCGCCAACGTCGATCTCTACGCCGCGCCGGTCTTTACCATGCTGGAGTTTGATCCTGCTTTGAACACGCCAATCTTCGCCGCCTCGCGGGTGGCCGGTTGGTGCGCGCATGTGATCGAGCAGCAGGATCACAACCGCCTCATTCGCCCGCGTTCGCTCTACACCGGACC
>JBPCLK010000168.1:0-6610 GCA_051003355.1 Chthoniobacterales bacterium | reverse complement strand
AATGACGCAACGACATGGCGAAGGGTAAGGCGTTTCCCGGCGAAAGAAAATGTCCCAGGCGAAAGAAGCAGGACATTGCCTAACGATTGCTGGTGGCCTACAAAGTCATGGAGCCGACACGAAGCTGCGGCTCCGACATTTCGGGCAGGGCGCTGCGACCTCGGCCGGCATGGGCCGTGTGAAGTGCTTGAGGTAACCGCAACCGGTACAACGCCAACGCAGACAGCGCACCTCCTCGGAGGTCGCTAGCCGTTGGATAGCATAATCGAGCCGCTCCCGGGCGCGTTCCAGCGCCTCGCGGATCGGGCGCAGATTTTCTTCCTCCGCCATGGCGCGCGGTCAACGATGACGTCCGCGCGGATGAAGGAGTGCACCGCGTCGTGACGCCCGCACGTGAAAAGGAAGTTCCAGTTGTTGCGCCCGGGACCTTTCCCGGAAAAAAAGAGCAAATAATCGCCGGATGTAACGCATATGTTCATTTGAACAATCCGTGCGATTTTTAGCAAGCGAATCTTGCATCCGACCAAAAACTATTTTTGCAAATCCTCCAAAACACCGACGAGTTGGTCGTAGCGGTCGATCACTGCGTCGGCTCCGAGTTCCGCCGCCGGCCGATCGCGATAGCCAAAACTGGTCGCCACACAAGGCACACCGACCGCCTGCGCTGTCCGGACATCGGTGATCGAATCCCCCACCAGAACGGCAGAGCCGCCACCGGCTTGCTCGATGGCGGCCTGGAGCGGCGCCGCCTCGGGCTTTCGTACAGCCAGCGTGTCGCCACCGACGACGCTGGCGAAACGCTCTCGCCAACCGAAGGACGCGAGCAGTTTTCTAGACAGGGCTTCCGGTTTGTTCGTGCAAACTGCCAGGCGCGCTCCGCGCCCGGCGAGAAGGTCGAGAGCTTCCCCGGCACCTTCATACGGACGGCTGTGATCGGCGATGTGCGCGTCATAGTGTTGCAGGAAAATCGGAACCGCTTCTTCAACCAAGGCGGACGTGACGGATCCGGTCGCGGTCAACGCGCGCTCGAGCAAGTCGCGCATCCCGCGGCCGACCATCTCGATCACACGTGGACCCGGAACGGTCTCGCGACCGAGCTGGGTCAACATATGGTTTACCGCTTCCACGAGATCGGGCGCGGTATGCACGAGCGTGCCATCAAGGTCGAAGACCACCACATCGAAGGGAAAAGAGCGCACCTTGCTTCTCTCGACGGCGACTGATCGACGGGTAAGGAACAGAGGCGACGAAACCTGCCTAACGACTCCAGCTCTTCATCGGCTCACTTACGCGGGGGGCAAAAGTTCCGTGCGATACCTCGGCGCCAGCTCCTGAGATTTCTCTTTGAGTTTTTCCTGCTCGGCCGGGTCGAGCTTCGGCGGCGTGGAGCGGCGCGTGGGAACTTTTACGCCGACTTGCCCGAAGAAATCTTCCTGGCCAGCCGGCGCGCAGATGCAGAGCAATCGGGCCGCGCTCGCGGAGGCGTTGGTAAAGGAATGCGGCGCGTTCGCCGGAATGCTGACGGTTTGCCCTGCAGAAACGATCGATTTTTCCCCGCGGAAAGTCGCTTCGATTTCTCCCTCCAGAACGGTGAAAGATTCTTCGAAATCGTGCCGGTGCGGAGGCGGTCCGCCGCCGGGAGGAATGTGCATGTCGATCAGGCAATAACGTCCGCCGGTCTCTTGGCCGGAGAGGAGAATGGTATAGGTGTCGCCCACCAGTCCGAGATGCGCCAGGCTCTCATCGGTATCGGGTCGGGCGATCTTGAGCTGACGGGCTGGGTCATCGGCCGGGAGCGGAGTGACGGGCTGGTTGGTCAGGGAATGTTTGTTCATGGAAATTTTCCTCGTAAACTAATCGCCGCAATCTAGTCGCAAACTCTTCTCGAAAATCGTCCGTTGCGATCCATATGACAACCACCTTCACCGAAATCGATCTTCTGAATCTGGCCCGCTCGGCTGGGCAGGAGATCGATGGAAATCTGGGTCAGATCATCACCATTACTTTCGCGATGGTGGTGGCGATTTTCTACTTCCTGCATCAGGCTGGCATTCGGATGAAGGTTTTTGCCTTTCTGACCTACACCTTTGGGATGTTCACCTACTTCGGGATGATGCTGATGGAATCGAGCGTCGCCCTCGGTGCAATCAAGGCTCTGCAGGCAGTGCCCCGGGAAGCGCAGTCCCTCCCCACCCTCCTGTTCCTGGGAATCCGGTCCAGTTGGGTGGGAACCATCTTCCAAACTCTTTTGAACCTGGTCTTTTGGGTCCTCTGGCTCGGGGTCGGCTATCTGCTTTTCTTCTGGCGCAAGCCGCGCGAAGTGGAGGAAAGACCCAGCCGGACAAGGCATCCATAAATCTTATACTCGTTAGGCTGACTCTTCTTCCGGATTGGTCGCGAAAGAATCCAGGGTCCGCCGGAGCTGGTTAATGTCGACCGGTTTGATGAGATGGGAGACAAAGCCGGATTGACGCGAGCGTTCCAAGTCTTCCTCCATGCCATAGCCGGTGAGCGCGATACCACGCAGCTGGTAGCGATCGCGCAACTGCTCCATCAGCTCGTTGCCCGTCCCGTCGGGCAGGCCGAGATCGCTCATGACCAGGTCAAACTTCCCTTGCCCGGCGGCATTCAGCGCAGCCGCAATCGAGGAAGCTGCGACGACCTGATGACCGGCGTGCGTGAGCAGGCGGGTGAGGACTTGCAGGGTGGCTTCATGATCCTCCACCACCAGCAAGCGCAGGGAGCGAACCGGCGGGCCGCTCTTTTCCGCAGTGCTTCCGCCCGGCAGGCGAACGTCAGCGTCGTTAGGCAGCTCGGCCGCACCTGACGGCGGCCGCCTCGCGCCCGGCAACTCGACCACGAAGAGCGAACCCTCTCCTTTGCCGGAACTCTCCGCCCTGATGGTGCCGCCGTGCAGGTCAACGATGGCGCGGGCAATGGAGAGGCCGAGGCCTACGCCTCCAAAACGCCGTTCGCCAGTCAGGTCTGCCTGTTCGAAGGGTTGAAAGATTCGTTCGAGGGCCTGCGCATCAATGCCGACTCCGGTGTCGCTGACTTCGATCGAAAGCCGCGGCTCGTCGCCGTCCTCACCCGCGACATCGTGGGTGCGAATGCTCACGCTGCCGCCCGCAGGCGTGAATTTCACGGCGTTGCGCAGCAGGTTCCAAATGACCTGCTGGAAACGGGAGGGATCGGCCATTAGTCCGCTTCGTTGCGCTTCAAAATCCTGCTCGATGGCGATGCCTTTGACCAAGGCCTCGTCTCGCACAATCTCCACTGCGAGCCCAATGAGCGAGTGTGCGTCGCAGAGCTGCGGACGCAGCGGCAATTTTCCACGCGTGATGCGGGTGAGGTCGAGCAGATCGTCGATCAGGCGGGCCTCGAGCGCGATATTGCGTTCCATCATGCCGAGTTGCGCACGGACATCCGCGGGCAGGCGGTCGTCCTGATACAGGGCGGACGCAGTCATGAGAACCGGGGTGAGCGGCGTGCGCAATTCATGCGAAAGCACTGCGAGGAAATTGTCCTTCGCGCTACTGGCGCGCTCCGCCTTGGCTTGCGCGGCCTTCAAGTCGTTAATGTCGGTGTTCGTGCCGAGCCATTTTGCGATCCGGCCGGCATCGTCACGCATGGCTTCGGCGCGCACGAGAAACCACCGGTAATTTCCTCCCGCGGCGCGCAGTCGAAATTCGACTTCGTAATGTGCGCCGCTGGCCAGTGCTTTCTGCCAGGCGCCGGCCGCGCGTGGCAAATCGTCGGGATGGACAAAATTCGTCCAGGCGCTACCCAGCACATCCTCACTCACTGTGACTCCGAAATACTCGAGACATTCCGCGTTGGCATAGTCCAATCCACCGTCGGGTCGCGCGGTCCAGACCTGGATGGACACTACCTCGGAGAGGAGTCGATAACGCTCGGCGGACTCCTTGACGGCGCGGGCGGAGTCTTCGGCGTGTCGGATGGCATCCTGCAGCGCGGCCTCGGTTTTCTTTCGCTCAGAAAGATCCCTCGCGTAGCCTGCGAAGATCGGCGGTTCCGTGGCCGGAATGTGGGTGATGGAAATCTCGCAGGAAAATTCCGTCTTGTCCTTGCGCAGAGCCGGTAATTCATACCTGCGGCCGAGAATTTTCGCCTGACGAGTGGCTACGTAGCGCGCCAGCCCCTGCCGATGAGACTCACGCAAGGCTTCGGGGACGATCAGGTCGCCCAAGAGCTGGCCCACCGCTTCCGCCCGCCGATAGCCGAAGATATTTTCCGCGGCGAAGTTCCAATCCACAACGCGTCCTTCGTGATCCATGAGAATAGAACCGTCGAGCGAAGTATCGAGAATCGCGGTCTTAAGATTTTCGCTGGTCTGCAGGGCGGATTCCGCTCGCTTGCGATCGAGATGTTGCGCCATGAGATCGGCGATCAATTTTACTTCGGCTAAGGTCGCTTCGAGAAAGGGACGTCCCACCACCAGAGTGAGGACGCCCAGAAGGTGCTTTTCTACGAGAAGCGGATATCCGGCGAAGGCGGTCGGTTCGTTGTGCGGGAAAAACTCCGCCGCGCTCCAGCGCGGATCGCTGGCCACGTTGTTCGTCCATTCCCGTTCCTGGCTCTGGGCAATGCGACCGACCACACCTTCGCCTAACGAGACTACCTCTTTCAAATCGGGCAGGGCTCCCGCCAAACCCGAGGAGACGCGCAGCCTGAGCTGCGTCCCCGATCGATCGGGCAGCCAGATTTGAGCAGAAACCAGATCGATGTCGTCGACCAGAAGATCACAACAACGCTGGAGCGTCCGATCGAGATCCTGGCCCAGATCGAGCTGGGCGGCGACGTCCGCCCGGAGAGAAGCGAGCCGCGCCCGAGTTTGCGTCTCCTCTTCGGCGCGCGCGCGCTCGATCGTGGCCCAGCAGCGTTCCGCGACTTCGCGCAGGAGAGCGATCTCCGAAGAAGTCCAGGCGCGCGCCGTCGTCTGATGCACGGCCATCATGGCTCGCAGCGCCTCACCTTTGAGCAAAGGGCAACAGACGATCGCTCGGATACCGATGGCGTTAAACATCCCGCCGCCCTCCTCGGTGGCGAGCTCGACCTCCACGTCATGGAGCACCAGCGTCTCCCCGCCGCGCATCTGCCCGGTCGCGCGCGGCCCAAAAAGCGAAAGCTCATATTGGCCGGCCGTGCTCGCGCATTGATCGGTGTAATCGTGCAGGATGGTAAACTGATTGCCGTCCGAATTCACCTCGGCATAGGCGCAACGCGAGACCCGCAGGTGTTGCCCGAGCAGCCGGGTCGTGGTCGCCATGATCTCGCCCGGATGGGCGAGCGTGAGTGTCTCTTCGCCGAGTTGATCGAGGAATCGAAAGCGGGCTTCGCTGGCCAGGACGTTCTGTTCTGTGCGGCGCCGCTCAGTCACATCATGGAAGACGAGAATGACGCTGCGCACCTGGCCGTCATCATCGCGGATCGGTGCGGCCGAATCCTCAATGGGCACTTCGCGGCCGTCGCGGGTGCGCAGGATTGTGTGATTAGCCAGGCCCAGAACCCTGTTCTCCCGCAACACTCGCTCGACCGGATTTGCCACCGGGTTGCGGGTTCTCTCATCAAAGATAGGAAACACCTCGGTTAGCGAACGGCCACCAGCCTCCGCATTGGTCCAGCCCATGAGCGATTCCGCAGCCGGGTTGAGAAAACTCACCATGCCCGCACCATCCGTCGCCACCACTGCGTCTCCGATGGAAGCGAGAGTCACGCGTAATTCAGCCGTGCGCACTTCCGCCGCGCTAAGACTCGCTCGATAGGCTCCGCTGACCCGGCGCAGAAGACGCTGCAGCGAGCGAATCAAAAGCGGAATTCCAAAGATGGCCACGATGCCGAGGGTGCTCAGGAATAAAACCACCGCGCGATGTAAGCTTCGATGACGCGCCATCCGGAGTCGAAACTCTTCGTCTGAAAATTTGTCGATCCGGTTTTGCGTAACCGCAAAGAGCGCGCTGCCCCGTGGCAAAAAGGTTGGATCACGAATGAGCGGCGGCTGACCGCGCACGCGCCGCAGTTCGCCATCGACGAACAACAGCCACACCTCCGTCTCCCGACGTAAGAAACCGACCTGCGAAGTTTGCCTCGGGTTGTCAGACACCAGTTTTTTGAGCGTAGCGAAACTCGCATCGAGATCGTGCCGCTCCTCCTCGAACATGCGCAGATAACTCTCGTCACCCGAGAGGCGGAAACCGCGGAAGCTGGTTTGCAGGAAGAGGAGCTTGCTCTTGAGCGCATTCGTCCGCGCGATGACCTGTGTGGAATGCTCAACGCGCCCCGCCGACTGCAAAAGGACCACGACCAGCACCAGAAGTGCGATCAGCGGCAGCCCGAGCGCAAGGGAGAGCGCGACCGTGGCGCGCCTCAGCCTGCGCTGGAAACTGCGTTCATCCAGCATGAGCGAATCGTCAGTCATCAGGTAGCGGAAAACTTCGCGACTTTTACTCGGCGCAGGCGATTTCAGCAAGACGAAGTATAGCCGAGGCGCATGCCATCTGTGCAAGTTCTTCAGTCCGCCCGACACCGGCTTGGGCAAGTTGAATCCGCAAAGCTAAAAGTTGGGCGCGCGAGAGGTAAACATAGATTC
>JBPCLK010000167.1:0-4851 GCA_051003355.1 Chthoniobacterales bacterium | reverse complement strand
CACCGGAAGCGCCCGCGCAGTGACCGCCAGCCCGCTTTCTCCACCCTCCGGCGCGAAGGTGTAGGGATCTTCCTCCCACGCTGCGGTCTCCTCGGGATATTTTACTTCTACCTCGTGCCGGGTCATTTGCTCCCAGCGTCCGTGTGAGATTTCGCGCAAGCCATCGCGCTTCTGCACTTCGAGCCCGTGCGGTCTGGCGATGAGACCCGCCGTCTCCACCGTTCGGCCTAACGGGGAGGCATAAACCGCCGCGACGTTCTCCGTTTTAAGGCGTTCCCCGAGACGGCGTGCCTGTTCGCGCCCTTCGTCCGAAAGTTCCACGTCGGTTGCGCCGGCGAAACGATCTTCCGCCGTCAGAACCGTCGCTCCATGCCGGATGAGAAAAATGCGTGTGCTCATGCCGCGAGGTTAGCCGGAAGCGGGCGAAGTGAAATCGCAATGTTGCTATCCGGGCAGCGCACGCGCCCCTGCGAAGCGCGTGTCCTCTCCAGATGACAAGATTTTCGCGTTAGGAGTTTGCGCGCTGATCCCGATGCGGCGTTCCACGCGAGGCTTTCGGCCTAACGACCGGTTTCCGTCCGCACTGCCTCGCGTCCCTCCGCGCAAACCAGTTCGAGGTAGCTGCGATATTCGCCCTTGGAAAGGCCGCTGATCAGTTTTTCGAGCTGTCTTTGATCGATGAAACCCATCCGCCACGATACTTCTTCCAGGCAGGCGACTTTCAGGCCCTGGCGATGCTCGATGGTCGCGATGTAATTGGCTGCCTCGAGCAAGCTGGTTTGGGTGCCGGTATCGAGCCAGGCCATTCCGCGACCGAGCAGCGCCACGTGCAGGGCATTCTTGTGCAAATAGAGCAGATTGAGATCAGTGATTTCCAGTTCCCCGCGCGCGGACGGGCGCAGGCTGCGGCATAATTCCACGACCTCCTGATCGTAAACGTAGAGACCAGTGACGGCGTAGTGGCTCTTGGGCTGTTTCGGTTTTTCCTCCAAGCTCAGGGCGCGTCCATCAGGTCCAAACTCGACCACGCCGTAACGCTCCGGGTCGCGCACCTGATATCCGAAGACGCAGGCGCCACTCTCGCGGGCGAGGGCGCTGCGGAAGAAGTCGAGTTTCCCGTAAAAGATGTTGTCCCCGAGAATGAGCGTCGCGCCATCCTCACCGACGAAATCCGCGCCGATCAGGAAGGCTTGGGCGATGCCTTTGGGTTCCGGTTGTTCCGCATATTCGAGACGCAGACCGAGTTGCGAGCCGTCGCCGAGGAAATCGCGCAACATGGGCACGTCCTTGGGCGTGGAGATAATCAGAATATCGCGCAAACCGCCGAGCATGAGAGTCGCGAGCGGGTAGCAGATCATCGGTTTGTCGTAAACCGGGAGCAACTGCTTGCAGACGATCTTGGTCAGCGGGTAGAGACGGGTGCCTGCGCCTCCAGCCAGAACGATGCCTTTTTTGCTCATGCCGGGCGGGTCCAACCGAGGAGTTGCTGCGACCATTCATGCCAGAAGTCGCGACCGGGACGCCGGCGATCGTGGCGGCGTTCTCCGACGACCTGCCTGAGGGCTTCGGTGATGACCGACTCGGAGAGAACCGGCTTGGTTTCGAGCGCGGCGCTGACGGTCACGTTGAGAAGCTTTTTAAGCATAAGCGCGCTTAACAATGTGCGGGAACTGGTGGCATGCACGTGCCGGATGTTGTGCTGGCGAAACAATCTCCGCAAGATCAGAGCGTAGCGCGCCTGCTCCAAAAAAAGATTGGAAGGAGGACGATGTTTTTGTTCCGCACGCATGGTTTCCAGTTGGAGGCGAAGCGGAAGATTCGCCTGGTACTCAGCCTCGATCACCATCGCGTCGGGCAGATATTCAAACTGCGTAACGAGGTCGTCGGTTTTGGCTTTCAGCTCGGAGCCGTCAGGAGGATGCAGCACGAAGCCGAGGTATGGCACCTTGTTTTGCGCCAACGAGCGAAGCTCTGTTTCGAGCGATGGCAGGGTTTTGTCCGGCCATCGCTCGATCAGGTAAGCGATATGCGCTGGAGAAGGCTTGGATGCTTCGGAGGCAGCGGCGATGGGAGATCGCTCGAGACATTTTTCAAACAACCGCTGCAATGGTTCGATCGTTTTCGCGACGTTGAATTCGCACGTCATGCGGGCCCGTCCGGCGGCGCCGAAACGCGCTCGCAGGTCCGCCTCGCCTAACTTTGCCAGCGCATCGGCCAGTGCTGCCGAGTCGTTAGGCGGAACCAGATAACCGGTCACGCCATCCACCACGGATTCGGGAATTCCGGCAACCGTGGTGGAAACGACCGGACGGGCGCAGGTCATCGCTTCCATGATCACAGTCGGGAAAACATCGCTGGCGCCTTCGGCGTCAATCACGCTGGCCAGGGCGAAAATGTCGCAGGCGCGCAATTTCGCATAGACTTCATCCTGCGAGAGCGAGCCGCAAAGTTCGACACGATCGTTCAGGTCGAGATCTGCGATCATCGTCTCGAGTTTCCCGCGCAAGGGCCCGTCGCCCACGATTTGGCATTGGAAATTCAGATGCCGCGTTTTTAGTTCCGCGCACGCTGCGAGGAGGAATTCGAATCCTTTAAAAGCCACGAGTCGACCCACGCTGACGATGGTCAGGGGTCCTGGCGCTCGCTCTTCGCTGCTCGGTGAGGGCAGATTCGCGAGGTCGAGTCCGTTGTAGACCCGGTGAACTTTGTTGGACGATTCCGGACAGCGCTCCTGTAAAAGGCCGCGGCTGTAATCCGTTTCCACCGCCACGAATTCTGCCGCGCGACAGATCTCGCGAAGTAAATCGTCCTGCCCCAGATCGGACATGAAATCCTGGCCGTGGGCAGTGATGCTGAAGGGGATGCCCGAGATTTCCTTTAGGAAAAGCGCGGTATGCGCAGCCCGATTGGCAAAGTGCACATGAAAATGGCGAATCCCGTGGCGAGCGAAAAGCGCCGCGAAATAGGTGGCGTTCCGAGCCCGTAGAGACGCCTTGAAGGAAGCACCATATTGGTGGTCGTGTCGCTTGATCAGTTCCTCGGGCCAGCGTCCTGCCTGGCGCGTTTTCTGTTCCCACAACGCCATGACCGCGGATGGCGGCGCATATTGCACCGGCGAGCGAAAACGGGCGAAATGTTCGTGCCGGAGAGTGGTGAGGGGCGCGTGGACAGCGCCGATGAGCAGGTCGTAGCCGCGCCGTTCCATTTCCAGCATCTCCATGTCGCAAAATGTCTGCGAAATGACCGGGTAGCGGGAGTAGAGGTAAGCGAGTTGCATTGCGCGGACGCCGGAACCGAATCTGTATCCGAGAGCCGGAAGAAAAGCGACCTTGCGATCGCGGGGAATTACCCAACCAGCGGCGGTCCGCTCAGGAAAGGTTTACGTCCTTGCCCGGATCCATCTCATAATCCAAAGCGAGATATTCCGACGTCTTCGGCTTGATGATTTCCTCGACGAACTTGATGTAGATCGAGTCTTCCCGAAAAATTGCCTGTTTATCCATCGACTCAAAGTCGATCGCAATGAAGAACGGCCACGGCACTTTGGGATCGACTCGTTTACCGCATTTGATGCTCAGGACCTCATCGATCTTGAGGAGCTGCATGCGCGCGTTCATCATCATCTGTTCGGTCTCCTCCGGGGTGACGCCCGACTTCAACTTGTAGAGGCCGATGTGATGAACCATGAGCGGATAGCTATTAGGCGTTGCCCGAGAATGGCGCAAGCACGAATCGGTGGGCCAGATGACCAGGCGAAGACGTCGCTCTCACATGCACGGCCAGACTCCGCTTTAGCGTCGCTATTTTTTCCAGTCGAGCGCGCCTTTTTTGAGCGCGTAAACATAACCGACCATGAGGATGGAGACGAAGCTCAACATGCTCCAGAGGATCACGTGACTGTGCGCGATGGCCTCCCGATAGACCACCGCCCACGGATACATGAAGACGATCTCCAGATCGAAAAGGATGAAGAGCATGGCCACGAGGTAGAACTTTACGCTAAAGCGCGGCTGCGCCTCGCCCTGAGCGATCATGCCGCATTCGTAGGCAGTGTCCTTCGTCCGCGTCCGCACGCCGGACTTGCCGAGCAGGACGCTGACGATCAGTGCCCCAGCAGCAAAGCCGATGGCGACGATTGCCTGAAGGATGACTGGAATATACTCGCGGATCATGATGATTGCGCGCTGCCGCGGTTAATTAATAAACGAATACTATGAGCGAGCTGCGGGGGTCGGGATATGAACGTTCGGTGGCAGGAGCGCTTTGGCCAGAGCGGATGGCAAGCCTTTGTATTTCTTGCCGGTCTTTTTGACCATGCCGCGAGCCACCAGATTCTGAAGCTTTTCATACGCCCGTAGACGAAGCATTTCCTCGCCACCACTGGCCGCATTACGCGCCCGCAGGTTTTCGTGCAAGACGTCAAAGAGTTGTTTAAACTCAAAGGAAGTTCGGCGGGAAAGGACCGCAACTAACTCTTCGGTAACCAGATCCGGCACTCGGCGTGAAAAAGTGTTCCTTTTTTGGATGGCCATAGGGCGCACAAAATAACATAACCTCCGAAATTAAACATCAACATTTTCGACTCTCCGGCGAAGCTTACTGTTGGGCGTTTTCAGTGTGAGAAGCGTGCCGATGTGTCGCGGAAAGCTCCCGTTAAAACGGACTGGAAGTCGGTGTTGGTAAGGGCCGGACAGGAGCCGGTGTCGGGCTGGCATCTGGCATTTGCAAGAGTGGATGATTCTTGAGAGCGGTCTGGAGCGAGACAAAGAGTCCTCCGAGCGCTCCGACCAGCCCGATAGTTGCTTCTCGAAACGTCACAGGGCCAACGGATTCCGTTACATAGCCACCGTC
>JBPCLK010000166.1:0-10486 GCA_051003355.1 Chthoniobacterales bacterium | reverse complement strand
TGCTCCGGTGAAATTTGCATCGCGCATCGGCGCGCCTATGCTAACGCCCACTTGAGCATGAAGAGTTACCTTTCCCTGCTCGTTGCCTTCGCGAGCGCTAGCACGGCCCTCGCGCAAACGCCGGGCGCCGAGCCCCTCCTCCCCCGCAGCAACAATATCCTGGAGGCCATGATCGCCGCTGGCCCGGTCATGCTGCTGCTTTTTCTCATCTCGGTTTTTACGGTGATGCTGATCATCGTCTATTTCTTTACCATCAGACGTGGCGCGATCGTGAGTAATGGCTACATGGCCACGGCCGACGCGCTCATGCGCAAACGCGATTACCTCGGCCTGCTCGCGGTTTCAAATCGGCACGGCGAAGCGATCGCGCGCGTCGTGCAAAAGACTCTCGATTTCATGACCAAGAATCCGAATGCGGACTTCGCCCAGGCGCGTGAGATCGCTGAGACGGAAGGCACCCGCGTGGCGACCAGTCTGCAAAACCGGGTGACTTATCTGGCGGATATCGCGACCATCGGACCGCTGGTCGGATTATTTGGCACGGTTATCGGCATCATTCGTTCGTTCGGTGCTCTCGGCTCCGAGATGGGGCCTGCGCGTTACATCCTGCTCTCGAAAGGCATCAGCGAGGCGCTCATTAATACCTGCGGCGGCCTGGGCATTGGCGTCACCGCGATGATTTTTTACGCCATTTTCCGTGGGCGCGCCCAGCGGCTCGTGTCCGATCTCGAATCGGCCAGCACTCACATCGTCGCTCTCCTGTCGCTCCAGAATAACAGACGCCGCGAACGGGCGCCCGCACTGCTCGACGACGAATTTTGAGAGGCGTTAGGCGTCAGAAAGTTTCCTTCCTCATTGATCGTAGATGAATTTTCGCAGTCGCACCGTCCCGCAACATCCGGGCATCCAACTCGCGCCCTTGGTGGATGTCCTCTTGCTGCTCCTTATTTTTTTCCTTCTCACCTGGAACGCGGCGCGCGACGAAAACGAGCTCGACGTCAAGGTCCCCAAAGCCACCACGGCCACGCAGAACACCGCGCCGGTCGGTGACGTGATCGTGAACGTCAAAGCGGACGGCAACGTGGTGGTCAATCGGCGCACGCTTTCCCGCCCTGACCTCACAAAATTGCTCAAAGGCTTGGTCGCGCTGAATCCCAATCAGGCGATTGTCATTCGAGGAGATGAAACAGGAGCCTATAAACATATCGTGAGCGTTCTGGATATTTGCAGCGAAGCCGGGGTCACCAACGTCGCCTTCGCCACCGCGAAATGAGGTCGCGGTTACGCACGGCCGCATGGCTTGCCGCGGCGGCTGGTTTTTCCTGGACGGTCGCTGGTTCGGCCCAAACGCCGACTCCCATTCGCCGAGCTCTGCCGGTGCAGGAACCGCCCGTCGCCCGTGCGGTTCCCTTCGACTCTCCACCTCCTGAGGAACCAGCACCGACCGTTCGCCGGGCGATGCCCGCGCCTGCGGTCAGCGATGCCATGCCATCGCCCAGCGTGGCTCCTTCGCCGGCCAGCGACGCGCCCCGGGATGACGATGAGACGCCTGGTCAGAGCCAATTGAATTACGCCAACGGCCTTTTCAGCAAGAAGCTCTACGACCTGGCCGTTCCCGAGTATGAGAAGTTTCTTGGAGTTTATCCCACTTCGCCCGATCGGGTCATCGCGCTTTTCTATCTCGGGCAATCTTATCGGAGCCTCAAGCGAACCGCTCCTGCCCGCACCAGTTTCGAAAGCGTAGTGAAGGATTTCCCGGATCACGAACTGGCAGGCCCGGCGTCCTACGGCCTGGCCGAAATCGCTTTCAACGATAAAGATTACACCGCCGCACTGCCGCTTTTCCACCGGGCTGCCGCCAAGGTCAAAGAACCTGCTCTGGCTCTTTCGTCCCGGTATTTCGAAGCGCGCTGCCTGGAGAGCCTCAATCGAAACAACGAAGCGCGGGATCTCTATCAGCAGGTCATTGCCGCGAAAGATCCCAATCCTTTCCGCGATGACGCGCGCCTGGCAGTGGGCACCATTTTCCTGGCCGCCGGACGCAAAGCCGACGCGGCGAAGCAATTTGAAGCCCTGGCTGGCGAGACGAAAACCGCTTCGCTCAAGGCCGAAGCGACTGTGCGCGCGGGTCTCGTCGCGCTCGACCTGGCGCAGAACGACAAAGCCAAGCCGGACAAGGCGATGATGGCCAAGGCGACCGCTCTTCTGCAAAAAGGTCGCACCATGCCGGAAGCGGGGCGCTGGAGCGGAGTGGCCGCAGTCGGATTGCTCCGCCTCGAATATCAGGCCGGTCAATACGAACAAGCGGTAGCGGATTACCAAAAGAGCAAGGATCAGGTGCCGGAAGAAGTGCGGCCGGAGATGCTGCTCCTCGCGGCCAACAGCCAGCGGCAGCTCGGCCACCTGAAGGAAGCGCAGACTCTCTACAGCCAGATCATCGAGAAATACCCTGGTCGTGACGAAGCGAAGGACGCGCGCTATCAGCGATTAATCGGTCTCTATAACTCCGACGATCCCGCGCTGCGCGGAGAGATCGACACGTTCCTCAAAGACAATCCGGAAGGCGAGCGCAGCGATCAGGCCAAACTGCTCAAGGCAGAGTCACTCTACAAAGACAAGGACTTCGCCGCCGCTGCACCGCTTTACGCCGGGCTGCGCGAGTCGAAACTCTCCGCCAAACTCCGCGCGGAAGCTGCCTTCAAACTGGGCTGGTGCTACGTGCAGACGAAAGAACCTGACAAGGTCATCGATGCTTTTGGTTATTTCCTCCAGGCCTTTCCCGACCATCCACAGGCAGCCTCGGCTCTCGCCCAGCGCGCGCTCGCCTTTCAGCAGTCGAAAAACTACGAGCGCGCCCGGAGCGATCTCGAGCAGTTGCTGACCAGCTATCCGAAAGCTCCCGAACGCGAAGCTGCGCTTCAGCAAAAAGCTCTCATCCTCGGGCAAACCGACGACACCAAAGGGATGGCCGCCACCTTCCAGCAGCTCCTGCAG
The DNA here is from genome assembly GCA_051003355.1 of Chthoniobacterales bacterium. GTDB lineage: Bacteria > Verrucomicrobiota > Verrucomicrobiia > Chthoniobacterales > UBA10450 > Palsa-1392. The sequence continues at coordinate 7,492 of JBPCLK010000166.1, read as the reverse complement.
GAGTTCCCCCAGAGCGCCGCGGCCGGCCAGGCGCATTATTACATCGGCAAATCCGCCTTCGAGGCGAAGGACTACGACACCGCCATCGCGGAGTTGACCAGAGCGCGCGAGTTGAACACGGAGCAATACGGCGTTCCCTCCGCGCTTCGCATCATGTCGTCCTACTTTTATAAAAAGAAAAGAGATGAACTCGGCCAGGAAGTGGACGCCTTTTACAAGGCCTCGCCTAACGGACAGGTCCCGGCGGAGATTCTCGAATGGCTCGGTCTGGAATTTTACAACGCCAAGCAGTACGAGCCCGCCGCGCGCTATCTCACGGCCTTGAGCAAGAGCGGCAACGTGACCAGCGTGAAGTCCGACTTCTGGTTCTATCTGGGCGATGCGCAGATGAAGATCAATCAGCCTGCCGAAGCCGAGGTCTCGCTGCAAAGATTTCTGGGAACGACCGCCGACCCCGCGGCCCGCGCCAAAGGTCTGCTCGCGCTGGGCGAGGCCAAGATCGGCGCGCACAAACCGGATGACGCGCAGAAAATCGCGGAGGAAATCATGAAGCTCCAACCGGAAGGCCGGGTCAACGCGCAGGCGCGTTTGCTGGCCGGCGACGTCGAGGTGGAGCGGCAGGACTTTGAAGAAGCGGGCAAGACCTTCATGAGCGTCGCGCTCCTTTACGACGACCCGGAGATTACGCCCCAGGCGCTGGCCAAGGCGGCCAAGGCCTACCAAAAAGCCGGCAAATCGGTGCAGGCCGAGCGAGCCAGCTCAGAACTGCACCAGAAATATCCCGATTTCGCTGGCGGCTGAGTTGGAGCAGCGGGCCGTGCCAGACCTCTGGGGAGCGGGCGGCGCAGCTACAAAGCGGGCAGGTGCAGCAGCGTCTCGAGCGGCAGCGGTCTGAGAAAATCCCGGGGCTCCTCGATTTGCAGGACCGGCCGCGCCAGGACGGCCGCGAGAAAACTTAAATCCGGTGTCGCGGCCAGGCCCGCCTGCGCCTTCAATTGCAAGAGAGCGAGTTGCCTAACGACGACCTCTACATTTTCCCGGCAATTTTTGGTCGAAGTAAAATGAACGGTGCAGACTCCGGGCGCCGTCGCTTCGATCTCGGGAGCGAGTGTGCCCGCATAGTGCAATAAAATCTCGCCAGCGACCTTCTCCTGTTCGAGCGCGCGTGGCTTAACGAGCAAACTGAGACACCGCGCCAGCCCCTGGCTGGGTGTCATGCCCGGGCTGACTCCGGCGGCGGCCGCGCTGGGTGTGACCTGCCAGATGGCGGCTTTCGCTTCTTCTTTATCGAGCAATGCCACCGGCTGGGCCCGCAACTCGTGCTGGTGACGTAAGGCCGCCTGCAAGGCAAAATCGGGCAAATAAAGCGCGGCGAACATCACCCCGCCGTGGCGATCCGGGACTCGCTCCTCCATTTGTTAGGCTGGGCCCGTTGTAACCGCATCTGCAACCGGCTCTGCAAGTGAGCGGCTTCCTTTTCGAGCTGACCAAGCGTCCAGCGATTCTCCAGGACCAGTTTCCATTGCGCGCTGTTAACCAGGCTGCGCGGCGTGAGCACCAGAAACACCGTGGGCGCGGGCTCGACCAGCCGTTGCAGGCGATACCACGAACTCGACGGAATCCGGCGCAACTCCGCCACGGGATTGAGCACCAGATCGAGAATCACGAGCGGGAAATTTCCGTCGCGCAGAAGCAGATCGGCAGCCTGCATCGCTTCCCCCGCCGCGCGGCTCCGCACCCACAAAAGATGAGGCAAAGCATGATCGCCCATCGATTGCGGGTCGAACGAATCCCGTCCATCAATCAAGGCCAGGAAAGACCGCTCGCGCCGGACACGCTGAAGCAGAGCGGCAATCAGAGAGGCGCATCCGGCACTGCCTGCGCCGTTGCTGATTTCGGTGATGGCGCCTTTCGTGAGACCGCCTCCCAGGGCAGTATCGAGGCTGGCCAGACCGGTCACCCAACGATCAGCGGCAGGCAAAGTCTCCTGCGGGAAACGCTGCGCCAGCAGCTTGCGCAGATCGATGATCCTGTCCGTCGCCACATCGAGAGCATGACACAAAGAGATTACATGTTCAAAAGAACATTAACTCTCAGGGCGTCCTTTTCTCGTTTATTGTTTGCGCACCAGCGAGGTCATGACTCCCTGGATGCGCAGTTCCCGCGCTGGAATAAGGTTGGGAAATTTGGGATTTTCCGCTTTCAGGTAAGGCCGACCTCGTTCCGTGACGTAGCGTTTCAGCGTGGTCTCTCCATCGATTAAGGCCGCCACAATCTCGCCGTTCTTGGCGGTCTGCCGATCTTCCAGAATGACGATATCGCCGTCCAGAATATGCGCGCCAATCATGGAATCGCCCCGCACGCGCAAGGCAAAAGTCCGGGCGCTACGCGAGGCATTCAGGGAAACAAGATCGAGCGCGACATGCCCCTCGATGTTTTGTTCGGCCAGCGTCGCCATGCCCGCGGGGATCTCGCCGTAGATCGGAATATCGACGACCCGGCTTTGCGGCGCCGCGGTGACCAGGGCGCGGGCTTTACGCGCGTGCCGCTGGAGAAAACCTTTCCTCTCCAAGGCGGCGATGTATTGCATGACCGAGGTCTGACTGGCAAAACCGAAGTGATCCTGGATTTCGCGCGTACTGGGGGTCAGGCCTTTGGTGCGCTGTTCAGCCTGGATATATTGCAGGACATTTTTCTGCCCGGGAGTGAGCATCTGAACATGTTCGGCAGAATTACCCGCTGCGCAACCGGAAGCTCTCCGCGCCCTTGCCTCCAAGCTACGTCGCGACGCTCAGGCGAAACCGCTTCTCCCTCATCTGCTCGCGCAAGCGGGTGAGATAGGAAATCGAATCGTAATGCTGAATTAGTCTGGTGAGGTCGTTAGGCAGTTTTTCCATCGCACGGAGCTGGCTCACCTCGGTTTCATAAATCGCGCCCAGTTGCTGCTCGAGAATTTCTAAGCTGGCCCCTAACTTTGCGCGCTCTCCGCTGAGCAACGCCCGGGCCAGCGCGCTGGTCGCCTCGGCACTGCGGAGCAACCAGCGGTCGATTTCACGGAGCAGCGTCCCCGTGTTCCAGAACAATTCCGCCACCGATGGCGGAACCGCGCGGCCCGCATTCAGCTCGGCACCCTCGAGAAGAAGAAGATGTTGGAGCCGTAATTTCGGATCGCTCAGGACGCGAAAAGCCTCGTTCAATTCCGCCTCCGGCGCGGCCGCCCGGGTCCGCGCAAAATATTTTTCCTTTAACGTCTCCGCCTCGAGCCAGGGCCGCCGCGCTTCCTCGAGAAGCGCGAAGTAATCGGTCATGCCGAGAAACTCTCGCCGCAGGAACAGTGCGCCACCGCGTTCGGGTTGGTCACCTTAAACCCGCCCTTCTGGAGATCGTCGCTGAAATCCAGAACCGAGCCGCTCACGAAAAGCGCGCTCTTGGGATCGACCACCACGCGCACGTCGCAAGACTCGACCATGATGTCGCGATTGGCCGGTCCATCGACCAGATCCATCTTGTATTGCAAGCCAGAGCATCCGCCGCCGATCACCGCGACGCGCAGCGCGCCATGAGCTCGACCCTGCTTTTGTAAGAGCGAAGTGAGCTTGCGCGAGGCGTTCTCGGTCACTTTGACCAAACGCTCGTTGCCAATCTTGAATTTAATCTCGCCGTTGGGCGAAGCAGTTGCGGACACGGGCTAATTTACGCCGCTTCAACGCAGGTTGCCAACTGGAGGGCAACCCGCCTCAGGCGGGTCCTTGCCGTGTTTCAACTTCCGGCCTCGGGAACCAGACACGGCCATAACGGAACATTGCCCTCCAGGCAGGTGGCCAGATGCTGATGGGCAATTTCTGCCACGGCCGCGAGCGTGCTGACGTGTTGGAACTTTTCCCGCAAGGACTTGCTCGCGGGCAATCCCTTCGAATAAGCCATTAAACGCCCGCGCATCGAGCGCATGGCCAGGTCTTCCACGCCGCATTCCTCGACCGCCAGCTCGCAGTGTCTCTGGATGAGCGCCCACTTTTCGGCGGGCTCGGGCAGCGGGAGCAGTTGTTCCGTTTCGAGATAATGTTTCGTCTGCGAAAAAATCCAGGGCGAGCTCATGGCGGCCCGTCCGATCATGGCGCCGGCCATGCCGGATTCTGCCCGGCGTTTGGCCACGTCGTCCGCGCTAAATAGATCGCCATTCCCGATCACTGGAATGGAGACAGACCCGACCACCTGCGCGATCACCTCCCAATTGGCCGCGCCGGAATAACCCTGCGCCCGCGTGCGACCGTGCACGGCCAAGGCGCGGATGCCTAACGACTCCAGGAGCCGGCCCACCTGCACCGCATTCACGGTCTGATCATCCCAGCCGATGCGAATCTTGGCCGTGACCGGCAAAGGCGCGACCGCCCTGACCACGGCCTCCGCGACTTTGCCTAACGTCGGGCAATCCCGGAGCAGAGCCGAACCGCCATTTTTCGAGACCACTTTATTGACCGGACAGCCAAAGTTTAGATCGATGAAATCGGGTTGCACCCAATCGACCACCTGGCGCGCCGCTTCCGCCATGTGCCCGGCGTGGCCGCCGAATAATTGCACTCCCAGCGGCCGCTCGATTTGATCGAAATCGAGGTAGCCGCGGGTGCGGGTATTGCGCCGAAAGACCCCTTCGGACGAGACAAACTCGGTCACGAGCACATCGGCGCCGCGTTCCTTACAAAGCTGGCGGAAGATCTTGTCGGACACGCCCGCCATGGGCGCGAGATAAAGCGGGAAAGTCCCGTTGGCGAACCAGGGCAGCGTCATCGTTAGGTCATCGCGCCGCTGCTTTGCAGAAGCTGCGCCACCTCCGTCTGCACCGCGCCGAGCTCAGCGAGATGCAATTGCGGATCCGGCACGACGAAGACGTCGCCGGTTTTGACATGCTCATAGATCAAAACGCGGCCCTGATCGTTATCCTCCACCTGGATCTGCTTAAGAATTCGTTTCCGCTCGAGCATCGCGGCCAGCACGTAACAGGCGTTCGCATTCGCGCGGTCGGCGGCCACCACGAGCCGCCGGAAAAGTTCCTCGGCATTTTCCTTGGGCAGCGCTTCCGGAGGCGCGGCTGGAGGTGGCTCAAAACTTCCGCGCCAGAAGGAAAAGGGCTGCAAATTTTCGTTCCGCTGCTGCCAGGCGTCCTCGCTCAGGTCTTGTCGGCGAAAGTCATTCCCATCGCGGAAAAGCAGAGTGTAAAACGGTTCGCCCGCGGCAAACGGCTGGCCGGTCACCGCGCAGACTTCGGCCCGATGCTGGATCGACCATTCGTCGGCGAGAGGATTCATGTCGCGCGCAGGTTACGCCAGAGCGTTGCTGGATTAAAGCTGGGCGCTTCGCGGTTGGTCGCCCGCAGGCGCAGCAGGTAAAGGCCCACCAGCAGAAACATCAGATTCGGAGCCCAGGCGGCGGTGATTGGCGAAACGCGGTCCCCTTCCCCGAGAGCGAGGAAGAGATGACTCAAAAAGTTCAACGTGAAAACCATACCGATGGCCAAGGCCACGCTGGCCAAAATGCCACGACGCGAAAATCCGATGCCGAGCGGAGCCGCCATGACCGCCACTACGAAACAGGTCCAGGGCAGCGCCCAGCGGTATTGCAGTTGCGTGCGAAACGGCGCCAGAAGTGTCTCTGGGAAATCGGAGTTGAAGCGCAGATACTCCCTCAGCTCCGAGATCCCGAGAAACTCCGGTCGGATATTGGCGCTGCGAAGCCGATAGGGCGTCTCGCTCCAATGCGAAATGACGAGAAATGGAATAATCTTCTCGTCGGTGATATTCCCCGCGCGATCGTAGTCGACCGTCTTCACTTTCTGGAGACGCCAGGTCTTGGATTCGGGCTCATAAACGGCATCGGTGGCGATGTAGTTTTTGATGATGTTCTCGTCGGCGTCTTGCTGCACGATTTGCACGGCGAAGAACTCATTCGATTGGGGACGAAACCGCGCGATATACCAGGTGCGGTTATCCGTCCGATTGCGGAAGACCTGTTGCGTGATGACCACTTCGCGCTGGCCGCGTTTGACCTGGCCGATAAAATTCTTGCGAGCCAGTTCGGCGTGCGCGGCCAGCGAATAATTCAAGGCCAGCGCGGCGCCCGTGGTCAGCAAACCAATGGCCAGAAGCGGCATGATCACCCGAGGCACGCTGACTCCGGCGGTGAGCATGGAGACAATCTCGTTGGAGCGCGACATGCGACCGAGGGAAAAAAGCAGCGCGAGCAACAGAGAAATAGGCAGGAGAATGACGAGCACCTGCGGGATTTGCGTCCAGTAAAAGCGGGCCACCATGCCGAGCGAAGCGTTCTCGTCGAAGATGGTCGAGCTGTTATCGCTGATGTCGAAGATGAGCCAGATCGCGAGGAAGCCCAGGATGCAATAAATGTAAGGCTGGAAAAAACTACGAATGATATAGCGGTCGAGTAATCTCATTGGGGAAAATTCAACTCCGACTCTCGAAATTCGATAACGATTCCGAAATCGGAAACTCGAAGAGGCAAAAACGTCGGACGCACTGCGCTGGAAATCTGGTGATCGATCATTCCAATTTGTTTCGGATTTCAGCCTTCGATATTCGAGTTTCCCGCGTAACTTCGCGGGTGATCGCGCTGAAAGATTCCCTTGGGAGCGAATTTGTCGAGCGCGTGCGTTCGATTTTCGCACCAGACGGGCTCCTGGCCAAGGCGCGGAACTTCGAGTTTCGACCGCAACAACAGGAGATGGCAGCCGCCGTCGCGCAGGCGCTGGAGGAGCAGCGTCACCTCGTAGTGGAAGCCGGCACGGGCGTGGGGAAATCGCTCGCCTATCTCATTCCGGCGACGCTCTTTGCCGTCGAGCAAAAGAAAAAGGCGATCATTTCGACTCACACGATCAACCTCCAGGAGCAGCTTCTGCACAAGGACATCCCGATTGTAAAAAAGATCCTGCCGATCGAGTTCGAGGCCGCGCTCATGAAAGGGCGGCAGAACTATCTCTGCCCGCGCCGGCTGGAACGCGCCTTGCAAAGCGCGAATGAGCTTTTCAACACGACCGAGCAAGCCGATCTCGCGCGACTGGCCGATTGGGCGCGCACGACGGTGGACGGCACTTTGAGCGATCTGCCGATCGAGCCCGATCCGAAGGTTTGGACGCAGGTTTGCAGTGAGGCCCACATCTGCACGGCCAAGACGTGCGGCCAGAATTCGCGCTGCTTTTTCCAGCAAGCGCGAAAACGACTTCTCAGCGCGGACGTGGTGGTCATCAATCACACCCTCCTTTTCATGTTGCTCGGGAGCCCCGACGAGCAGGCGGAGCGCGAGGAAGGCTACCTTTTCCCTAACGCCTTCCTTATTTTCGATGAAGCCCACACGGTCGAGCAGGTCGCCTCGCGCCAGGTCGGCATTGGTATTTCGCAATACGGCTTGCGCGCGACCATTCAGCGACTCTACAACGCGCGTTCCAAAAAGGGCCTCTTCACCGTCACCCGCGACGCCGCCGGGG
>JBPCLK010000165.1:0-6371 GCA_051003355.1 Chthoniobacterales bacterium | reverse complement strand
CAGCTCAGGCCCAAATCGCCGAAGGAGACTGTGATCGAGTGCGATTGGTTCTTTCATCCGGAGGCAGCTGCCGACTCCGACTTCCATCCCGAAGACGCGATCGAGTTCTGGGACATGACCAACAAGCAGGACTGGCACGTCTGCGAGCTCAGCCAGCAGGGAATCGCCTCCCGCGCCTACCAGCCGGGACCTTACTCGCCGCGGGAGAGCATCCCCGCCGCTTGGGATCGCGAATATCTGCGGCGGCTGGGAGGTGATTGATTAGGAAATCAGAAATTAGCAGGAGTCAGGAAAGCACGAAATGAGCATGGACGAGCGGGAGCCCGTTCCTTTCGGGCATAGGATGACAGGAAAGAAGCGCTCCGCTTCTCCGGACGGCGATCCTCCGTCATCGCCGTGTTTCAGAAGGTTTAGAGCAACGAACCGGCCTAGCCCCCCGCCATCGCCCCGACGATAAAGAACGGCTCGGTGCCGTCAGCGATCGCGTCGGGAACGGGAGTATCGGGCGATTCGTGGGAGAAATCTTCGCTGCAACAAAAGAACCTAACGAGCACGCGGCGCTTCTGCGACGTTTGGTCGCGAATCGTGCCGCGCAAGAGCGGATAGCGCGCTTCCAGGGCGTCTAGAATCGCCCGCTGCGTCACCGCGCCTTCCACCTCCAGCTGCACCTCATCACCGACCTTGGCCAGAGTTCGCAGATGCACCGGGAGCACGACCCGAATCATGGCAGCGTTTGCGCTTCGACCGACAACACCGCGGGCAAATCCCGGATGATTGCGTTCCAGCTCTCGCCGGCATCGGCTGAGGCGTAAACCTGGCCGCCCGTTGTCCCAAAGTAAACGCCGCACGCATCAAGCGAATCGACCGCCATCGCATCGCGCAACACATTCACGTAGCAGTCCTGCTGCGGAAGACCTTTCGTTAGGGCCTCCCACTGGTTGCCGCCGGTCTTGCTGCGATAAACGCGCAACTTCCCGTCGGGCGGGAAATGTTCCGAGTCGCTCTTGATCGGCACGACATAGATCGTCTCCGGCTCATGCGCATGCACATCGATCGGGAAACCGAAGTCCGATGGCAGGTTATCGCTCACTTCGCTCCACAGATCCCCCGCGTCATCGCTCCGCATCACGTCCCAATGCTTCTGCATGAAGAGAACGTTAGGCCGCGACGGATGGAGCGCGATGCGATGGACGCAATGGCCGACCTCCGCGGTCGAGTCGGGCAACTCGTAGGGTGACTTGAGTCCCTGGTTGATCGGCTTCCAAGTCTTCGCGCCATCATCGCTACGGAATGCTCCGGCGGCCGAGATCGCAACAAAGATGCGCGCCGGATTCTTCGGATCGAGCAGGATCGTATGCAGACACATCCCGCCCGCGCCCGGCTGCCAAAGGTTGCCTTTCGCGCTGCGCAATCCCGGCAGTTCCTCCCACGTCCTGGCGCCATCCGTCGTGCGAAATAGTCCCGCGTCTTCCACGCCCGCATAGACCGTGTCGGGATCGGTGAGCGACGGCTCGAGATGCCAGACGCGCTTGAACTCCCACGGGTGCTGGGTTCCGTCGTACCATTGATGCGTCCCCGGCGTTCCGTCGTAGACGAAATCCTTACCGACCGGTTCCCAAGTCTCGCCGCCATCATCCGAGCGTTGGATCAACTGTCCAAACCAACTCGTCGATTGTGAGGCGTAGATGCGGTTCGGATCCACTGGCGAACCTTTCGCATGATAAATCTCCCAACCGGCAAAGTGCGGACCGGTGATCTTCCAATCCTTCCGCGTCCCATCGGAGGTGAGAACGAACGCGCCTTTGCGCGTGCCAACGAGTAATCGAACTGAACTCATGGTTGTATTGCTATTCGGTGTCCGGTTGATCGATCAATCCAATTAAGCGGACTTGCTTTGCGCTTCCACGATCGTTTTGAATCCGCCGTAGGACGTATCCGTCGACGTATTTCATGATGAGCGAACTTCCTTCGTCTGTTTCAGACCGCAACAGCCGCCTCATGGCTCGCGGCCGCTTTGCGCTCCGCGTTGGCTTTCATCTGCGCCAACCCTTCTTCGAACTGGTCGCCGATCATTTTGTCCATGTTCACGAAGAGACCGAAGGCTTTGCACATGAACTTGCTTGCCCCGTACATGCTCCAGGTTGCTTCGGTCTGGCCGCCATTTTCCACGAAAGTGAAGACCGCCGTGTGGGTCGCCGCGAATGGCTTGAAGAATTCCAGCTTCATCTTCACGAGCTCGTTAGGCTCGCTCTCGCTCACGGTCATGCGACCTTCGCCGACTTCCTTGTTCCCGGTCCAGGCCAGGGAGGCGCCGACGCCCGCGCGCGGACCGCCGAAGCTATAGCTGGCGTCCGGATCCATTTTCACGTAAGGCGACATCTCCTGCCAGAGATAAAAATCGTTCACCTGTTCGAAAGCCAGATCAGCGGGTGCGTTGATGGAGATGCGCCGCGTGATGCGGAAATGTCCAGGGCGCGAGGCGATGAGACCGACTAGCGCGGCCACAGCCGCTCCGAGGCCGAGGAGAATGTAGGTAATCATAAAGTGTGTTTTGGTTGGTTGTTGGATTGTGTTTCAATAACTTAACGAACCAGCTAACCGGTTCCGGACATTGACCTGCGAGATTTTTTTGAAAACGAATGTCCGGCTGAGCCGCGCTCATTCGTTATAGAGATGAAGGCCCGCACTGCGGACCACCCACCACAAAGCAATACCTATGGAAACAAATCGCACTCCACACATCCTCTTTTTCCGCAATTCCGGGCCCGAAACGCACGCACACCTCTCCGCGGACGAGCGCCAGCTCCTCATGACCCGCTGGAACGCTTGGTATGACGACCTCGCGGGCGAGGGGAAAGCCATCGGCGGCACTCCGCTCGAGCTCGAGACCCGCATCGTGGCCGGCCCGCGCGGCGAACGCGTCGTCGACGGCCCCTTCGCTGAGGCGAAGGAAGCGATCGGCGGCTACGTCATGCTCATGGTCGAGAACCTCGATGAAGCCACCGCCATTGCCCAGAATCATCCGGGGCTCGAACATGGGCTTGTCATCGAGGTGCGCCGCCTGGCCGATAGCTGCCACCTCGGCGTGGGCCAGCGCGAGCCGGCGGCGACCATCAGCGCCTAACGTGCTCCCGCTGCCGAGAGTCTTGCCTGACGACGACGAGCCGGCGCGAACTCCGGACGGGACAGCTCCCGTCCCTCCAGTGCCGGCGCAGTTAGTGGAGAATTTCTTCCGTCACGAAACCGGTCGGCTGCATGGCGCACTCCTACGTTTGTTAGGCGTGCAAAACCTCGCTCTGGCGGAGGACGTCGCGCAGGAAGCGATGCTTCGCGCCCTGCGCACCTGGGCGATGGGCGGTATTCCCGACAACCCCTCCGCCTGGATCACCCGCGTGGCCATGAACCTGGCCAAGGATGCCCTCCGCCACCAGAAGATGTCCGCCTCGAAAGAGCCGTCCATCATTGCCTACCTCGACCAGACCATCGCTAGCTCCGCGACCGGGAAGCGGAGCGACCACGAGATCCGTGACGACGCCTTGCGCCTCATGTTCGTCTGCGCCCATCCTGCCATCGCGACCGACGCCCAGGTTGTGCTCGCACTCAAGGTCCTCTGCGGCTTTAGCACCGGCGAGATCGCGCGCGCTTTCCTAACGAGTGAAGCCGCGATCGAGAAACAGCTCACTCGCACCCGTCACCGCATCCAGGAAGCGGGCGTCGGCTTTGAGATTCCCGAGGGCGAAGACCTCACCCGTCGCCTCAACGGCGTCCTCGCCGCGCTCTACCTCCTCTTTAACGAAGGCTACAAAGCCAGCTCAGGCGATTCCCTCATCCGCCTCGAGCTCACTCGCGAAGCCATTCGTCTCACGTCCCTCCTCGTCGCGCATCCGGCTGGCCGCCAACCCCGCAGCCAGGCCTTGCTCGCCCTCATGCTCATGAGCAGCGCGCGTTTCGCCACCCGTGTGAACGACAACGGCGACCTTCTTCGGCTCGACGACCAGGATCGCTCTCAGTGGGATCATTCCCTGATCGACCAAGGCCTCGTCCATCTCGCCGCAGGCTCCCGTGGCGTCGAAGTGAGCGACTACCACCTGCAAGCCGGCATTGCCGCCTGCCATTGCCTTGCGCCCGACTCCGCCTCGACCGATTGGGCTCGCATCCTGCGCCACTACGACCGCCTCCAGGAGCGGAACCCGTCGCCCATCATCGCTCTTAACCGCGCGGTCGCCGTCGCCCACGTCCAAGGCCCGCAAGCCGCTCTCGACGCCATCGAGAAAATGCCCCGCCGCGATCTGATCGAGTCGCACCACCTCTACCACGCCGTCATCGGCGAAATGCAACAACAGCTCGGCCGACATCAAACCGCCGCCGAAAGCTTCCGTCGCGCTCTTAAGCTCGCCCAAGTCGCTCCCGAGCAGCACCACCTCGCGCGCCAGCTGGAGAAAACCTCCGACGGTCGGCAGCCAGGTTAAACCGCTTCCTAAAGAAGCCCGCTTCCGCCACATTCCTAAAGCACCGCTGCCGCGGTCGTCTTATGCCCGCTCGCCAGCACCGAAGTCTTCTTTACATCGCCGTTTTCAAGTGGATCAAGAGCGCGCTGCTCATCCTCCTTGGTTTTGGACTCCTCCATCTGCTCGGTCGCAATCTCGCGGTCACTCTCCACCACCTGGCCGACGCGCTGCGTGTCGACCCTGATAACAAATATCTCACCGAGCTCCTCGCCAAGGCACCCTTGATCAGCAGCAGGAACCTGCAGGTCGCCAGCGCCCTCACTTTCGCTTACGCCGCGCTTTTTCTGGTCGAGGGCACCGGTCTTTTCTTTGAGAAGAAGTGGGCCGAATACCTCACCATCATCGCCACCGCCTCCTTTCTTCCTTTGGAAATTTACGAGATCGCCAAACATCCGAACGGCCTGAAAGTCATTACTCTCATCCTTAATCTCGCGATCCTGGTCTATCTCATCCTCCTTGTCGTGCACCATCGAGGTAAAGAGAAGAAGTAACGCTAGCCGCCAGACTCAGGGGAAATTCTCTTGCGAGTAAGGCGCGCGCGAACAAAGAAAACGCAGCGGAGTGCGCGCCCGGATGGCATGCCACGCGCCGACCGGCAGTAGGATTTCCCCTCTGTGCGCCCAACGTGATCGCGCGGCTCACCAGCCTCGGATCGGATATTTCGGCTTTTTCTATTGGCAATAGGGAGACCCTGCGGCTACCAATGCGGGGAAGATGCCTGCAACAACGCAGCAGAGGTGATCAAATGAAAACTATCCGACTAACGATTGCGGCGGGACTGGCGGCAGTCTTGCTCCTGAGCCCAATCCTGACGAGCTGTAAACCTGACCCTGTCGAGCGGACGATCGCCGAACAGCAGGAGGACGAAAAGCTGGCCGAAAAGGTGAAAGCGAGTTTTGCCACTTCGCCCAGCTTTAAGTTTCCCGACGTCCAGGTCGCCGCTTTTAAGGGAACCGTGCAGTTGAGCGGCTTTGTCATCTCCGACGATCAAAAGCAAGGCGCCCAGGAGATCGCCAAGGCGGTGCCCGGAGCGAAGGACGTCGAGAACAAGATCTCTGTGAAACGCTAGGAGGGTAGCCGGCTCCGGCGCTTCGGGCCTCCGCAGTTAATGTGATAGACCCGAGTCCATCCTGACCGCTCTGCCGTGAAACGCCCACGAACCAGCGCCGGCCTTCTCATGTTTCGGAGAAAGGAAGGGCAATTAGAGGTCTTACTAGCCCATCCCGGCGGACCCTACTCGGCTCGGAAAGACGATGGCTTTTGGACGATCCCAAAAGGAGAGCCCGAGGAGGAAGGTGAAGACTTACTTGCCCGGGCTAGGATTGAGTTCGAAGAAGAGGTAGGAGTTCCCGCGGTAGGCGATTGGCTGCCAATTGGATCAATCACCCAGAAAGGCGGCAAAGTCGTCCATGGCTGGGCTTTCGAAGGCGATTTACCCGAGACCTTCCAGCACCGCAGCAACGCTTTCGAGATGGAATGGCCACCGCATTCCGGAAAGATACAACCGTTTCCCGAGATCGATCGCGTTGCCTTCTTTTCCGTCCCAGAAGCTCTTCATAAAATAAAAGACGCCCAGGCGCCTTTTCTCGACCGCCTCGTCGCGATCATGACAGGGATCTAGGTAGGGTCCGTGAATCGCTAATAAACGCTGAGCGGTCCACGGTTTGGCCTCAGCCAACATTGCTACTATTTCGTCAACATTCGCCCACTGCGCCCTAAATCCCGTGCTCTGCGGGTCAGCCGGGAAGCGGCGTCTCTATTGCAAAGACGCCGCCTCGAACTTCGGGCATCCGATTTAGGGCAATGGCCCTCGTAGCGTGGCAAGCGTAGCGTGGATCACTCTAGCTGCGACTGAACGGAGTC
>JBPCLK010000164.1:0-26089 GCA_051003355.1 Chthoniobacterales bacterium | reverse complement strand
CCGTCTCAATCATGCAAGGGACGAAGAAATTCACCGATTTCACCGGCACGATCTCGAACTACGAGACCGACGTTTTCCGCCCGATCTTTGACGAAATCGAGCAACTGAGCGGCAAGAAATACACCTCGTCCCTGCCTAAACCGGGAGCCGCCGCCAAGAGCGAGCAGGAAAAGATCGACATCGCCTTCCGCGTCATCGCCGACCACCTCCGCACCCTTAGTTTCGCAATCGCTGACGGCATCCAGCCGAGCAACGAGGGCCGCGGCTATGTCCTGCGCCGCATCCTGCGCCGGGCCGTGCGTTACGGCCGCTCGTTAGGCTTCCACGAGCCGTTCTTCCACCAACTCGTCGACGTCCTCGTCCGCACGATGAGCGAAGTCTTCCCCGAGCTCCGCGACCGCCAGGCGCAAGTGCAGGAGACAATCAAGCGCGAGGAAGAATCCTTTAATCGCACGCTTGATAAAGGCATCGCGCTTTTCGAGAGCGTGGTGAGCGAAAGTTCGGGGCAAATTCCGGCTGACTTCGCATTTCGTCTCTACGACGAACAGGGCTTCCCTCTCGATTTGACCGAGCTGATGGCGCGGGAGCGGGGACTCACGGTCGATACCGAAGGCTTCGAGCAGCTAATGGAGGAGCAACGCGCGCGCGGTCGCTCGGCGCAGAAGAAGGAAGTCGTCGCACTCTCCGAGATCGGAACGAACGAGCCGACGAATTTTCTTGGCTACGAACACGATCATACCGGCGCCGATGTCCTCGGAGTGCTCTCAGTCAAAGGGAAGACGGTCGCGATCTTGAACAACTCGGTCTGTTACGCCGAGATGGGCGGTCAGGTTGGCGATACGGGCGAGCTAGTGGCCGGCGGCAAATCATGGCGGGTGCAAAACACCTTGAAGTCGGGACCGACGGTCTTGCATTTTCTCGAAGGTGACGACTCCCCAGAGGTAGGCGACCACGTGACCCTCCGACTCGACGAAAAGCGCCGGGGCGCGATCCAGCGCCATCACACCGTGACGCACCTGCTGCATTGGGCGTTGCACGAGATCGTGAGTCACGATGCAACGCAAAAAGGCAGCTATGTCGGTCCGGAAAAGCTGACCTTTGATTTCACCAGCGCCGCCCTCACGAAGGAGCAGGTGCGCGCCGTCGAGAAACTGGTGAACGAAAAGATCGTGGAGAACGGGCCGGTGGCCTGGACGGAAATCCCCTTCGCCGAAGCAAAGGCGCGGACGGACATCATGCAGTTCTTCGGCGACAAATACGGTGAGGTCGTCCGCGTGGTCCAAATCGGTGGCGCGCCTAACCAATTGAACGGCTACTCGATGGAGCTTTGCGGCGGCACGCACGTGCGCGCGACGGGCGACATCGCATCGTTCCGCATCCTAAGCGAAGGCGCGATCGCCGCCGGCATCCGGCGAATCGAAGCCGTTTCCGGCACGGCGCTGGACGCCTGGGCCAAGAACGAATCCGCCCGGCAGGAAGAAAAGTTTGCCGCGTTGGCAAAGAAAAAACCGGGGCTCCCGCAATTACCAGCCTTTTCCCCTAACGAAATCACCACCATCGATCAGCGAGCGAAGCAGCTCGACGAGTTGGATGCAGAAGTGCGCGAGTGGGAAAAAGAAAATGCTAAGTCCGCAGGGGCCGATCTGCAGAAACGAGCCGCGGCCGTCGCGCGCGACCTGCTTGAATCCCACCAAGGCGCCGATCTAATTGTCGCGGAAATCGCCGGCGCGGACGGCAACCTTCTCCAGACCATCGCCGATGTTCTGAAAGCTGAATTCAGCGGCCCGCTATTCCTGGCGGGCTCAAACGGGGGCAAGGTTGACCTCGTCGCGGTTGTGCCCAAAGCCCTCACAAATAAATTTCAAGCGGGGGTGATCATCCAACAGGTCGCTCCGATCGTGGGAGGAAAGGGCGGCGGACGACCAGAGCAGGCCCGCGGTGCGGGAAAGGATGACAGCAAACTTCAAGAGGCGCTCGCCAGGGCACGGGCGATACTCGAGGCCGGAAGTGTAAGCTCCGCAGCAGACCGAACCATCGCGTAGATGGCCAAGGAATGAAAAACTCCTGGCGCGTCGGACTGAACTGGCTCTGCGCCGCCTTCGCTTTTTTCCTGGTCTGCGCCGGGATCGGTTGGTTTTTCCCCAAGGAGGTGAACGGGATCACCCTCAAAACGCAGCGGTTTGCGGTGAAAAAAGACCAGTTCGACATCGTTTTTATCGGATCGAGCCGCATCTACCACGGCGTCTCGCCGAAAGTCTTTGATCGCCTCATGCGTGCCTCGGGTCATAACTGGCGATCCTTCAATGCCGCGATGGATGGCATGAACACCGCGGAAGGTTTTGCCTTGGCGCGACGGCTTCTCTCGCTGCATCCGAAAAAGCTCAAATTTATCTTTCTGGAGTTGCAAGCGTACATCAACGCCGGCACGCCCATTGGCGATGAGACGGTCAAGGAACGCGACGTCTACTGGCGAGATTGGGATTCTCTGGTCGAGGGTTTTCGCAAATTCACGCTGGGCCTGACAGGCAAGGGTGCCGGCTTGCCCGGAATACCGTTTTCTTTTCAGCGTTTCGATCGATTCGCTCCCGTTCTTTTGGCGGATACACGGCTTTGGGTGCGAAACCTAACTAATTTCGGCGAAGGCCTGCGTATTGTGCAGAGTGC
The DNA here is from genome assembly GCA_051003355.1 of Chthoniobacterales bacterium. GTDB lineage: Bacteria > Verrucomicrobiota > Verrucomicrobiia > Chthoniobacterales > UBA10450 > Palsa-1392. The sequence goes on along the minus strand of JBPCLK010000164.1, from coordinate 23,425 downwards.
TCTCGCTTCCGGACCCTCCTGGCTCCGCCCGGCGGCCCCACTGCAGCCAGCTAAAGGCGCGAACCTGCCGAAAAACTGGGACGGCTACTTCGCCATGTCCCGCCCGATGAGCAACGCCACGCTTGCCACGTATCGAAAGGGCTTCAGCGACGCCCAGCATCACCCGCCCTTCCGGCCGCCCGATCCGATCATGCGGAGCGAGCTGCAACACTTCGTGGTCGAGATGAAAAGGTATGGTATCGAGGTGATCTTTCTCGTGCCGCCGTCCGTAGGCGGCGCGCGTGGTTCTGCCTTCTACGCTCCCAAGAGCGACCTCTTGTTTGATTACGACGATCTTACCCGCTATGCCCCCTACTACGCGGAACCTAACCGTCTCGATACCGAACATCTCAACGGACGCGGGGCCGAGCTTTTCACTCGGACCCTGGCGGACGATTTCACCCAGGCACTTGCCCTGCGACCTCGTTAGGCAAATCCACTTCTTGCCGCTGATTTCGATTCGTGCTAATGCCGCTGGCGGATGAACTTCTCGCGGCGAATTTCCCTGGCGCTCTTCACCTATGTCTGGCTGAGCGCTTTTCTTGGCTCCCCGGCTTACTCCGCCAAAGAAATGGACCCCGAATCCCCGCGCTGGCGGTTCTTCACCGAGAAGAAAGATAACTTCGATATCGTGTTTATCGGGTCGAGCCGCATCTATCATGGAATCTCGCCGCGACTCTTTGATCATCTTGCCGATGCGGACGTGCATCACTGGCGATCCTTTAATCTGGGAGTCGATAAGATGAGATCGCCCGGTTGCCTGGCTCTGGCCCATGAGGTCGCCGCGCTCCGACCGCGAAACCTGAAATATCTCTTCTTTGAGTTGCAGTCTCGTCCTGGTGGGCACGCTTCGCCTCAGGATGACGAAGTCGGAAGCACGACGAACGTCTCAAACCTCAATCTCGCTTTCACCAGGGTCGCTTTCGGCGGACGAGCCGGGCTTGGACCAGACGGTGACGGCTTCAACCCCCTCAACAAGGACATGTCTGCCCAGATGCGCCCAAAATATGAGGCGAGACTACGCGCGGCCAGACAGAAATCCCAGACGCGTGCGGCCGACCCGACCATGAGGAGCGAGCTAACGAACCTTGCCGACGAACTCGCGGCCCAAAAAATCCAACTGGTCTTCGTGGTCGCGCCCTCTCTCCGATCTGCCCGTGGATCCGGGGTGGATGCTCCGCCTGGTCACTTGCTTTTCTCCTTCGACGATCTCCAGGAGTATGCACCGCTCTACGCGGAAGAGAATCGGCCTGACGCCGAGCATCTCAACGCCCGCGGCGCAGCCCTCTTCACCCGGGACCTGGCCGAGCAGTTTATGCGCGCCCTCGCCTCATCGCACTAGAACTGCCCGCTAGGTCGTCCTGTGCTTTTCGTCGAGTCCCGCTTCTTTATCTTTTTCGCGGTCGTTCTCTGCGTGGCGTGGGCTCTGCGCTCGAATACGGCACGCAAGGTCTTCCTCCTGGCGTGCAGTTATTTCTTTTACGCCTGCTTCTTTGTCGGAGCCCCTCTTTCCTTTGTCACCCACCTGGTCAAAGGGCCATGGGCAGACCTGCCGGCCGGTTGGTGGTTTCCTCTCGTTCTGCTGGGCTCTACCTGCATGGACTATCTGGTGGGCCTCAGGCTGGAAGATACTGAGAGCGAATGGCGCCGGAAGTGTCTTTTGTTTGTTAGTCTGGGAGTTAATCTCGGCACCCTTTGCATCTTTAAGTACCTTAATTTTTTCATTGGCTCGGCTCATCAGTTCCTCGTTTCGATCGGCCTCGAAACCTCGCTCCACAGTCTGCGCATCATCCTGCCTTACGGGGTCAGCTTCTACACCTTCCAATCGATCAGCTACACGATCGAAGTCTATCGCCGCCATCTTCGAGCCGAACGCAGTTTCCTGGACCTGGCGTTCTTCATCGGCTTTTTCCCGCCGCTGGTGGCCGGTCCGATTGTCCGCGCCATGCATTTCTTGCCTCAGACGAAGGTGCGGCCGCAATGGTCACAGGTCGATGTGCGAGGCGCGCTCGTTCTGTTTCTAATCGGGTTTTTGAAGAAGGCCTGCGTGGCGGATGGGGTGGCGCCTTTCGTTGACCAGTTCTTCTCTCAACCGCAGAGTTACGGCGTCGGAAGCACCTGGATCGGCGTGCTGCTCTACGCTGTGCAGATTTATGGCGACTTCTCCGGCTACACGGACATGGCAATCGCGGTCGCCGGTCTGCTCGGCTATTCGCTCACGATTAACTTCAACTTTCCCTACTTCGCATCCTCCATCACGGATTTCTGGAGACGCTGGCATATCAGTCTTTCTACCTGGCTCCGTGACTATCTCTATATTTCGTTAGGCGGGAATCGCGGATCTTCTCTCTTCAGATATCGGAACCTGCTTATCACCATGCTCCTCGGCGGTCTCTGGCATGGCGCATCGTGGGTCTTCGTTCTCTGGGGTGGCCTTCATGGTCTGGGTCTTATCGCGCATCAGCTCTGGTCGATGGCACGCGCTCGACTTAGTAACTTGAAGCTAGCTTCGGCGCGCTTTGTCGCGCCTCTCGGCCGTCTCCTGGCGGTGTGCCTGACCTTCTACTTTGTCTGTCTCTGCTGGATCTTCTTCCGCGCGGTCGACCTGCCTAAGGCGATGGTCATCTTCCGGAGTTTTGTTTTTCTCCAGAGTAACGGTCCTGCAAGTCTCAATCCGCAGCTTTGGTGGCTTCTCGCGGGCCTAGCCCTGATTCATTGGCTGAATTACAAACGAGTGCTGGCCACTTGGTGGCGACGACTTCCAGAACCCGTTTTCGCCGCCGCCTACGGCGCAGGCTGGGCGATTATTCTTCTCTTCTCTCCAGCCCAATACGTGCCGTTTATCTATTTTCAGTTCTAGCTTCGAGCCTACGGCAAAGCGATCGTCGCGAAAGCGGTGATCGAAAGCGCAAGGGCGATAACAAAGAGGTAAACGAATCCGCCAAAGAAGAACTTGAACGAACTCATAAGCCAGCTCTGGCGATAGACCTGGCGGATGGAGACGAAGACCTGCGCCACGATGGCTAGGATGAAGACCCAAAGCACTGCGCCTTCCAGCGCCGGGGCCCAGTGTTTCGCCGCCACCGCGCTGAAGACGGTCAGCAAGACCGCGATGTAAAAAAACGAGTGGATATGGAGCGCGTAAACGAGGTGCTCGATGTAGAAGCGGCCCTGGCGCAGGTAGAGAATCTTCAGGACGAAGGCAAAGAGCGGGATGCAAAAAAGCATCATGGTCGAGATGTTATCCCGCAGCGTTTCGGCGAAGAGCTGCGTTTTCGTGCCGTCTTCGCCGACCTTGTCTTTCACTCGTTTCTCGAGCCACTTCCCAAAACGACCCTCCGTGTCCTTTCCCCCTTCGTCGATTTGGATGACCGGCGAGATGTTTTTCTTCATGGCTGCCTCTTTCCGGGCCGCGGATTTTTTCTCTTCCTCGCGCAGCGCTTTGCTGACCTCATCGCGCATGTCCTTCGGCAAGACCGGGATCTTGTTGATCGATTCTTCGACCTCGGCACGGGTCTGCGGCGTGAAGTCCGCGCTGGAACGCGCCACGGGGCTGATCGGCAGAAAACGCGCGCAGAGAAAGAAGACGACGCTGACCAGCAGATAGACTCTTAGCGGATGAAGATAACGGGTGCGCCGGCCAACCGTGAACTGATTCGTGAGCCAGCCCGGCCGGATCATGAGGAGCCCGAGTGTCTTGGTAAACTTCGAGTCCCAGTTCAGAAAGGACTCGGCCACATCGGCGATGACGTGCCGGAAGGAGCGGCGATAATCGACCGCAACCTGCCCGCAGTGTGAACAGTAGCCCCCGTGCAACTTCGTGCCGCAGTCTTCGCAATGCGTGAACGACGTCGGCGCATCCTTCCTGCGCGGTGAGCGGCCGAAAAAACTGCGACGCCTTCGCTCCGGCTGCTCCGGCGGCGAGACGATCGCGTCGCCCATGATCCCTTCGCTGGTTTCGTCGAACATTTCGCCTAACGAACCGCCGCCCAGACGCGATGGACGTCCTCGTGGTCTTCCATGGTCTGCAGAAATTCTCCTACCTGCGTGCGCTCGTCGTCACTCAGCTCGGGATAATTCTTCGCCACATAGCCGAGTTCGCTCGTCACCACGGTCCAGCCGTTCTGCGAAAGCCATTGCGAGACGGCGTGCAGATCTGCTGCCGCGGTCGTGAGTCGTGCGCCGGCCACGCCTTCGGGAATGTCGTCGTTTTGCTCGGAACTCAGTGGCTCGACTTCCTGCGCGCCGGCCTCGATGGCCGCGCCTTCGATGTCCGCGGCCGGGTCGGCATGATGCGCTTCGACCAATCCCACATGATCGAAAAGGAACTTGTTGCTTCCCGGCGCCCCGAGCTGGCCGCGCTTAAAAAGCACCCGGATCTCCGGCGCGGTGCGGTTCTTGTTGTCGGTCAGGATCTCGACGATAACCGCCACTTTGCGCGGCGCGTAGCCTTCGAAAACAACGTGCTCGAGCTCGAGTTTCTCATCTCCGATGCCCGCGCCTTTTTTAATCGCACGCTCAATCGCGTCGCGCGAAACGCTGGCGCGACGCGCTTTCTCCATCACGGCAAAGAGCCGGGCGTTTCCCGCTGGCTCCGGACCACCCATCTTCGCGGCGACGGCGATTTCCTTCACGAGTTTGCCGACCACCTGGCCTTTTTTCAGACCAGCCACTTCGCGTTTGGCGTGCAACCATTGACGACCCATAGGCTTTTCTACCCGGAGCGTTCGCTGGTGGCAAGTGGCGCGACGCCGCGCCCGGCTTTAGATAACCGGCATGAATCTGGAACTGGAAGACAAGAAAGCCTTCGTGAGCGGTTCGACCGCTGGGATCGGGCTCGCCATCGTCACTCGATTGGCGCGTGAGGGCGCGGAGGTCTGGCTGAGTGGGCGCACGCAAAAGCGCGTCGACGAAGCAGTCGCTGCGGTGCAGAATGAATTTAGCGAAGCGAAGGTCCACGGCATCGCGGCGGATCTGGGCACGGCGGAGGGTTGCGACGAAGTCGTTAGGCAATTACCGCAACTTGATATCTTGGTCAACAATGTCGGCATTTTTGAACCGAAACCGTTTGAGAAAATTCCCGACGCGGATTGGGAGAAATTCTTCGCCGTCAACGTCCTCTCCGGGGTGCGCCTGAGCCGCGCTTACCTCGGCGGAATGAAAGCGCGCGACTGGGGCCGCATCATTTTCATTTCGAGCGAATCCGGTCTCCAGATTCCGGCCGAGATGATTCACTACGGCATGACCAAGACCGCGCAGCTCGCGATCGCGCGCGGCCTGGCCGAGACCTGCGCGAACACGAAGGTGACGGTCAATTCAGTCCTGCCGGGACCGACGGCCTCGGAGGGCGTGACGGAGTTCGTCGGCCAGCTCGCGCAGGAGAATAAGATGAGCAACGAGGAGTTTGAGAAGGACTTTTTCAAGAACGCCCGGCCGAGCTCGATCCTGCAGCGCTTCATCGAGCCTAACGAGATCGCGGACGTGGTCGCGTTCGTCTGCAGTCCGCTGGCCGCAGCCATGAATGGCGCGTCGGTCCGCGCGGATGGCGGAGTGATTCGCTCGATTGGTTAACGAAATTCGTCAGGGCAGGACGAGCGTGACGGCGGCCGTAATGCCAAAGGCGAGGCTCAACAACACACAGTAGATCCAACTGCCGAGGAGGAATTTGACGATGGTGGCAAACCAGTTCTGCCGATAGACGCGCCGAATCGCGAAGAGCAGCTGCACTATGACCACGCACGAGAGCAGCGGGCAGAAGACCGCCGTCAACACGGTCGATTGCAGCGCGAGCAGAAAGCCGATCCCGATGATGATGACTGTGCTGAGAAAAATGAAGGCGTGGGTGTGAAGGGCGAAGACCAGGTGCTCGATGTAGAAACGGCGTTTGAAAACATAAAGAATCTTGAGCACTAGGGCGAAGAGCGGGATGCAGCAGAGCACCATGGGCGCGAGGTTCTGAATCACTCCCCGCAGAAACAGATCTCCGCGATCGCCGGTGGGTCCGAGTTTTTCGCGGGCGCGTCTCTCAATCCAGCCGCCCAGGCCGGGCTTGTTGTCCGCGTTGTCGAAGGTGGCAGCAAAGCCTCGTTTTTCGCGCGCTGCCTGGGTGTCACGCAGATCGAGGCTGAAACGGGGACGGGCCGAGGCGGCCGGGGTGACCGTGGCTAGAGGAGTTGGGGTCGACGCGACCGATGGGCCAGCGACCGGCGTCCCCCTCACGATACCGAAGTTGGCCTGATCTCCTTCCGTCTTCGTCTGCAGGTGGCTGTCTTTCGCCAAATAATTGACGACGAGGAAAAAGATGACGCTCGCAATGAGATAAACACGCAGTGGGTGCACGTGCCGGGCGCGCTTGCCTTCGATAAACTCGTTCGTTAGGCGCCACGGCTTCACTAGAAGCCAGGCGAAGGATTGGAAATAGCGCGCGTCGAAGTTGAAAAAAGCATCGGCCGCATCGGCCAGGAGCGACGGGAAAGAGCGGCGATAATCGATCGCCGGCTGACCGCATTGCGCGCAATACCGACCGGTCAGTGCGCTTCCGCAGTTCTCGCAATGAGTCAGCGGAGGAAGGGGGGCCATTTTCCCGCGAAGCCAGCGGCGGCGGCGCGGCCGATCGAGTTCCGCGACGAGCGCATCACCGAGGATGAGCGGCGTTTCATCGGACATGGCCGCCAGATTATTCAAGCCGCGAGCGCAAGTCCAATTCGTAGCTGCGGGAATCAGTTCCGCAAGAGGAAGAGCGCGGCCGAGCCAACCAGTCCGATGAGACAGAGCGTCATCGTGTCCTCGATGAAATAAGGGTAGGCCATAAGTGCCAGACCGAGGAACATCGGCTTCCAAAGGCTGAGACGTTTACCGTAAATGAAGCCGACAAAACCGACGCTGCTGAAGAGCAGACCGGCGAAGAGATTGGTTCCCGAGAGGGCCGGCATGTCTTCCCGGGGAGCTAAATCCGCGCCAGCACCCGGGAGTTCCTGCTGAAACAAAGGATTGACCTACGCTGGGCCACGGTGCCACGATGCGCCCACTTTCGCCGCTTCAGGCGAAATAACCGGAGAACACTGTGGGATTCAAACTCTTCCAAACCAAAAGCCCTGAGCTCCTGATGCGCGAATCGCAAGCGCCCGATCGCATCATGAAACGCTCGCTCACTGCGTTCGATCTCACCTGTCTCGGGATCGGCGCAATCATCGGCGCGGGCATCTTTGCGCTCGCCGGCACGGCGGCGGCGGGGGAAGCGGCCCGGGTCGGCGACTCGATCGTGAAAACGCCGGTGCTCAATTTCATCATATCGTGGGCCAACCACACTGATCTCGTTTTCGGTCGGCCGGCGGCAGGGCCGGCCGTGGCGCTTTCCTTCGTCGTAGCGGCGGTCGCCTGCGGTTTCGCGGCGCTTTGTTATAGCGAGCTCGCGTCGATGATTCCGGTTTCGGGGTCGGCTTACACTTACTCCTACGCAACGTTAGGCGAGATCATTGCGTGGATCATCGGCTGGGATTTGATCCTGGAATACGCCGTCGGGAACATGGCCGTGGCGGTCGGTTGGGCAGGATATTTTGTCCAGTTATGCGCGAATTTTGGACTCAAGTTTCCGCTCTGGCTGGTCAGTGACCACACCACCGCCGCCACCATTGTCGCCAAAGGCGGCGCGGTCCTGAACGATTATTCTTCGACCACTCTGCCGGTGCTGATGGGCCATTCGATCGCGTTCAATCTGCCCGCGTTTCTCATCGTGATGGCGGTGACCGCGCTGCTTGTCTACGGCATTCGGGAAAGTGCCACGGCTAACTCCATCATCGTGATCATCAAACTCGCGGTGGTCGTTTTCGTGATCGCGTTCGGTTCGTTCCTGGTCAATCCGACCAATTGGCACCCTTTCATGCCAAGCGGTTTCGGGGGGGTGATGAGCGGAGCCGCGATTGTCTTTTTCGCCTTCATCGGCTTCGACGCCATCTCGACCACAGCGGAAGAGACCAAGAATCCGCGTCGCGATCTTCCCATCGGGATGATCGCCAGCCTGATCATCTGCACGCTCCTCTACGTCATGATGTCGCTGGTGCTCACGGGCATGAAAAAATACACGACTTACCTGGGCGACTCGGCTGCGGTCGCGACAGCCTTTGCGGCCAAGCCGTGGGCACAGGCCTTGATCAGCGCCGGTGCGCTGGCGGGCTTGACCTCGGTCCTGCTCGTCTTCCAGCTCGGCCAGCCGCGGATCTTTATGGCCATGGCTCGCGACGGACTGCTCCCGGCGTATTTCGCCCGGATCCATCCGCGTTTTCGTACGCCCTACATCACGACCATCTGGACCGGCATTGTCGTCGGCGGAGTCGCGATGCTGACGGATATCGGCTCGTTAGCCGACCTGACCAATATCGGCACGCTCTTCGCCTTCGCGCTGGTTTGTTCCGGTGTGATCGTGCTGCGCAGAAAAGATCCGGACCGGCCGCGACCGTTTCGGGTGCCGTTCGTGCCGGTCTTTCCCATTTTGGGCGTGCTCTTTTGTGGCGCGCTGATGCTAAGCCTGCCGATCGAGACCTGGATCCGATTCTTTATCTGGCTCGTGCTGGGGCTTCTCATCTATTTCTTCTATGGCGTCGGCCACAGTCGCCTGCGCCGGGGTATCGACACCGGCGATACGGAAGAAGGTTTGCCGCCGGTCTAGTGATGTAGACCCTTCCGGAAGGCGCGGGCGTGAGCGATCGTTAGGCAAAACAAACTGAAGCCCGCGCTTCGCACAGCGAAGCTTCGAAGCTTCGACCACGGCGTTGCGTTGAGATCAGGCGGCTGGCTTCAGATGTTTCGCAAGAAACTTCTCCATCGCGCCATAGAAATCGAAGCGATTTTCTTCGTTATGAAAACCGTGGCCTTCGTTGTCCTTCACCATGTATTCCACTTCGACACCACGCTTCTTCAGCGCCGCCACCATCTGATCTGATTCGTCCTTGTTCACGCGCGGATCATGCGCGCCCTGCGCGACGAAGAGCGGCGTCTTGATCTTGTCCGCGTGCATGACGGGCGAGACGGCTTCCATCATGGCCTTGTCCTTCTCCGGGTCGCCGACCATCTCGTGGAACATGTCGAGGAACGGTTTCCAATAAGGCGGAATCGTTTTCATGAAGGTAAACATGTTTGCCACCCCGACGTAATCGACCGCTGCCGCGTAGAGATCCGGCGTGAAGGTGACGCCAGCGAGCGTGGCGTAGCCGCCGTAACTGCCGCCGTAAATGGCGACGCGTTTCGGATCGGCGATCCCTTGCTTGATGAGCCACTGCACGCCGTCGGTAATGTCGTCCTGCATCGACTTGCCCCACTGCTTGAAAGACGCCTCCCAGAATTTACGACCGTAGCCGGTCGAACCGCGAAAGTTCATCTGCAGGACCGCGTAGCCGCGGTTGGCCAGAAATTGCACTTCGGGATTAAAGCCCCAGGAGTCGCGCGCCCAAGGGCCACCGTGCGGGTTGATCACGACCGGCAGATTCTTCGCCTCGCGCCCGAGCGGGAGGGTGAGGTAGCCGTGAATCGTGAGGCCATCGCGGCTTTGGTATTCGATTGGTTTCATCACGGCCATTTGATCCTCTTTCAGCCAGGGCGAAACCTCGACCAGCTTCGTCAGGGTGCCGGTCTTGGCGTCGTAAAGATTGCGCGTGCCGGGCGAGCGATCGTTGCTCGCCATGACGATAAATTTGTCTTCCGCCTTGTCGTTCGCGACCACTTCGACTTCATACCCAGGCAGTTTTTCGGCCAGCGTTTTATACATCGCCTCGGTCTGCGAATCGAAGAACTTCCGCTCCGTTTTCCACGTCTCGAAGGCGGCAAAGGTCACCACCTTGCGCTTCTTCGAAAAAGCGAGGGCGGCGACATCGACCTCTGGATTTTCATAGAGCTTCTCCAATTCCTTCCCGGTGGTTGGATCGATCGTCACGACAGCCTGTTTGTCGCGGCCGATATTCGAAACGGCGTAGAGATTCTTATTATCGAAGGTGTAGAACTGCGGACTAGCTGACTCGCGAAAATCAGTCGTGAGCACTTTCTTGAACGGCGTTTTCGCGTCCGGTCGGGTGAGAAGGCTGGCATTGACGCCATCAGTCTCGGTCGCTGCCCGGATGACGCCCGCGTGGTCGGTGATCCAGCGATCGACTTTCCCCGGATTCTCGGCCTCGAGCTTCATCTCGCCGGTCGCGACGTTAAGCCGAAAAGCATCGAAGACTTCCGGATTCCGCTTGTTCAGCGTGATGAGAATGTCGGTGTCAGAGACGTCGGCGAGATCGTCGATAATGTCGCTCCGCACTTTCGGAAACGGCGTCAGATCTTTCGCCTCCCCGCCCTTCACCTCGACGCGCTTGATGTGGAAATTCTCGTCCCCTTTATTGTCCATCGCGTACACAAGAAACTTGTTTCCTTTCCAGCCGTAAGTGCGGACGTCGCGTTCTTTTTCGCTCGTGACGCGCTTCGCTTCGCCACCGGCGGTTGGGCGCACGAAGATGTTCATGCGCGACTCCCAAGGCTGGAGAAACGAGAGCATCTTGCCGTCCGGCGAAAGGTCGTAGCCGCGGCTGACTGGGTTCTTGAAGAAATCCCGCAGCGGGATGGTCAGAGGGACAGCGGCATCCATCCCTTTGTCTGCAGCGGTGGCGGTGGCCGATGGAGAAGGCGCGGTCGGCGATGGCGTTTGAGCAAGCACGGCGATAGCGGAAAGAGCCACAATGATATAGGCGATAATGAATTTCATAGCGTTGTGAATGAGATGCCGCGAGGGCCGCGTTTGGATTCAACAATCGCTCTGCTTTCAAGCAAGCGGGTTTTGCACCGCCACTTTTCAAGCAGCAGCCCAGCAGATACGGTTGCCGGGCCGTGACAAATCCGCCGCGAACTTTCGATCTGCTCGGCACGCCGCTGCTGGCGACGACCTACGAAGAACTGACCCGATTCGCCCACAGCCTTTCGAAGGGTCGCGGCACTCATGCGATCGATCTGACCAACACGCACATCGTCACTCTGCGGCGGCACGATTCGCACTTCCGCGAAATCACCAGCCGCATCGATTATTTCGTGCCGGACGGCATGCCGCTGATCTGGTGCTTGAACGCGCGCGGTGCCGGCCTGCGCGACCGGGTATACGGGCCAACCTTCATGCGGCGTTGCATCGAGGCAAGCCCTGCTCCCTGGACGCACTACCTGCTCGGCGGATCGGCGGCGTGTGTGGCGGCGTTGCGGGAGCGATTTGATTCGGCGCAGATCGTGGGGGCGCGGGATGGCTATTTTTCGCCTAACGACGAGGGGGCAATCGTGGCAGAGATAAATGGACTTTCGCCCGACTTTATCTGGATCGGCCTTGGCACACCAAAACAGCAGGACTGGATTCACCGGCACAAATCAGCGCTCCAGCGGGGTGTTCTTCTGGCGGTCGGCTTTGCCTTCGACGTCAATGCCGGTCTAAAAAAGGATGCACCGGCGTGGATGCAGGGCGCCGGCCTTACCTGGCTCTTCCGCATTGGCTCCGAACCCGGCCGACTCTTCGGCCGCTATCTTCGCTTCAACTCACTTTTCCTCTATTATCTGTTCAAAGATGCGCTCACCGGTCGTCCTTCTCGTCATCCTTAGCCTTTTCATCAGCTCCGCTCAGGCGGCCTTGGCCGCGGAGGCCGCTTCACCGGCCTTCGCCAAGGGGATGACTGTTTCCTGCCAAACCTCCGGCTGGGAGTGGGCCACGCCCGAGATGGCCAAAACGCTCGACGAATTGAAGTCGTTAGGCGTAAACAGCATCGCCATTCATCCCTACGCTCAGATCCAGAACGACGGGCACGTTCGCTTTCGGAATAACGACAACTTTCGCCACATTTCCGTGCCGCTCGATTGGGCGCGCGAGCGCGGGATGTCGGTCATGTTGATTCCACATATCGCCTACTGGGGAACGAAGTTTCTTTGGCGCGGGGAAATCAATTTCGCGACGACCGAGGAATGGGATCGGTTCTTTGGCGACTACGAGACCTGGATCGTGCAGATGGCGAAGATCGCCGAGGCGCACGGCGCCGGGACGTTTTGCATCGGGCTCGAGTTCACCTTCGCGCAGAAGCAGGACGCGCGCTGGCGCAAGATCATCGCCGCGATCCGGCAGGTTTATCACGGTCAGCTCACTTATGGTGGGAACTGGGATAGCTTCGAGAAGGTGACATTCTGGGACGCGCTCGACTACATCGGGGCGCTGGCTTATTTTCCCCTAACGAAAAGCGAGAATCCAGGCAAGGAAGAGATCGCGCAGGCCTGGAAAAAGAAATGCGCGGAGCTGACCGCCTATTCAAAGGCACACGGGAACAAGAAAATCATCCTGGTCGAGATCGGCTATAACCGCAGCACACGAGCTGCGGCCGAGCCTTGGGCTTTCAAAATGGGCGGCGATCACGCTGATGAAATTCAGCAACGCTGTATCGAGGTCGCACTCGATTTGCCCAAGCACTGTCCTGTTCTGGCCGGGATGTATTGGTGGAAATGGTTCCCGGAACTGCCGAGCCGCGAGGAAGAAAACTACCGGCTGCAAACGCCCGAGATCAAAGCGCTCATCGCAAAGCATTGGAAGGCGGTACCCTGAGGTAACGGCAGGCGGGTCGCTCGCAAGGGGGTTAAACATGGCTTCATCCGCCATCCGACGTCGCTACACTTTGCGGCCAAATTTTTTCTCCAGTTCGCCCAACGATATTTGGATCATGGTCGGTCGCCCATGCGGACAGCAGTAGGGCAGCTCGCACTCCAGCAGGTCGCGGATCAGTTTTTCGACTTCCGGCTGGCGAAGAACGTCATTTGCCTTGATCGCATGCCGGCAGACCGTTTTGGCGATCATGTCTTCACCGAGGCGGAGCGGCGAACTGCCGTTGCTGGCCGTTTTCAGGCTGTCGATCACATCCTGCAAGAGTCGACCCGGATCCGATCCGCTCAGAAACGGCGGCAGACTTTCGAGCTTGAAGGTGTGCCGGCCAAACTCCTCCACCCCGAGACCCATCTTTTGCAGCGTCGCGAGATTGCGCTCGATCCATTCCGCATCGCGCGGGGCAAGCTCGATCACTTGCGGGAGGAGGAGACGCTGCGAGGGCACGCCCTTCGCTTCCATCCGACGGCGCAATTCCTCAAAAAGAATGCGCTCATGCGCCGCATGCTGATCGACCAGCACCAGGCCTTCCGCGTTTTCCATCAGAACGTAAAGCTTGTTTAGGATGCCGAGGATCCGGAATTGATGCTGCGGCAAAGACTGTCGCTCTTCGCTGGGCACGAATTGCTCATCGGTGGTCAGAACCGGGGCCTTCATCTCGACCGGAAAAGTCGGCTGGGCGTTCTCTTCAGGCTGCGCCAGACTGGCCGACGGCCTAACGAAAACCCCTTGGCCCGGAGCGGGAGCGCGAAACTGTTCCTGCCAATTACTCCGGTCGCTCTCCAGGGTTTTTCGAATGGCGGCGACGACCGCTTCCCTCACCCCGCCGGGATCGCGAAAACGCACCTCTCGCTTGGCCGGGTGCACATTCACGTCCACCTCGGCCGGATCGAGCTCGAGGAAGAGGAAGGTGACCGGGAATTGCCCCTTCATCAGCGCGGTGTGATAGCCCTCCTTCAAGGCCGCACTGATGACCGGGCTCTCGACCGCGCGGCCGTTGACAAAGACGAATTGCTGCGAGCGGTTGGACCGGCTCACGCCCGCCTGCCCGACGAAGCCGCTCACCCGCAACTTGCCGCGCGCGGCTCGCTCCAACTCGAGAAGCCGAGCAAGCAACTCGCTCCCCATCAGGTCCCGCACTCGATCGCGGAGCGATTTCGTGGCCGGAAGTTGGAAGACAATCCGCTCGTCCCGGACTAACGAGAAGGCGATCTCGGGGTGCCCGATCGCCTGCAAATTGAGCTGGTGCTCGATGTTGTGAGTCTCCGTGTTCTCCGAACGGAGGAACTTGCGGCGGGCCGGTAGATTGTAGAAGAGCGAGCGAACCTCGATTTGCGTTCCTGGCGCCTCACCACCGTCGCGGACCGTCTCGATTTTCCCGCCGGCGATGAGCACCTCCGTTCCCGCGACCGCTTCTTTCTCGCGAGTCGTCAGGCGAAAACGAGCCACGCTCGCGATGCTCGGGAGCGCTTCGCCGCGGAATCCGAGCGTCCCGACCGTCGCGAGGTCGGCCGCCGTGCGGATTTTGCTCGTGGCGTGCCGTTCGAGGCAAAGGAGCGCGTCGTCGCGGTCCATCCCGATACCGTCGTCAGTGACGCGGATGAGCGAAATCCCGCCGCGCTTGATCATCACTTCGATCGAGCACGCCTGGGCGTCGATGCTATTCTCAACCAGCTCCTTCACCACCGAAGCCGGTCTCTCGATCACCTCGCCGGCCGCTACTTGGCTGGCTAGGATATCAGAAAGAAGGCGAACGCGGCTCATGCGAACCTGAATTTTAGGAGCGCACTCCGCGATTGCGAACGAAAAGCAGCGGCTCGTAGTCTGGCCGAGGCCGGTCTTTGTTGGTGGCTTCTCAGCGGTATCTTCACACTCCAAAAAGCCGTCCCCGATCACCGGCGCCCGAAAGGACTCAACGGGAAACGCGAGCCCCGGGGGTCGCAGTCTTCCTCTACACTACCGCTAGGGCCTGGGAGCCTTAAATTCCCGAAAAAGCTTGACCCTGCGCGCATTTTTACGGTAAAACTCAGGAACCCCACTTCAGGAGAAACCCTCATGACGAACCATATCACTCTATGAAAATCCTATCTCTATCATGCCTCGTTTGCACTCTCACTGCGGCTTCCACCTTTGCGCAAGAATCGGCGTCAAATCGCCGACCGGCCTCAGAACGCACCGATTTTGAACGTCGGGCTTCGCTCTTTAGCGATCGCCTCTCGGTTTACAAAGCGTTCCAAAGCGAGGCTGAGCCAGACAGCGCGGCTAAGGCGGCGGCGAGGGATACGACCACGCCTTTCCCCTTGATCACGACCGAGGCGGTTTACCCGATCGAATTCCGGCGCATCGACGGAAAAGGCAACAACGCCAGCGACTTGGGCCAGGCAGGAGCACCGGTCCTGCGTAAAACTCCCAACGGATATGGTGATGGAATTGGCACGATGGCTGGCGCGAACCGGAAAGGGCCGCGCGAAATCAGCAATATCGTCAACGCGCAGTCCGAGCCGTTCCCGAACAGCTCAAATATTACCAGTTTCGTCTGGCAATGGGGCCAGTTCACCGACCATGACATCAGCCTCATCCGCAATTCCAATCCGGCCGAGTTCGAGTTTATCCCGGTCCCTCGAGGAGATTCCACCTTTGATCCACGTGGCGGAGGCAATAAGACCCTCCCCTTCCAACGTTCGTCCTGGACCATGGTCGATGGCGTTCGGACGCAGGTCGGCGCGGTGACTTCCTTCCTCGACGCTTCTCAGATCTATGGTTCGGACCCCACGCGCCAAAGCGCCCTGCGCACGAACGATGGGACCGGTCGTTTGGCGACCAGTGACGGCGATCTTCTGCCTTTTAACGTGAACGGCCTCGCTAACCAGCCCCAGAGCCAGCCAGGAAAAGTGATTAACCCGGCCGACTTTTTTCTCGGCGGCGATGTACGGGCCAACGAAAACACCGGTCTGACCGCTCTCCAGACCGTTTTTATGAGGGAGCACAACTACTGGGCCGGAGTCATCGCGACCGAGAACCCGGGGTTAGACGGTGAGGGCATCTATCAACGCGCCAAGGCCATCGTAAATGCCGAAACCCAAATGATCACCTATCGAGATTTTCTTCCGATTCTGCTGGGACCGAACCCGCTCGCTCCTTACGCCGGCTATAATCCTGCGGTTGATCCGCGGGTAGCACTTGAGTTTACTTCAGCAGCTTTCCGGGTTGGCCACACCTTTCTGCCCCCGGTGGTGAAGCGATTGAATTCCCGCAATCGCGACCGGCCGGGAGACATTGCGCTGAACTCCACTCTTTTCGAGACTTCGCTCTTCATTAACACCGGGGTGGAACCATTCCTGCGCGGACATGCCAACCAGGTTCCTCAACAGGTGGACGCCTATATCATTGATGCGGTCCGTAACTTCGTCTTCCTGCGCTCTCAGGGTTTCGATCTCGCCTCGCTCAATATCCAGCGGGGACGCGACCATGGTCTGGGCAGCTATAACCAGGTACGCATCGGTTACGGCCTGGCGCCGAAGGCGACCTTTGCGGAAATGACGTCGAACCTCGATTTTCAGGCACGTCTCGCCGCCGCCTACGATTCACCGGATGACGTCGATCTCTGGGTGGGTGGTCTGTGCGAAGACCATGTCAACGGCGGGCAGGTTGGTGAAACCTTTTCCACCATTCTAAAGGACCAGTTTGAGCGTCTCCGTGATGGGGATCGGTTCTGGTATGAGGATTATCTGGATGCCGCCACTCTGGCGACGGTGCAGGAGCAAACGCTGGCCTCGATCATCAAGCGTAATACGTCCATCGGCAGCGAGATGCAGGATGACGTCTTCCACATGCCCTAAGCCGCGATGAATTGGTAGAAGCACAGCGAGATAGCTCACGTCTGCGCAGTTCAGGGTCTGTGCAGATTTGGCGAGTATCGTGAGCTATCTCCGCTGTGCGGGCGCTCGGGACAAGAGTGTCAGACGCGACAGGGCGAAGTTTTCGAGCCCTTTTTCTTTCGTTCCGAGCCACGACCTCGATTGATGATCTGAAATTTCGGATGAGAAGATCATGCGCCAGTGAGATTCTCCCAGCATGGCGACAGAACGCGATTACATCCTCGGGACTCACGACGAAGAGATTGCCCGTCTAGGCTTGCAGCATCGAGTTTGGCAGCCCATTACACTTCG
The DNA here is from genome assembly GCA_051003355.1 of Chthoniobacterales bacterium. Lineage (GTDB taxonomy): Bacteria > Verrucomicrobiota > Verrucomicrobiia > Chthoniobacterales > UBA10450 > Palsa-1392. Next base: position 6,574 of record JBPCLK010000164.1, on the reverse strand, counting down.
CTGCTGGCAGAAAGCGGGCCTCACCACTGGGAGCCGGGTGCTCGATCTCGGAGCGGGGCCTGGTTACGCTGCCGTCGATCTCGCGGAAATCGTGGGTCCAGCTGGCAAGGTCGTCGCCTTGGAACGGTCGGGTAAGTTTATCCAATCAATGAAGGAACGCTGCGGCGGCCGCGGTCTGGAAAACGTCGAAATCCACGAGCTGGACCTGATGATCGACGAACTGCCGGGAAACTCGTTCGACTTTTCCTGGTGCCGATGGGTCGCATCATTCGTGACCGAGCCGCGCCTGCTGGTCGAGAAACTTGGCCGCGTCATGCGGCCTGGTGGAGCCTCGATTTTCTACGAATACGCTCACTATTTGACGTGGCGATTTATACCCCGGTTGCCAAACCAGGAACGCTTTGCCCAAGAGGTCAAAGCCAGTTGGGCGGCTGTCAGCGGCAAGGCCGACGTCGCACTTGACCTTCCAGTCTATCTTGCCTCAAGCGGTTTCGTTCTTCGCTCGATTAAGCCAAGGATATATTGCGTGTCTCCCACCGAATACATGTGGCAATGGCCATCTTCTTTCGTCGGGATCGGCCTGGCCAGATTGCTTGAGCTCGGGCGTATCGATGCCGATTTTGCCGCCCGGGTGCAAAACGATGTGACCGCAGCCGGTCAAAATCCAGAGGCGCTCATGGTCACGCCGATGGTCTTGGAAATCGTGGCGGAGAAAACTTAAGGCTCGGGCCTCCGACCAATCTCCCTACGCCTGCCATGCCTTGGACTCTCTCGCATCCAGCCGCGGTTTTGCCCTTGCACCGTCTGGCGCCTGTCCGGCTCGACTTGGCGGCGCTGGTCGTCGGAAGCATGACGCCGGATGCCGGCTATTACATCAATCGATTCGATCTCGCGGACTTTGCCCATACGCTCACCGGCAGCGTGCTCGCCTGTCTCCCCACCGGGCTGATCATTTTGGTTGTTTTCTACCTCTTTGCGCGCCCGGTCTGCTACGCACTGCCTTCACCGCACCGGGAGGCATTGCTCCCGCGATGTCCTGATTTTCCACGTCATCCGAGATCTTGGATAATGATTCTGATTTCACTGCTGGTGGGAGCTTGGACCCACAATTTCTGGGATGCGTTTACGCACGAACATGGATGGTTCGTCACGCGGATTCCGTGGCTCCAAGAGCAGGCCTTTCGGGTCGGCTCGACCTCCGTGGGTGTCTTTCTCCTTCTTCAGGAACTCAGCACCATCGTGGGCTTTGTCGTCATTGTGATTGCCTACTGGTCATGGCTGCGCCGGCACCGGCCAGCTTCTTCGTCGCAAACGGAAGGCAACCTGAAGCGTTACCTGTTTTGGTTTGGCCTCGGAGCCGTCGCTTTTTTGATCTCGTTTCCCATGGCCATTTCCTACACTTTCTCTCATTCGTTAGAAGGCTTGCCCTTCTATCGGGCCATGATTTTCCGGACCGCGATTTACTCTCCGGCGGTGGCGACACCTCTCCTTCTCCTTGGAGCTACCTGGCTCTATGCGCGTCGCCCCCAAAACGCTGGAGAGACAGGCCAAGCCTAACGAATTACGCCATCGGGCCTGCCGGCCCGCCACGCAAAAGCAAAAAATCACATTTTTATAACCTTCTCTATAAGAAGTTTATGGCTTATTTTTGTCAAGGCCCTCGACAGGCACGAAATCGGCTTTATAAGCACTCAAGATGAAAATGATCCGTCCTCTACACGACTCACCGGTTTCCGGAGAGCTCGTATAGGCGCGTTTTGATCTAGCTTTCTCGCTGCACGACGCGGCGATGCGAAGGCACATTTTCCCCGCGGCCATCGCCACGGGTATCTGGTTCCAACAAACCCGGATATCGCCCAAAACAAAACTAATGAAATCATTATCACTTCAGTTCGAAAACCAACGTGACTCCCGAAAGGGCAACGCCTTCAGTGGCGGACGGCGGCCATTCCCGCTGATCAATCAACATTACCAGGCAACCGTGGAAGAGCCCGCGAGGGCCGCTACCCTCGCGCCAGAGGTGGACGCTGCGACGCAAGCCGCAGAAGTGCGCAGCTTCCGTCAGCTCAGCCGCGAGGCAGTAGGCTCCAAGAGCAGATGGTCGTTCTCGCTGGAAGCAACGGTGCTGGCGTTAATTGTCGCGACCGTTGCCTGGCCGCTACTCTCGTTCCTGACTCTCATATCGGTAAATCCTTTCCCGTGGTAAGGCGTTTTCGCCGCCGTTTCTAAGCAGCAATCCCGCTGCCTCATTCGACGGCGCACAGGACCGGCGACTCGCGATCCTGCGCACGCGCACTTTCGGGTTGGATTCGCGCTTCACTTTTGGCCGGAGCACAAGCAGAGTCGTGCTCCGGCTCCGCCGGGTAAAGCGTGACGATCAAAGCAAGATACGATGTGGTGATTCTCGGGGCAGGTCACAATGGCCTGGTCGCGGCCGCCTATCTTTCGCGGGTAGGACTTAGTGTCCTGCTCCTCGAAAAGAATGATTACATAGGAGGCGCGACCGCTTCGCAAAAAGTATTTCCGGATTACGAAGCGTATCTGTCCCGTTACTCCTACCTGGTCAGTTTGTTCCCGGATAAGATCATCCGAGATCTTGGGTTAAACCTCGAGTTACGCCGCCGGGAAGTGGCGTCCTACACTCCTTACGATAAGGCCGGGACTTCTCAGGGTTTACTCCTGAGCAACGTCTCAGAGGAGCAAAGTCGCCGCTCAATCACTCAGTTAACGGGCACTGATACAGAGTTCGACCGGATGAAGCAGTTCTATGCGCTGGCCGGATGTTTCGCCGAGAAGACGTGGGACACCATGCTTCGCCCCCTGCCCTCGCAGTCGGATCTCCGGCAACGCGTTGCGACCAATGAGCTGGGCCGCGAAGCCTGGCGCAGTCTCGTGGAAGAGCCTCTGGGGAATGCGATCGAGCGCTACCTCAGCGATGACCTCGTGCGCGGTCTGGTTTTCACCGACGGAAAGATCGGTGTTTCCACTCACGCTCACGATGAAACCCTCCTGCAAAACCGGTGTTTCCTTTATCATTTGATCGGCAATAAAACCGGCGAGTGGAAGGTGCCGGTCGGCGGCATGGGGCGTGTCGCCGCAGAGCTGGAACGCGCGGCCCGAGGGCACGGTGCTGAAATGCTGACCCGAGTAAGCATCAGCGCCATCAATCTCGATCGGCAAAAGTCCGTCGCCTTCGAATCTGAAGGAGAATCACAAACAGTCGAAGCGCGCTTCCTCCTGGTAAATTTCGGTTCGAATGTTTTAGCTCGGCTGCTGCGCAAGTCTTATCAACCGCACCCGACGGACGAGGGATCGGTCTTCAAGATCAACATGCTTTTGCATCGGCTGCCTAAATTGCGAGACCAATCAAACGACGCCGGCGACGCGTTTCGCGGGACCTTTCATATCGATGAGGGCTATGCCCAGATGGAGCGTAGCTATCGACAGGCGATCCAGGGAAAACTCCCGGACCAGGTTCCGGGAGAGATTTATTGCCACACCCTGACGGATGACAGCATCCTGGCTCCTGACCTGCGGGTGCGCGGATTCCATACCTTGACACTCTTTGGCATAGACACTCCTTGGCCCTTATTTGCCGGGGCCAACGACGCCATGCGCCAGCGGACTCAGGAAGCTTTTATCTCCGGCCTGGATCAGTGGCTCGCCGAGCCGTTGGAGACTTGCCTCGCTCGAGCTGCAGATGGCAGTCCCTGTATCGAAGCTAAGACCCCGGTGGACCTGGAGGAAGCCTTGGGGCTGTATCATGGGAACATTTTTCAGACGGCCCTGACTTTCCCCTTTGCCGAGACGAAAGAACAAGAGGAGCAATGGGGCGTCGAGACAGAATACGAAGATGTTTATCTCTGCGGCTCAAGCGCGCTGCGGGGCGGCGCGGTCAGCGGTATCCCGGGACACAACGCAGCCATGAAAGTCATGGAGCGGCTGGGGCCGGACCGCTGCTAAAATATTTCGACTCGGCCAGCAATCGAAGGCTTTCCTCGTTAGGTGAGGGAGTCGATTCGGTTGAGCAAGTCCTTCTTGCTCGCCATCCCGGTCACCTGGTCACGTAGCTGACCGTCCTTGAAAAAGAGCAGGGTCGGAATCGCGCGAATGTTGTAGCGAGCGGAGAGGCTTTGGTTTTGATCTACGTTAACCTTGGCGATTTTGACGGAACCCGCTTTTTCTTTGGCGATCTCATCGAGAATCGGCGCGATCATTTTGCAGGGGCCACACCATTCGGCCCAGAAATCGACCAAGACGGGCTGGACGCTCTTGGTGACTTCACTGTCGAAATTAGCTTCGTCGATCGTTACTGCTGCGGAATTGTCCATGATTTTTTAAGATAGATAGGTCCAGAGTTGAATGAGAAAAACCAGCGTCGAAATGCCTAGGAGAGCCCAGCAAAGAGACGGTGGAACTAACTCAATTAAACGTGGCGGCGGCTGGTTGGCAACTGAACTTGCCGCCGAATGAAGGACCGGCGCCGCTGGCGGACTGGCAGGGAGCAAAGGGCCGAGCCGCACGGTCGCTTTCATTGGAGCGTCCGCGCTATGAGCGGTCTCCCTGGGTGGACCGTTCGGGGAAAAACCGCGCTGCTCGACTGTCAAAGGAGGCATTGGCGCGGAGGGCGACTCAAAGACCGGTGGACTGGCCGACTTGGCCGCCTCCCTCTCCGGAGACGCTACGGGTAACGGACTCTTGGGTGGACGGACGCTCGCGAGCGCCGCGGGCGGTTGTGCCATCGGCGGCGTGGGAGGTCGCCGAAGAGCCCCATCAGAAGGGGGCAACGGCTTCGGCGTAACCAGAGGAGGAGGCGGAGGCGGCCGCACTCCGCTGGAGGGCGGCCTGGCGAAGCCCGCTGTCGGCAGAGGGCGGTTCGGCTGCTTAATGCGCGATGTTTCCCTACCGGATAAAGCGTTTGTCTCGTCCGAAGTCACGGGCGGTGCAGTGATTCGCACCGTCTCTTTTTTCGGTTCGTTCAGATCCGCCATAAGCCAACTCGCCGCCTCGCTCTCGCGATGCAGGTCTTGTCTCATGACAAAAAGGCGCCGGGTTGTCAATCACCAAACTGCTACGCCATTAAATCGTAACCCCGAGTCCCGCGAATTCTCCGCCTAACGAATTCTCCAACCGGGGCAGCTTCCTGCAGGATGACTCGCGTATCGACGTCCGGGGCGTCGGCCTCGGTGCGGGCGATGAGCGGTTCATCGACGAGCAGCTTCAATTCAGTGCCCACTTTCTCCGCGGCGATTTCTCGCGCGATTTTTTGCTGCAAAGTCATGGCCCGGCGGTAGCGCGCGTTTTTGAGCGCGGAAGAAATCTGCCCAGTCATCTTGGCCGCTCGAGAGCCTTCCTCCTGGGAATATTTGAAAATCCCGAGGCGCTCAAACCGGACGCGCCCGATAAATTCGAGAAGGCTTTCGAATTCTTCCTCTGTTTCTCCAGGGAATCCGACGATGAAGGTGGTGCGCAGGGCAAGTCCCGGAATTCCCGCGCGCAGCCTGACGATGAGATCCTCGATGTGAGCCCGGGATGTTTCACGACGCATTCTTCCCAGCATCGCTTCATCAATATGTTGCAATGGCATATCAACGTAGCGCGCGACTTTACGACTTTGCGCGATGGTCTCGATCAATTCATCGCTCCAATGCGCCGGGTGCGTATAAAGCAGGCGAACCCAAAAATCTCCCTCGATCTCCTCCACCTGACGCAGAAGCGCCGCCAGAGTCAGTCCCCGGGAAGAATCGACCGGCTGGCGCGGCCCGGCCTTGGCCGCCCACAGGTCCATGCCGTAGTAGGTCGTGTCCTGGCTGATCAGGTTGATCTCTTTTACCCCGGCCCCGACCAGGCTGCGCATCTCCGCGAGGATTGATTCGGGCGGACGGCTGCGGTGCCGGCCGCGCATCTGCGGGATGACGCAAAAACTGCACGGGTGATTACAACCTTCGGCGATTTTCAGATATGCCGTGTGGGTCGGCGTGAGACGAAACCGGGGCGTATCCCAATCCGGAATGTAGGTTGGCCGCGCGGTGACAAAGCTTTCTCCCGGCGACGCGGTTTCGCCGAGGACGCGTTCGACGATCGCGCCCAGTTCTCCGACTTGATCGAGCCCGATAAACGCATCGACTTCCGGCAGAGACGCTCGTAATTCCGTGGCAAAACGCTGGGACATGCACCCGCTCACAATTAGCTTTTGGTTAGGCCGCGAGCCCAGACCGCGCTGCTGGTGCGCTTCCAGGATGGCCTCGATCGATTCCTCTTTTGCAGAATCGATAAAAGCGCAGGTGTTCACTACCAGGACATCGGCCTCTTCCGCATCCGGAGTGATCTGCATCCCGCGCTCCAGCACGCTGCCCAGCATGATCTCGGCATCGACCAGGTTTTTGGCGCAGCCGAGGCTGATCATCCCGACCTTCGTGAGGCCAGCCTTACTTTCGGCGGAACTACTCAAAACGGATATCCGGATCATTGGCGGCGAGGGCCGCGCCGTTCTTGGTAATTTGCACTGCACCGCGCTCCAGGATTTTCACCGAGATGTGCTGGCCGCGGAAAGTAAGCGGCGGATCGGAAGGGG
>JBPCLK010000163.1:0-7300 GCA_051003355.1 Chthoniobacterales bacterium | reverse complement strand
AAGAAGCGAAGAAACAGCGCAAGCTGGAAAACGCTTCCAGCTCTCCCGACCCAGACGCGGCGGCCGATGGCGACCAGCAAAGTCCCGCCGAGCCCGCGTAAAAAAAACTGCGCCTCGCGCGAGCGTTCCACCGAATAGCCGCGTAGAGCGAAGCTGCGTAGATCGCAGCGCTGCGATCTACGCGGGTGGTGAAGAGTGTTCGAGTGATGTCTTAGCTGCGCCCCAAGCCGAGCACCGCCCGGAGCGCCCTTCAGCGTCTTTACGGCTCCGTAAATAGATCAGCTCCCACGGCCGGCTGGATCAGCGCCGGATGGCAGCATTATTGGAGTGTGATCGCTATTCGATAATAAAACTTGCCGTATATCGATAAATTACTTATCGTTTTTCGATATGAATGCAATCGCTCCACAAAAAACACTGCTGGGAAAGCCCGTCCCTGCTGCGCTCAATATCTCGCGCGTGATGCTCCACATCCTCCTCATCATCAATTGGGTCTATGGCGCGGCGATCCTCTGCCTGCTCTTCGCCAGCTTCAGCAACAGCGCTTTGATCATGTCAGCGCTCGACATTCCTCCCTCGTCCGGAGGCCTGTTTCGCGGGATGCAGGCGGTCGCTCTGCTGGGGATCGTGTGCGTTCCGTTTTACTATTTGATTCTCCGGCGCCTCATCGAGATGGTGGATAGTGTGCGGGCGGGCGATCCGTTCGTGAGTGAGAATGCGTTGCGGCTGCACACGATCGCCTGGGCGTTGCTCGGCCTGCAGGTGCTCGCGATGGTGATCGGCGCGATCGCCAAAGTGGTGTCGACGCACGAGCATCCGCTGCATCTCGACGCGGGCTTCTCGACGAGTGGGTGGCTCGGGGTGCTCCTGCTCTTTGTGCTGGCGCGCGTATTCGCCGAGGGCGCCCGGATGCGTGATGAGCTGGAAGGGACGGTCTAACAATATGCCGATCAACGTGAAGCTGGACGATCTGCTCCATGACCGGCGGATGACTCTGACGGAGCTGGCAGAGCGGATGGGAATTACTTTGGCTAATTTGTCGATCCTCAAGACCGGAAAGGCGCGCGCCATCCGTTTTTCGACCTTGGAGGCGTTGTGTAACGCGCTCGAGTGTCAGCCCGGCGACCTGCTCGAGTTTCAAGCTGACTCCGGTGCGGTCGGCGAGGATTCGTCTTCGCGCGTTACAACCTAGAAATCTCTGCGGTTAAAGCCAAATCTTATGATTTACCGCGGAAGCAAAGCGCGCGGTGGACTGCTGACTATCGGTTAGTTGGAGTCGTTAGGGGGAACATGAGTTATAATGGCGGCGGTTGTTTCCTTCATGGCCAAAGCCTCCAAAGCATCGAGCGGAAAGAAGCGCAGACTGACGCGGGTGTGGAAGTGGTGCCTGTGGCTGCTGGCACTACTGCTCCTCATCCCGCCGCTACAGGTGGTCGCAGTGCGATTCGTCAATCCGCCGCGGACGTGGCCGATGTTACTCGAAGAAGGTGGCCAGATATTTTCGACGGGACCGAAGGCCCCCCTGCGCTATCACTGGATCGACCTGGAGCAAATGCCGCAGATGTTCTTGAAGCATCTTTGGGTTTCGGAGGATGAACGGTTTTTTCAACACGAGGGTTTTGACTGGAAAGAGATGGACTTGGCGATGAAAAAGGCGAAGCGGACCGGGAAGCCGGTGCGGGGCGCGTCCACGATCACGAATCAATGCGCGCGCTCGATTTTTCTCTGGCAAGGGCGTTCTTGGATCCGGAAAGGCCTGGAATCGTATGACACGATTTGGATGGAGGCGCTGCTCTCGAAGCGCCGCATCCTGGAGCTCTATGCCAACGTCATCGAGATGGGGCGCGGAGTTTACGGAGTGGAGGCTGCCGCGCAGCATTATTTCGGCGTGAGCGCGCGCGGGCTCACGCGGGAACAATCGGCCATGCTGGCCGCAGTGTTGCCGAATCCCAAACGATGGAATCCGGCGCGACCGGGTAGAGCGTTGCGACGGCGTCAGCAGCGGATTCTGCGCCGGGAGCAGGAAGCGCGTTTCCCGGCGAATCTGCTGCGCTGACTGCAACCAATCCTGCTTGTTCTCTATACCGACGAAAATCACGCGCTGATCGCGTGCTTCACAATTCCCTGGGGCACTAGAGATGGCCACAACTCAGCAAGGCAAATTGCCGTCGCATCCTGTTAGATCTTTTTCCCTGGCCTTCGACAAGACTACTTCACGCCATTCTCGGGATTCCACGATCCCTGTAGTTTGCGCACATAGAGGATCTGGCCGGTGTGATAGGCGTTGTGCGTGCAAATATGAGAAATGGTCTGCGCCGCCTTGGCTAGTTTTTCCTCGGGCATTTTCTCGACTTCGGCTTCGAGGTTCAGCATCACCTTGTCGAGCCGCTGCACTATTTCATCCCAATGCGCCGCATCGAAATCATTAAAGGTCTCGTCGTTGCTACCGGGAGCGGAGGGACTTTCCCCGCGGAGACGCGCCAGTGCATTCTCGTTCCAGAAAACAAGATGATTCGCGAGCATGCCAACCGAATGGTTTGCCTTGGGATCCAGCCCGCCTTTCGCGTTCTTCGGCACCCACTTCGCCTGCTCCGCCGTGAGGCCCGCGACCGCCTTATTCACCGGGGTGAACCATTCGGCTTTGTCGTGAGTGCTATGCAACTCCTCCAGAAGGAGTGAACGAATATTAACCGACGAGGCCGGTGACGTCGTCGGCGTTTGTGCGCCGGCATTGATGACACCGCTGGCGGCGAGTAGAAGAATGCAAATGGATGAGCGCATGCCTCAGACCATAGTCATCTAAGCTACGACTGACACGCAAAATATCCCTGCCCGAAAGACAGAAATCCGCCCGTTACGGATGCAGAACCTGCACGGAAGACCGAAAGGCGACATCGTTTTCGGCGCCTAGGCCACACCGAAAGCCCCCTCTCCTGCCATTTAGTGCCAGGCGAAGTTGCTCCGCGATAGCATCCATAGCAGCACCAAGGCGCCCAGCAGCGGGAGCACATTGGCCAGCAGACTAACGACGCTCAAAGCGAGCGATCGGCCGCGACAGAAGAAACAGGCAATTCCCAGCACTGCGCCAACACTCCACGCTCCAAGCGCAATCGGCCCGTCGATCGACAGATCGCGAAACGGCCGAATCAACTCGAGAAACAGGAGAACGCCTAACGCGCAAAGGAGTAAGGCGACGATGCCAAGAGAGTTCGGAATGGTCTTAATCACGAGAAAAGTAGCCGCGGTTGCGGTTTAATAAAATCTCGCGAGGGAGAGCCGAAAATCGAATTTAGAGCGCGTCCATGACCCTCATCTCCGATCTGAAATTCCAGCGCGTGACACCGCCGCAAAGTTCGCTACGCTCCACGTATGACAACGGCGGGTTTCACCAAATCTCTTGCCGCTTGTTCGTTATTGATCATAATTCCTGGCATGTTCGCCGCTGCTCCCGCTCCATCGGAAAAGACCGGCCCGGCCGTCGGCCAAAAAGTTCCTGATTTCACCCTCACAGACCAAAACGCCCGTCAGGTTTCGCTCACCGCATTGCTGAAGAAGGGACCGGTCGCGCTCGTCTTTTTCCGTTCGGCTGATTGGTGACCCTTTTGCCAGCGGCAGTTGGTTCAACTGCAATCAGATCTCGCTAAGATTCAGGCCCAAGGCGCGCAGCTCGTGGCCATCAGCTATGATTCGCCGGACGTCCTGAAGCGATTCGCGGACAAGAAATCGATCACATACCCGCTGCTTTCCGACGCTGGCAGCAAGACAATCGACGCTTACGGTATTCGCAACAAAGAAGCCACCGGACGCACCAGCGGGATTCCGTATCCGGGCACCTTTGTCATCGGCACCGATGGCGTCATCCGCGCCAAAATCTTTCTGGAAGGCTACGAAGAACGTCACACGACCGATGCCCTCATTCAAGCTTTGCGCGAGACTCATTGACGTTAGGCTCGGTCATTTTTCCAGTTGGGATTAAAAATTCGGCCACCGGATGCGGGACGTAGGCTCCCCGATCGTCGCCACTCTTCTTTCGAAAGGCCCACGGGCAAAGATACGACGGCAGATCCTCGATCTGCTCCGATTTGGTCACTGCGACATCGGCGCCGTCCCTGCGGGTTTTTGCGAACAGCCATTCAACACGGAAGATTCCCTTGCGTTGTTGAAGGAAGCATTCTCTTCGCGAAAAAATGAAACTTGCAGAATCAAACTCGGGCGATGCTGCCACGGCGGCTCTCATGGGGGCATACGGACACACCGGACGCTTCGTCATCGCAGAATTGTTAGGTCGTGGAATCACACCCATTCTGGTCGGTCGAGACTTGCCCAAACTCGAAACTCTGGCCGAGAAATATCCGGCCTTGGAAAGACGCGTCGCCTCGGTCGAAGATCCGGCTTCGCTCGACCGCGCACTTGAAGGAGCACAAGTCGTGGTCAACTGCGCAGGGCCATTTCTGGATACGGCTGCGCCCGTTATCGAAGCTGCCCTGCGCGCGCGCATCCACTACGTCGACGTCGCAGCCGAACAAACCGCAGTCTTCGACACCTTTGAGCGCTACCACGAACAAGCGAGGCATGCCGAGATCTTGGTAACGCCGGCACTCGCCTTCTATGGAGGATTGAGTGATCTCCTCGCCACCGCCGCGATGGGCGACTGGAAATCCGCCGATACGATTAGCGTAGCAGTCGCGCTCGATAGCTGGCAGCCGACGTTAGGCACGCGCCTCACCGGTGAGCGCAATCCCGGGCAGCGGTTCGTGTTTTCCCACGGCCAACTAGCGCGGGCCGATTCGCCCCCGAACCGCCCCTGGACTTTTCCCGAGCCTTTCGGTTTCCAAGAGGTCGTGTGCGTGCCCCTCGCCGAGACCATCACCATGCCGCGTCACCTGCGGATATCGGAAATCCTTCCCTACATCAACGTCGCACCGCTGGCGGAGTTAAGTGATCCTGAAACACCCGCGCCCAAACCGGCCGATGAGCGCGGGCGATCCGCACAAGTTTTCTTGGTCGACGTGGTGGTCCGCCGCGGCTCCGAGGAACGCCGAGCTTTGGCCCGCGGGCGCGACATTTACTGGGTCACGGCGCCGATAGTCGCGGGAGCAGTCGAGCGAATCCTTGCCGGCCAAATGACCGGCACGGGGACGATCCCGGCCGGCGAAGCATTCGACGCACGCGCTTTTCTCGACGAACTCTCAGCGGCTGATTGTCTATCGGTAGAATATCGTTAGGACGGAGATTCGACGCGGTGGCAACAATTTAAATTCTCGGCGATCAGCTCTCCTTCGAGCACGCGGCCTTGGCAGCGGCCGGACCGAATAACCCTCGGGTTCTCATGCTGGAAAGCAAGGCGCGCGACTCCGTGCATCGTTATCACCAGATCAAGCTGGTGGTGGTATACAGCGCGAGGCGGCACTTCGCTGCCGGGTTGCGGCGGCGCGGCTGGACGTTGACTACTACGACCTCGACCAAAGTTTGACCTTAGAGTAAGCCGCAAGGGCGCATTGCGAAAAGCATCGGCCTGACCAGTTCATGCTTTCGGAACGGATTCCTTTTCGAAACCGACGCGTTAACGAAACTGGGTCGAAAGCTGCGGCTGCCATTCGGATTTTTCCCGATCAAACAGTCCCATCTGGAGTCCCGCAGTGTTCGTAAGTAGAAACCTCCCCTAGCCTCTCTTACTTTCCCTCATCCACTTTATAGATTGTGATCTCCCCGGAGTGAAATACCGCTGGATAAGGCCAGCTTGGAGGAAGGGCCGTGAGATGCAGCTCATTTCGCTCTGCAGGGCTAAAGTAGATATAGGAGACCCCATATTTCTCCAGGATCTGGCGTGTCTCGGGGCTACCATGGTAGACTGCTGCGACATCCGCCACCCTCGGATTGATCTCGTCGTCGCTGTAGCCGTGGCTCCAAAGCCAGGGAACAAAACCCACCACCGTCGTCCGCCCCGCCAGGCAGACAATCGGCTGAGTAAAGGTAGGAGCGGCCATGACGACGGCGTGCGCCGGTATGTTATCCCGGGCGTAAGAGGCCGCGGCCATCTCCGCATGGCTGAACATGAGCCAAGAGCTAAACCCTCCGTGGACATAGGTCACAAACCCGGTGGCTGTCGAAATCAAAAACAGCAACAAGGCGAGAAAACGGTGGCGATGCGCCGTCGCCAGTTTATGATGCCAGCCCGCAATGAGGATAGCGGTCAGGGCATACCAATAATAGAAGAGCTTGGTGTTGTTATAAGGATCCGGCGAGATCGAGACGAAAAAGCAAACGACAAAGAGCAGCGCATACGGTAGATAGAACATGCGCCAGGTCCTCGAAGCCGTGAACCAGGCAGGGAAGATCAGCAGCAAAGGCAAACCAAAGTTGCGCAGCCAGAAGAGCGGCCAGTTCTTTTCATAATTTCCCATCCAGCCGGCTTGAAGATAGAAGAAATGACGGTGGGCAACGTGTTGGTTCACATCGATGACCTGCGGCAGAGCCAGCAGGAGAGCGGGTAGCCAGAAGAGCAACCAGGCAAATCGCGGTCGCAGGAGAAAGCATCCGATGCTGACCAGACCTAGCGCTATGAAAGTGAAAGAATGCACCCGGGGCAGCAATCCGACCAGGACGCCTGCAACAAGTAGCTCCAAACCGCCCTCCCAACGTCCCGCTGGCTTTTCTTCAAACCAACGTCGCCAGACGCCGGCGAAGAGAATCGAGACGAGAAAGGCGATCGCCATTCCGTATAGACTCGCGCGCTGTGGGAGAATCTGACCCACAATGACGTTATCCCAGTAAAGCGCCAGGTTACCCTCGTGCGCGTAATTGAGGGGCTGGTGAGTCAGGAATTGCCAGAATCCCATTTGGGTCTTCCGCCAGTCGACTAGGAAATAGTAAAAACCAAGGCCCCCTCCGAGCAGGAAAAGGAAAGTCGCCAACATCGCGGCCGACCAACGCCCTAGTAAGCGCTTGGCCAGGCAGTAGAGGAGACCCGTCAAGGCAATTGCCAGGGGCACGCCCGCCGCAACCAGGGCAGCGTTGATACTTAGCCCGAGTTTTATCAGGACCGCCGCCTGGAAGTCGGGCAGGAAAGGATAAGTCAAAGGATCGGGTGGGAAGATGCGATAGAGAGGAGGAAAGTTATCGCCGTAAACAAACGCGGTGATCATCGAGAGGTGAAACGGCATATCAGCAAACATGGCCCCGCCAGTGAACAACCCGGTCTGCTTGAGCGGGAAGCTTTGCGTGACGAGCGAGTAACTATATAAACAGCCGGTGAAAACGAGGAGCACCAGGAGAGGCAGATGCAGCCGCAGGTCAAAGC
>JBPCLK010000162.1:0-15271 GCA_051003355.1 Chthoniobacterales bacterium | reverse complement strand
AAAGTGATCAGTCGCACCAGCGTGCTGCAATATGCGAACGGCGCGCCGCGCAACGTCAGGCAAATTTGTCGCGCTCTTGGCGTTGCCAAACTGGTCGAGGGCACGGTGCAGCGCGAGGGGAATCGTGTGCGCGTCAGCGCGCAGTTGATCAACGCGCGCACCGACGCGCACCTTTGGGCCGAGCATTACGACCGCGACGTCGCGGATGTTTTTGCCCTCCAAAGCGAGATCGCGCAGCAGATTGCCGATCAGCTCACGAACAAGCTTTCGCCGGCCGAGCGAGCGGCTATCGCCGAGCCACCGACGACTAATTTAGACGCCTACGAATTTTATGTCGGTGCCCGGAATATCACGCCTTGGGAAAATGGGCAGGGCGCGCAAAAAAGCCTGGCGCAGAAGGCGGCGCTCCTTCGGCAGGCGACGGAACACGATCCCGCCTTTGCGCTCGCCTGGTGCGCCCTCGCGAAAACAGAATGCGATCTTTCCGAGTTCGGTGAACCAGATGTTCACCTTCCCTTGGCGAAAAAAGCAGCCGAGAATGCGCTCCGGTTGCGGCCGAATCTCGGTGAGGCACACCGGGAGCTCGGGCGGTACTATCGTCGTCACGGCGAATTCGAACGTGCGCGCACCGAGGTGGCCCTGGCGCGCCGGACTTTGCCTAACGACTCCGAAGTGCTGCGGATCGCGGGCGAGATCGATTACCGGCAAAACCATTGGGACGCTGCCGTCGACAATCTGGAAAAGGCGCTCGACCTCGATCCGCGCGATGACGAAGTCCGGTTCCACCTCGGCCAGATCTATCGGGCCACGCGCCGTTATCGCGCTTGGGCCAGACTTCTCGCCAAAGACGCCACCAGCAATGGACCGCAATCCTATGGGTTTCTGCGCGAATCGGCGGAGTTCAAACTCGATACCGGCGACGCGGCCGCCGCACGATCTCTTCTCTCCCAAATCCCGCTCGACTTCAGTCCGACCTTGCAAATCTGGCCCAGTCGATTCGCCGCGGCTCTTTACTCGCGCGACTATGAAGGGGCCAGCCGGGTCATCGAGGCGATTCCCGCCGCCTTCGCGCCCGACCTAAACAACGGACTGCGTCCCAACAGCTGCGCGGATGGCGCAGTCGCCCATTTCCGTGGCGACGAACAAAAAGCCCAGGCGATCTTCGCGGCGGCGCGAAAAAACATCGACACACCATGGGGGCACGCGATGAGCGAAGATCAGGCTCTGACCTATCTCGCGATGTGCGATGCGGGCCTTGGTCGCAAAGGCGACGCGGCCTGCGAAGCGGAAAAAGGCGTGCACCTCGAGACGCTGGCCAAGAATTCCCTTCGAAGCGAAGATCGCGCGAAGATGCTCGCACCCATTTACGCCTGGGTAGGAGACAAGACCCACGCGATCGAGCAACTCGAGCTTCTCTCGAAAGTACCCGACGGCGTCTCCTACGGCGATCTCCTGCTCGATCCGACCTGGGACGGGTTGCGGGAAGATCCGCGTTTCGAAAAACTCGTCGCCTCACTTAAGCCGGATCTCTCCCGCTGAGAGAAGGGGCGCGCGAAGTCCCGTTGCGCTCGCCCGGGATGATCATCGCCGAAGATTTTTGAAATCCTTTTGCAATGCCGCGCGCTTTTTCCCGTTGGTAGGAGGTGAACATCAAGCTCACTCAACCTATGATCACTAACTTCCTATATTCGATCCGTGCGCGTTCTGTCTTACTAACCGGAACGCTTCTCCTCGGCCTCGGCCTCTCCGCCTGGGCGCAAACTAACGTCACCACCTTCGCCACCGGCCTGGAGTTTCCACGCGGTCTGAAGTTTGGCCCCGATGGTAATCTTTACGTCGCCGAAGCCGGCGCCGGCGGGACCATGTCGACGGGCGACGCTTGCGACCAGGTGATCCCACCCATCGGGCCTTACACCGGCGGGTTCACCGCGCGGATCTCTAAGATTACGCGGACCGGGACGGTCTCGACCTTCGCCGATAACCTTCCCTCGACCGTCGCCGCGATCGGCGATGTCGATGGCGTGGGCGATATCACCTTCATCCGCAACACCCTCTACGCGCTTTCGAATGCGGGCTGCTCCCACGGCTTCGCTCACAGTGACGCCGGCATTCTAAAGGTGCGGTCGGATGGCGCGACGAGCTTCGTCGCCGACCTCTCCGCGTTTCAAAAAGCGAATCCAGTGGTGAACCCCGAGCCGGATGATTTCGAGCCGGACGGCACCTGGTATAGCATGGTCACAGTCGGTAACCTAATCGTCGCGGTCGAGCCGAACCACGGTGAGATCGACCTCATCCACACCGATGGGCGGATCCGGCGGATTGCAGATATCTCCGCCTCGCAGGGGCACATCGTGCCGTCGGCGCTGGCTTTTGATGGAGTCAACTTCTACGTCGGAAATCTCGGCACCTTTCCGATCGTCGACGGATCGCAGGTGATCCTGCAGATCACTCCAAACGGTAAGTTGCGGACCTTTGCTACCGGATTCACAACCATCCTCGGTCTGGCCTTCGACAGCCAGAAGCAGCTCTACGTGCTCGAAAACACCACCGGCGGGAACCAGTTCCCGACTCCGGGCACGGGCAAGATCGTGAAGCTCGATGCCAGCGGTAATCAAACCGACGTCGCGACCGGGTTGAACCTGCCCACCGCGATGACCTTCGGACCCGATGGAAACATCTACGTCTCGTCCTGGGGTTTCGGCCCTCCGGGAATGGGCGAGATCGAAAAAGGGACTCTTCCCCAACGACAAGATTCTCCACTCCTGCGGCCAGAGGGGAACGCCTCCTCTGGCCGCATCCCCATTTCCCTGACCTTCGCGCGCCGTCAGAGCCTAACGAATCTGCGTGGGGGCAAAGTTGTGGGTGGAAACAAAGCGGTCCGTTACCGGAGCGATCCCGGGCACGAGGGATTCCAGCGTCTGGTTGGCGATCTCGACCTTGGCGCCATTGCCGACGATGTCGAAGAGCTCGATCACGTCGAGCGAACGCATCCGAATGCAGCCGTAGCTGGTTGGCAAACCGATATTGCGCTCTTCCGGGGTGCCGTGGATGTAGATGTAGCGCGAGTAGGCGAGAGCGTTTTGTGATTCCTCGCCGCGCAGCCAAAGGATCCTGCTGACGATAATGTCGCGACCGGGGGCGTCCGGCAGCACGATCTCTCCGGTGGCTCGGCGACTCTTGAAGGCGGCACCGCTCGGAGCGCCGCCCCCTATTTTCCTGGCGATCTCGAGTTTGCCCAGCGGCGTCCAACTGGTTCCCGGGCGATCGCCCAACCCGAATTTTGAGGTCGAAACCGGGTAGGTGGCGAGCGGCGCACCATCCTCGAGCAAGGCCATGCGCTGCTCCGGTATACTGACGATGACTTGGTGGCGTCGATCGACTGTCGCGCAGGCGGTGCCTAGCGTGGCCAAGGCGAGCGCAGCGAAGGATCTGGTGAGAAGGCGCCAACTCATGCGCCGTTCAGCCGGAAGAATTCTTCGGCCGTTCGCGTGGTGGCTCTGCTCAACTCCTCGAGCGAAATCCCGCGCGCCACGGCGATGCTTTCTGCCACCAGTCGAGTGTAGGCCGGCTCGCAGCGCGCACCCCGATGCGGCGCTGGCGCGAGGTAGGGACAGTCGGTTTCGACCATGAATTCGCCTAACGACAAGCCGGCCGCCACCTCGCGCACGTCGGCTCCATTCTTGAAGGTGACGATGCCGGTGAAGGAAACGAGATGGCCCAGTGCGATCACTTCCTCGGCTTGCTCACGCGTGCCGCCAAAGCAATGGAAGACGCCGCTCACAGTGCGGCCATATTCACGCATTATCTCGAGGGTATCGACCCAGGCGTCTCGCTGGTGGATGACCACGTTTAGCTTTAGCTCGGCTGCCAGGTCGAGCTGTTGCTGGAAAAGGCTGGCCTGTTTGCTCTTGAGCGCGCCGTCATGCAGCTCGCTCTCGATTTCATCATCCGTTTCCGCCCGTAACGCTCCGGTGATGACCTGCGTCTTGCGCTCCTTCGCCACTTCCGCGCTGGGCAGGCGATGGTAGTCGAGTCCGGTCTCGCCGATGGCCGCGACTCGCGCGCTCTTGGCCAATTCGCGCAGAGGACTGATGACATCGTCTTCCGCTTCCTCCGCGTAACTGGGATGCACGCCGATGACGGCGTAGACGTTGGGATATTTCTCCGCCAGCTCGACCGCGCGCCGGCTGCTCTCGACCGAGGTTCCAATCGTGATGATGCGCGTGACGCCTGCTTCGTGGGCGCGCGCCAGGATGTCGTCGAAGTCGCCAGCAAAATCTGGATAATCGAGGTGAGCGTGAGTGTCGATCAGCATCTCGGAAGGTAGCGCAAGCGCTCAGCTTGCGACAATATTTCGAACGAAAGGGTTAGCTCGAACTACCACTCGATGACCGAGCCGGCCCAGGTCAGCCCACCGCCGAAGACGACCATCAGGACATAATCGCCGGCTTTGATCCGACCGCTCCGATTCGCCTCATCGAGCGCGATGGCCACCGCGGCGGCGGACGTATTGCCGTAGCGATCGAGGTTGACGAAGAATTTATCGACGGAGATTTTCAGCCGGGCGGCGATCGCTTCGATGATGCGCACGTTGGCCTGATGAGGGATGACGCAGGCGATATCATCGATCGTTAGGCCGGCCTTGTTCAGAGCGGTCTTGGCGGCGTCGACCATGGCGGTGACGGCCTGTTTATACACTTCTTTGCCCGACATCTTGATTGTCTGCAGATGGTCGTCTGCGTTTTCCTTGGTGATTGGATGGCGACAACCGCCGCCTGGCATCCAGAGGATATCGGCGTAGTTGCCATCGCTCGCGATGTGGGTGCTGATCACCCCATGGCTGCCGCCGTTGCGATGCCGCAGAATGGCCGCGCCGGCGCCATCACCGAAGAGCACGCAAGTGTTGCGCTCGGTCCAATCGGTGATGGTGCTCAGCTTCTCTGCGCCGATCACGAGCACGGTATCGTAGGTGTGGCAGGTGATGAATTGCTGGGCGATTTCGACCGCGAAAAGAAATCCCGCGCAGGCCGCCGAGATGTCCAGGCAGGCCGCTTTGGTCGCGCCGATTTTGGTTTGAATGAAACAGGCGGTAGCCGGGAAGACCATGTCTGGCGTGGCGGTGGCGACGAGGATGAGGTCGATTTCTTCGCCGGTGATGCCGGCCTGCTCCATGGCGGCGAGGGCAGCTTTGGCGCCCAGGTCGCTGGTGTATTCGTCATCCGCGGCGATGCGGCGCTCCTTGATGCCGGTGCGGGTGGTGATCCACTCGTCGTCGGTCGCGACGATCTGACAGAGATCGGCGTTGGACAGAATTCTCTCCGGCACATAACTGCCGGTGCCAATGATCGAGACGGTGCGTTGCGGCTTAGCGGACCGCGGGCTCGAGCGGGGCGTGCGTTTCATTATAGCGACTGACTTCTTCGATAATATGTGGATTGACCTGTTGTTCAATCGACTCAGACGCGACACGCAGGGCGTTTTTGATCGCCAGCGGCGTACTCGCTCCGTGAGCGATGATGCAGATTCCGTTCACGCCGAGGAGCGGCGAACCGCCATACTCCTCGTAGTTCACGCGTTTCTTGATCGCTTTAAAGGCTTTCTGCGCCAGGAAAGCGCCCGCCATGCGCACCTTGGTTTTGGTGAGCTCGTGCTTGAGCCATTTGAAAATGGCATCGCCGACCGACTCGCAGGTCTTGAGAATGACGTTGCCGACGAAGCCGTCGCAGACCACCACTTCGACGGGGTGCGCAAAAAGATCGTGGCCCTCGATGTTGCCACGAAAATTCAGCTGGCTCTTCTTCAGCATCTTAAAAACTTCCTTGGTCAGGTCGGTGCCTTTCACGTCCTCTCCGCCGATCGACATCAAGCCGATGGAAGGGTTCTGGTAGCCGAGCACGTGGCGGGAATAGACCGAGCCCATGATGCCGTATTGAAGCAAGTGTTCGGGGCGTGCGTCGCTGTTCGCTCCGGCATCGATAAGCACAAAAATATTAGTCTCGGAAGGAATGACGGCGGCGATTCCGGGGCGATCAATGCCCGGCAAGGTGCGCAGCTTGATCGTGGTCGCAGCCACAGCCGCGCCCGTGTGGCCGGCGCTGACGATGGCGGCGGCGTCGCCTTTTTTGACCAGGTCCACCGCGCGACTGACGGAAGAATCCTTTTTGCGCCTAACGGATTGAACGGCGCCGTCGCTCATCTCCACCACTTGGGTGGAGTGGATGATCTCGATGCGACCGTCGTTGCAGCCGGTTTTCTTGAGTTCGGTCTCGATCTGGCTGGTGTCGCCGACGAGGAAAAGTTTCTGGATTTGTGGGTATTCACGCAAGGCGAGGACCGCGCCGCCCACGAGGTTGGGTGGCCCGAAGTCGCCGCCCATGGCGTCCAGAGCGATTTTCATCGAGGCGCCACTCTGCGATTTTCAGCGAGCGATTGCAAAACGAAAAATCTTGAGTCGGAAAAGATGGCGGATGCCGGCGCGGCGAAGGCGCGTCTGGTGGCTAACAAGTTAGGGCGATAAGCCCTGGCAGCCTAGGCGCCCTCGACCGTCAGCACCTGGCGGCCTTTGTAGTAACCACACGAGGGGCAGGCGGTATGCGACTGCACGGTGCTGCCGCATTACGAGCACTTGTTCAGCTGCGGCGCCTGCCAGCGATGCGAGGCCTTGCGCGTGCGCAAGCGCATCTTTGAAGTTTTGCGTTTTGGGACTCCCATAAGAGCCGTGTAGGAAAGCAGGAAATCCCTTAAAGGCAACTGGGAACCTGCCGGTCTCTTGCTCCTGCTCCTAATCTTAAACCAAGAAAGAGCAGGAGTAGAATTCAGAGATCGAGCTTATCCAGCGCGCTCCAATCCGGCGGGCGCACCTCCAGCGCGCCTTGCGCTGCGGCGGTCACTTCTGTTTCCGGCACCGGACAGACCCGGCCGCCTTCCCGATCGCAATGCGGATAAGGCGGCAGAGCGAGGAGGAGATCTTCGCGCATCAAGGGCGTGAGATCGATCTCCTCCGGGCCCGTTAGTTCCAGATGGACGGTGAAATCGTTGACCTCAATCTCGAAGGGAAAAGCCTCCAGGCAGCGGACACAGTGCATCTCGACTGGCTGAGCCAGCTGGCCATTAGCCCAAAGCGCGCCTTCGGAAATTCCCGTGTCGAGATGGTAACGAAGCGGGCCCGCACACTTCACATTCTCCGGATCGAGCTTTGGAATTGGACACGGTTCTTCGCCTTCGAGATGCAGGCCGTCCGCCGGGATCTGACGCAAATGAATCTTCATCGCTCCAATTTCTTCGCGAAACTCTCCACCACGCAAGCGGGCACAAATTTCTCTACGTGACCGCCGAGCCGCGCAATCTCCTTCACGATCCGGGAACTGAGATAAGTGTAGTCCTCTCTAGGCATGAGAAAGATTGTTTCCACCGTCGCCTCTAGTTTGCGGTTCATGAGCGCCATCTGGAATTCAAACTCGAAGTCCGACACCGCGCGGAGTCCGCGGACGATGGCCTGGGCGTTTTGCTGCACCGCGAATTCCACCAGCAAACCATCCAGCGGCGCAATCGTCACGCCTTCCAGCGGCGCGGTCACTTCGCGCAGGAAGGCGAGTCGTTCATCCAGGCTGAAGAGCGGTTGTTTCTGGTCGTTATGCGCAACGGCTACGATGACTTCGTCGAAAAGTTTCCGCGCGCGTTCGATCACGTCGAGGTGGCCGTTGGTCACCGGGTCGAAGCTCCCGGGATAGATCGCTCGTCGCATGCCGCGGAAATTCGCAGAGGAACGAAGAAATTCAACGCATGGGATTGTCACGGATCGCCGCCCTCGATCGGTGTGCAGCGATCTGGCCGATTTGCCCTCTATCCGCAGTGCGCCACAGTACCGACCTGCATCCATGAGTGAAATTCCCTTCCAATCCATTGCGGTGGCCGCGGCGTTTTCGCCTCGTTTCCATCAGGTGCTGGCGGAAGCGAATCGTGTTCGTGAACGCTTCGGCGCCCATCTTAGCATGATCTACGTGGGCCAATGCGACTCGACCACGGAGGCGAAGTTTGCCGAGGCGATCGAGGCTCTGCACTTGCCGTCCGACTCTGCCGTGCATTATGAGCAGGGCGATCCGGCCAGCGGGATTTTGGCCGCAGCGCGGACTCTGGGAGTCCAGCTCCTGATCGCTGGCGCCTTGGAAAAAAAGGCCGTGCACCGCCAATTCCTCGGCGACGTCGCGCGGCGTTTGGTGCGAGAGGCGACCTGTTCGGTGATGCTCTTTACGCAGCCGGAAGAAAAGCCCAAGCCGCTCGAGCACATCGTCTTCATGGCGGAATATTCGGAGCACGCCCAGCACGCTTTCCGTTTGACCCTGCGACTGGCGGAACAGGAAAACTGTCGACGGCTCTACGTCATCCGCAATTACACCAGCTTCGATAAAGCTCGCGCTGCCCGACAAAAAAAAGGCGCATCGAAGGGAGCGGCCCGCACCTTGGAAGAGGAAGAGATTGCGCTGCAGGATTTCGTTCTGGCGGCCGGAGTTACGGCAGTGCCGATCGAGACCCGCTGCATTCGGGGGAATACCGGATTTGCGGCATCGAATTTCGTGCAGGCGGTGGAGGCCAACCTGCTGGTCGTCCCGCTCGAAAATAAACCCGGTCCCAAACCCAAACTCTCCAGTCGCATCGCCTGGGTGAACGACGTGATTCCCTGTAATCTATGGATCGTTAGGTAGCAGCGAACTTCCGCCTAGAGGAAATACTTCCGCTGCTTGGGCGAAATCGGGTGTTCCAATCGTTCGAGAACGAGCAACATGTCCTCCCAAACCTTGCGCTTCTCCGTGTTGTCCTTCTGATTTCGCAGCAAATAGGATGGATGATAAGTGATCATCAGCGGAGTCTCACCCCAGGTATGCCAGCGTCCGCGCATTTTGCCCATCGGCTCACGCACCTGGAGCAAGCCCTCCACGGCGGTGGCGCCTAACGCGATCAGGACCTTCGGGCGGATGATGCCGATCTGCTTAGTCAGGTAGGGAAGACAGGTGGCCATTTCTGCGGGCGTCGGAGGCCGATTTCCTGTTTCTCCGGCCGGCATGTTAGGCCGGCACTTCAGCACGTTGGCGATATAAACATCGTCGCGGCTCAAATTCATCGCGACGATAATCTTAGTCAGCATTTGTCCTGCACGGCCTACGAAAGGTTCGCCTTGGCGATCTTCATCCGCGCCCGGCGCCTCACCGATAAACATGACTTCGGCCTCAGGATTGCCGATTCCGAAAACCGTCTGCGTGCGCGTGTGGGCCAGATGGGGACATTTGGTGCACCCCGCAACCAGGGCTTCCATTTCGCGAAGGCGCGCGACCTTGTCCCTGCCGACCGACTCGTGAGGCGCGGGTCGTGTTTCGCGCAGCCGAGCGAGCGCGGCCCGGCTAGCGCGCGGGAGCCGGTCATTCTCGCTGCGCACCCGCGAAAGGTCGGCGATGGCGATCTCGAGGGCTTGAGAAAACATGTCCATGTCAGGAAGCATTCTTGGAGCTTTTGCGCGGGACGGCAATTTCTTTGATGGTGAAGGCCATGAGCGACCGGGTGGGGGACTACGATTTTGCGCTGCCTGGCGAGTTGATCGCGCAACGGCCTGCGCTCCGCCGTGAAGACGCACGCATGATGGTGCTGGATCGCGCCGCCGGCACCGTCGCGCATCGGCGGTTTATTGATCTTCCGGATTTCGTTAGGCCGAGGGATCTTCTACTCTTGAACGATACGCAGGTGCTGGCGGCACGCCGTTTTTCCGATGATGGTGCGATCGAATTTTTGTTTCTTGAGCAGTTCGACGAACGGACTTGGCAATGTCTGGTGAAACCGGGACGGAAGATGCGGATGGGCGCGACGACCATGCTCGATGGAATATCCGGAGAGGTTGTGGAAATTCTTGCAGAGGGCGAGCGCCTGATTTGCTTTGAGCGATCGCTCGATCCGTATGGCGCCGGCCAAATTCCTCTGCCGCCTTACTTGGAGCGCGCTGCCGACGAAGAGGATGCCACGCGTTACCAAACCGTTTTTGCCAGAGAACCCGGAGCCGTGGCCGCGCCGACCGCCGGCCTGCATTTTACTGAGCAGATCCTGGCACGCTTGCCGCACGCCTTTATCACTCTGCATGTAGGAACGGGCACTTTCCGCCCGGTCCAGAGCGAGACGGTGTCGGAGCACCGCATGCATGCCGAGCGCTTCTCGATTTCGGCCGAGACGGCGGAAGCGGTCAATCAGGCGGAGCGGGTGCTCGCGGTCGGCACCACTTCGGTGCGGGTTCTCGAGTCGGCCGTCCGGCGGGAGGGTCGGCTCTTCGCGCAGGAAGGGGCAACTGATATTTTCATCTACCCGCCCTACCAATTCCGTGCGGTCGATCTATTGCTAACGAACTTCCACCTGCCGCGCTCGACGCTTCTCATGTTGGTGTCAGCTTTCGCCGGCAGAGAGTTCACCCTGCGTGCCTACGAGGAAGCTGTGCGGGAGCGATATCGCTTTTATAGCTACGGCGATTGCATGCTCATTCTTTAGGCTCGCCGGGCGGCGATTGTGCTAGCCTCGACTAAATGGATCCATCTCAGTTGCCGGAAAAACCCACCGGAGAGCTCGTGACCCGCACCGTTGCCATGCCTCGGGATACGAACCCGAACGGCGACATTTTCGGCGGCTGGCTCATGTCGCAGATGGATCTGGGCAGCGGCATTCTCGCCTCGAAGATGGCCAAAACGCGAGTGGTGACGGCCGCGCTGGACGGCATGTCGTTTTTGCAACCAGTCAAAGTCGGCGACACGGTGGCGTGTTACGCGCGGGTCGAGTCCATCGGTCGCACCTCGATGAAGATCCCGGTCGAAGTCTGGGTGCAGCGTTATATGAAGACGGAACAAACGCTCGTTACGCGCGCTGTTTTTACCTACGTGGCGATCGATCAGGCCGGGAAGCCAGTCCCAGTCGAGCGCGCTTAGAGGGTTTCCCACCTCGGTGGTGCGAGACTCTGTCGATCTGGGTGGGAAGGTGAATCAGACAGGGATTAACAGGAGAAAACTTCCGGCGGCGGTGCTTTCGTTTTCTTGATCCAGTAAAATTAACGCCGCTTCCCGAGCTGGCTATTGTTGATCGCCCACAGCCTGGGGACCGGACACGTCGCCGGATGGCATTTGAGCAAACGCCTGCACCGGGTCGTTCATCGGGATGATAGGCAGGGTGTTATCCTGCGCGGCGAAACGATTCTGCTGCTTGGCGCGGCCGAGACTCGACTTCTGCACGTAGCGTTCATACGCGTGCTCGCGACGACCTTGAGCAGTCAGCATGGAGCAACCGGGGAGAAGGATGGCAGCCAGGAGAAAGATGACGCAGAGCGGACAAAACTGTTTCATTGATGTTCCATCAGCTCCAGCTGGTTTTGTTCCGCGTCGAGGGTGAATGATCCGGTGCGGACAAGTTCATCCACTGTCCGGTAGATTTTCCAGTCGCAGAACTCACTGCGGGCATGCAAATCGGCCAGCGTGAGCTCGTCCTTGTAGGCGAGTTGCCAGATTTCTTCGGCCACCGGACGGAGGTCCTGCAAATCCGGGTTTTCCCATTCCAGATTGAGTTTCTTGCGTTTGAGGCGCTCCACTCCGTCGCGGATTCTTTTCCGCAGGTGATCGAACTGGTCGCGCATGCGGATGGCATTGATGAGGATCTGATCGCCCTGGCCGCTGAGCGCGCTGTTCTCGCCCCAATCGGCGCGGACCTGCGTCTCGTTGGAGAAGGTGAAGGAGCCTGATTTGTGTTCGTGCAGGAAAAGCTGCCAGAATGCCTCTTCGCCGCTGAGATGCTGAAAGCGGCCCCAGCGCGGAGTGCCTTTCTCGAAATAAAACGTCGAAATTGTCTCGCCATCTTCGTCCGCGATGGTGAGCAGACCAGTCTGATTCGATTGAATGATCGTCTGGTAGATCGTGACGATATCGAAATTGGCCAAACTGCCGGTCAGCTCGAGGGAGGTGTTGGGCGAATGAGTCAGCTCGCGAGCCTGGTAGAGGCGATGGGCCAGCTTCTCCGCTAAAAAGAGAAAAAACGAGGGCACCTTTTGGAGCAGCTCTGGGAAGTCCTTGCGCTGAAAACATTGCACGCTCAAGGAAGCGCAGGCGCGGGCCAGGTGGTCGCGGTGCATTTCCATAAGGGAACCGGTCTCGCCGAAGATATCGCCTTTCGAAAGCATCGTGGTGGGAAGTCCCGGCCGAGCTTGTTGCGAGATTAGTTCGACGGCGCCTCTGGTGACGATAAACAGCTCTTCGCCTTCCTCTTCTGGCTGATAAACCATTTCACCTTCTGCGTAATGGCGCACTCGCGAGAGCAAGCCGACGGCTTTGAGCTCTATTAGCCGGAGGGACTTGCAAAAGGCGAAGAAGTCTCGTTGAGGCATCCTTAAGAAGTAGCAAGAGTCATGCAGTCTCCGTGATGCGAGATGCGATTTTTTACCGGCGGGCGCTTTCCATTTAGGCCAATCGCCGGTAATCCTTGGCCATGAACGGGCTGGCTTATATTTTCGAGCGGTTTCCCTCGTTCTCGCAGACGTTTTGTTATCGTGAAATCGTCGAGCTGGAGCGACAAAAGGTCACTCCCCCGATCTTTTCGATCCGCCGGCCGGTCAACGAGCCAGCTCAGACTTGGAACGCGTCAACAGTCAACCGTGTGGCCTACCTTCAGGGAGATGAGGAACTCGTCCGCGAAGTTGATCGCGGAATACGCAAAGGAAAGCTGCCCGAGCAGGTCGCTCGGGAAATCTTGGGCTGGGGCCGAAGAACGGACTTCCTGCGGCTTTACCAGGCCGCTTATCTCGGCCCGCGCTTCAAAGCCCTCGGAATTCGACATGTGCACACGCATTTCGCCGGGATGGCCGCTCGTACCGCCTACTGGATTGGGCGCCTGTTTGGGATTGGCTACAGCTTCACTGCGCACGCGAACGACATTTTTTCCCCGAAACCATTTGAAATCTCATTAGGCGAACTCGTCCAAACGTCGCGGGGGGTCGTGACGGTGAACGACTTTGGCCTACGGTTTCTGCGGGAAAAGTTCCCTGGACAGGCGGCCCAGGTGCACCGCGTCTACAACGGGATCGAACCGGAGGCTTTCAAACCCGCGGATTTCCGGGCGACGCCGCCACTGATCATTTCGGTCGGTCGCTTGATCGAGAAAAAGGGATTCGCTGACTTAATCGAAGCCTGCCGACTGCTGCGCGAAAAAAAGTTGGAGTTTCGCTGTGAAATCATCGGCGAAGGCCCGTTCAAAAATGCTCTGAGCGAGCAAATAGCGGCCGCTGGTTTGGCGAAGGACGTGACGCTCGCTGGTCCGTTGCCACAAAGCGAGGTCATCGAGCGCCTGGCGGGCAGCGCGCTTTTTGTCCTGCCCTGTGTGGCCGAAGCGGGCGGGGGAATGGACAATCTCCCGACTGTCGTGATGGAGGCGATGGCTGCTGGTTTGCCCGTGATTTCTACGCCGCTCGCCGGGGTGCCCGAGATGGTGCTGAACGGTGAGACGGGATTCCTGGTTCCAGAGCATGAGCCTTTCGCCGTGGCCGAGGCCATAATTCGTCTCTTGGAAAATCCAGAGCGGTCTCGCGCGCTCGGAAAGACCGGGCTGCTTCGCGCTGCCGAGATCTTCTCCTTGCGGAAAAATGTGACTGCTCTGCGAACCCTCTTTCAGACGTTCACTGCCTAGAAAGCCAAAGGCCTTGCCGTGGGAGGCACCGGAGTTGAAGTTTACTCATGACCCCACCGTCCACACTGCGCCGCGTTGCGGTTGGTGTTGTCTTCCTGGCATCCGTTTCTTTGTGCCGGGCGGAGCATTCCTCCAAATGGGTCGACACCTACGGCAAACTTCTGGCCAAATACGTCACGCCTGCTGGAGTCAGGTATGCCGCTTGGAAAAGGGATGCCCGGGACATGGAGGCCATCCAGGAGGTCGTGGATTCCATCGCGCAAGAGAAGGTTTCCAAGATGGGCAAAAATGATCAGCTCGCTTTTTATATCAATGCCTACAACGCTTGGATGCTGCATGAGGCCTTGGCCAAGTATCCGACCAAAAGCGTGAAGGATTTACTTTTCACCTTCTTCACCAGCGATCGGATCAAAGTCGCGGGCGAGCAAATGAGCTTCAATCACCTGGAGAAGGATGTCATCCGCCTGAAGTTTAACGAGCCGCGGGTTCATTTCGCGCTCAATTGCGCGAGCGTCAGTTGCCCGCCGCTCTACGACCAGCCGTTTCGCGGGTCGAAACTCGATGAGCAGCTGGAAAAGCTGGCGCTGGCCTTCATTCATTCCCCCAAAGGTGTGAACTACATGCCGGCAAAAGAATCGGCCACGCTCTCTGCGATTTTCGATTGGTATAAGGACGACTTTACCGCGGCGGATGGCCCGATGGTCTTCATCAATCTGCGGCGCAATCCGCCCTTGCCAGACGACACGAATATCACCTATCAAAAATACGACTGGTCTTTGAATGAAGCGAAATAACCGGCGGGCTCAGGCATGAATACAGCAGAACAATGGCGCGCGCGCTGGAAGGCTTTTCGTCGGCCGATTGGCGAAGAAAAATCCCGGGTTTTGCAGGAACGCTGGGATTCGCTGCCGACGGAATTGCAGACCGATAATCAGATCGCCGGCCGACACCTGACCCACTGCGGCTTCACGCTGGGAGCGAGCTATTGCTCTTTTCACTGCACGCATTGCTATCTGCCGAAGAACGCGAACTCGATTCCAATTCCTTCTTTCGCGCAGGTAAAGGAACAGATCGACGCTAATCGCCGGTTCCAGGGGCCGGGTGGGGGATTGCAAATCACCGGCGGAGACGTGGCCGACGCCTACTGGCGAGCAGGCCGGCCGGACGAACTGGTCGAGATCGTTCGTTACGCCATTTCGGTTGGCTCCATTCCCATGCTCATGACGCACGGACAGACGCTCATCGAGCATCCGGAGTTTCTCGAGAAATTGGTCGTGCAAGGCGGTTTGCGTCAGGTCTCCGTGCACATCGATATGACCCAGGCCGGACGCCACGGTTATCCCATTGGTAGAGTGAAGAGCGAGGCCGACCTCCACCCAGTGCGGCAGGCGTTCACCGATCTCGCCTTGGGTATTCGAGCCAAGACAGGATTGCCCATCGAGTATGCCTTGAGTTTTACCGTGACGCGCAAAAATATCGACGACGTGCCCGAAGTGCTGCGTTGGTATCTGGCCGATCCGCAGCGCACTCACATCTGGCGCATGATCAGCTTCCAACCGGAAGCCGACACCGGCCGCACCAT
>JBPCLK010000161.1:0-3834 GCA_051003355.1 Chthoniobacterales bacterium | reverse complement strand
GACCGGCGTCGGCCAAAAAGATAAAGCCAAAGAAGAAGAGGGATTGGCGCGCCAGCAATGGGTAGGCCGACAACCAGAATCCGAATCCCAGAACAACCAATCCAGAGACAAAGGCAGCGCCCACCAGCCAGATGTTTCGACCTTTAGACGCGCCTGCGACCGCCTTGTCAGAATCTGGCGGTGCCTCGCTCCGCGGACCAAAGCGTCTGCCAAATGGCTCACCAAAGTAGATCGCGACAAACAGAGCCTGAAATCCGAGGAAGATCCAGAAAGCGCGACCGCCCTTGCTCGCATTAAAAAATTCAGCCGCCCAGCCGAGTTGCATGAGCGCCGTGCCCACCGCCGCCAGCGTCACCAGATAAAGCCAGCGTTTGCGCAGGGCCACCGCAGCCACGCCCAAGTCGAGAAGCGCGAGGTAGAGAAAAAGCGCCGGCGCATTATCCAGCCCGCTCCGCAAAAGCAGCGGGGTGAGAAATCCGCCTAACAATCCTAAAATCACAATCACCTGAGCACTCAGGTTGACCGCGAGAAGGAATAAAAACAGCGTCACTGCCGACATGGCAAAAAAGGCCGTCGCCAGGGAGATCAATCCGTGAAACGAGTGCGCGGCAAAAAGATCGGCATAGAGAATAACGATGCCGGTAGCGCAGAGGCTTTGGGCGGTAATTCCGTAACGTCCGCGCGCCAGCCACCAGCCGAGACCGACGAGCGTGCCGCCAATGCCTGCACCAATGGCCACGCGTCCCAGCGGCGAAATGAGATTATTCTCGAACGAATATTTAACCAGGAAGACGACCCCGAGAAAAAGCGCGAGGCCACCCAGCCAGGCGAAGAGTTTCACGCCCATGAACGCCTCCCAATTGAAAGGTGTTGGTGGCGTTGAGACCGGCTCCCCTACAGGTGGCCGCACTGGCAAAGGCGGAGGCTGCGCGCGCGGCGGAGCCACTATCGGGGAAATGTCTGGGGCCGGTGTTTGCGGGAGTTCGGTCTTGAAAACTCCGGGCGCCTCGTCTCCCGGTTTGATCCTTTCTTCGAGGGCCTTGACGCGTTGCGCCAGTTGATTGGTCTGCGCGGTTATCTTTTTCAGAAAGACGACCGCGACTCCGATGAGCAGCAGCGCGAGAAGAAGGAGGGCCGATTCCATGACCCTCTTTGCCTAACGAATCCAACTAACGGTCATAAGCCGGTGGCGTGATCGAGAAATTCCCATGGCACCTCAAACTTCTCCGCCAGTGCGGCTGCGAGCGCTTTGACGCCAAAGGTCTCTGTCGCGTAATGCCCGCCGAGAAAAAGATTGATCCCTAATTCTTCGGCCGCCACGGCCGCCCAATGCGGAGCTTCGCCGGTGATGTAGGTGTCGATTCCTTCCTTCGCCGCCGCATAAATCTCGCCGCCCGCGCCACCCGTGACGAGGCCGATTCGTTTGATCTCCATGGGCCCGGTGCCGATGCAGCGGACGGATCCGCCTAACGAATCCTCCAGCTTCGTAATCAGCTCGTCCCGGCGCAGATCCGCTTCGGCCTTCACTCCGATCGGTCGCCCTTTCATCTCCAGGAACGGCTCCGTTTTCTCCAGGCCCAAGGCCACGGCGAGAAGCGCGTTATTGCCCATCTCCGAGTGCAGATCGAGCGGGAGATGGGCACTGTAAAGCGCGAGGTTGTGATCAAACGCCAGCTTTAGCCCCCGATAAAGCGAGCCCGTGACCGCGCGCAGGCCAGGCCAGAAAAGACCGTGATGCACGATCAGCAAATCGATCTCGCGCTCGACCGCCATCTGGAAGGTGTGCGAGGAGGCATCGACGGCCGCGCCGATCCTGGTTATCTCGCCCCCGTTTTCGATTTGGAGACCATTCAGGGCATTTGGGTAATCTTCGATTTCGGTCAGCCGCAGCGTTTCGTTCGCGTAGCGGACCATATCGTTGAGTGATGACATGGTTCTTTAAAGAGCAGAGAACGCCGCGAGACAATGGCAAAGAGTCCGATCGCGCTTCCAGTAACCGCAACGCAGGTCTTGACGAACTAGCGCCTGCTCGTGACGATAGTCGGCGAGGAACTTACTTTGGAATACACAGACGCGCCTACAACCGAACTACCGATCGCCGCCGCAACTCCCGAAACCGGCCTGCTCGAGACCGCCGAGGGACATGCCAGTGATATGGTCGCTGTCATGCTCAGCATCGTCCCTGGCCTTGGCCATATCTACAAAGGCTATCGCGTGATCGGCATGATGCTCATTTTTATCGGCACTCCCATGGCCATCGTGCTCGCTTTATTGATCGCGACAGGAACGGCTGGCTTTGGCTTCTTTCTGCTACCGATCTACTGGATCGCCGTCATGGTGCACGTGTGGGCCATTCCTGATCGGGTGGCGCCGACTTTGGAGGACGACGGCGAGCAATATTGAGCTAGACGTTTCGCGCGGCGGAACGTCGGAAACTATCTCGGTGAAACCGCTGCGTGGATTTCTTCGAGAATCTCGCGCAGACCGTAACGAAAATTCCAAGTGGGATAGTGCCACTGGAATTTTCGGACATCGCTGATCCACCAAATGTGGTCGCCAATACGGTTGTCCTCGAGATACTCCCAGGAGAGCTTCTGTTCGCAGATTTCCTCGCACAGCGCGATCGCCTCGAGCATGGAACAATTGGAGTGCCGACTCCCGCCCATATTGTAGACCTCGCCCACGCGAGGTGCCCTAACGAACGCGACAAAGGCCTCCACCAGGTCAAAACTGTGAATGTTATCGCGCACCTGTTTGCCTTTGTAACCGAAGACTCGATAGGGGCGCCCCCCCGCCGTGCACTTCATGAGATAGGAGAGAAATCCATGCAGTTCGGTGCCGGCGTGAGCGGGGCCCGTTAGGCAACCGCCCCGGAAACATGCAGTCGGCATGTTGAAATAACGACCGTATTCCTGCACCAGGATGTCGGCCGCCGCCTTGGACGCGCCGAAGAGCGAATGTTTCGTCTGGTCGATGCTCATGTCCTCGGCGATGCCTGGCTCGTAAGCATGGCCCGGTTCGATTTCCCAGCGCATTTCGAGCTCCTGGAGCGGGAGACGATTTGGAGTGTCGCCGTAAACTTTGTTGGTCGAAGTGAAGACGAACGGCGTTTCCGGACAAAAATTTCGCGCCGCTTCCAACAGGTTCAAGGTGCCGTTGGCGTTGACCGTGAAATCCATTTGGGGATCGCGGGCCGCCCAATCATGTGAAGGTTGCGCAGCGGTGTGGACGATCGCGGCTAGGGAACAGCCGTGCGTCTTAAACACTTGGTTCACCGCGGTCGCATCGCGGATATCGATCTCGTGATGCTCGTAACCGGAAACATTTTCACGCAAGGCGTCGCGCGTTTTACGAGTCGATGCCTCCTCGCCGAAAAATTGCTTCCGCAAATCGTTGTCGATCCCTACGACGGCGTAGCCGTCCGCGGCAAAGCGCTTGACCGTTTCCGAGCCGATGAGCCCGGCCGATCCAGTCACGAGAACGGTGCGCGATTTCGGCACCACGTCAGGCGTTCTGGCCGATCATCCAAGTCAACTTTCCGTTAGGCACAGTCACTTGGCTGGCCGGATAGTCGGCGTTCTCTGCCAGCACATTTCGCAGCAGTTCGGGGTCTTTCTCGCCATTGACCAGGAAGAGAACGCGCCGCGATTGATTCAACAGCGGCAGAGTCATCGTCAGACGCCAGGCCTCAAGTGGTGGCACGTAATTTTGCATGACTCGGCGAGTTTGCTCCTTCAGCGCCACGGTACCGGGGAAGAGAGAAGCGGTATG
Organism: Chthoniobacterales bacterium; assembly: GCA_051003355.1. Classification (GTDB taxonomy): domain Bacteria; phylum Verrucomicrobiota; class Verrucomicrobiia; order Chthoniobacterales; family UBA10450; genus Palsa-1392. Next base: position 63 of record JBPCLK010000161.1, on the reverse strand, counting down.
GCCGTCCTCACCCATACCCAGCAGCATAAGGTCGTGACGGTAGATCATTTCGCCATGCTGCGT
>JBPCLK010000160.1:0-9786 GCA_051003355.1 Chthoniobacterales bacterium | reverse complement strand
CGCGAATACACGCTCCAGCGCGCCCCTTCCGCGTCGACAATCAGCATCGATTACGCGAGCGAGCTCAACGAGCAGCAGCATGCCGCCGTCACCGCAGCGCCGGGCCCGCTCCTCGTCATAGCCGGCGCCGGCTCGGGTAAGACACGCACCCTGACCTATCGCGTCGCCTACCTGCTCGAGAACGGCGTCGATCCGCGTAACATCCTCCTCCTCACTTTCACCAATAAAGCCGCGCGCCAGATGCTCGACCGCGTGGCCAACCTCCTCCCGACGGACGCGAGCGGACTCTGGGGCGGGACTTTTCATTCCATCGGCAACCGGATGCTGCGCCGCCACGGGAGCGCGCTCGGATACACCAGCGGGTTCACGATTATGGACCGCGAGGATCAAAAGGACCTGCTCAAGTCCGTCATCGCGAGCAGCGGGATTGATCCGAAAGAGATCCGCTTCCCAAAAGCCGACGTGCTGGCGGACATCTTCAGTTTCGTGGTGAACACGGAGCGCCCCATCGAAGAGCTGCTCGCGGAGAAATTTCCCTATTTCCTGCCGTTGCTCGAGCAGATCAAAGACGTGCACCAGCGTTACGAGCGCCGGAAGAAATCGGCCAATTCAATGGACTTCGACGATCTCCTCGAGAAAACGCTGCGCATGCTCAAGGAGCACGAGGAGATCGCGGCTTTCTATCGGCGACAGTTTCAATTCATCCTGGTCGACGAATACCAGGACACGAACAAGATCCAGGCTGACCTCATCGACCTGCTCGCCGCCGAACATCAGAACGTCATGGTGGTGGGCGACGACGCGCAATCGATCTACTCCTGGCGCGGGGCGAACTTCCAAAACATCCTCGCTTTCCCGAGTCGTTATCCCAAGGCGCAGGTTTTTAAGATCGAGCTGAACTACCGCAGCGTGCCGGAAATTCTGCAGGTCGCCAACGCCGCCATCTCTTCCAATGTGCAGCAGTTTCGCAAGCAGCTGAGTGCGACTCGCCCGACGAATTCGGCCAAACCCGCCATTGTCTCCCTCAACGATGGCGGCGAGCAGGCGCAGTTCATCGCCCAGCGCATCCTGGAGCTGCGGGACGAAGGAATCGAGCTAAACGAGATCGCGGTGCTTTACCGCGCGCATTACCACGCGGTCGAGTTACAGCTCGAGCTGTCGCGGCGGGGCATCCCGTATCAGATCACGAGCGGCATTCGGTTTTTCGAACAGGCACACATCAAGGACGTCGCGGCTTTTATCCGCTTCGTGGCCAACCCGCGCGACGAAGTGGCCTTCAAGCGCGTGGTCAGGCTCCTCCCGGGCATCGGCAACAAAAGCGCTGAGAACCTTTGGAAAAATTGGGATGAATCGCTCAACCAAAACGCGGTCATTGCCTCATGGAGCGACCGTTTGTTGCCGATGTCGGTCGGCTCCCGCGCCCGGCGATCGTGGCAGCAGCTCGCGCATACCCTCGACGAAATCGCGCCTAACGGAGAACCGAAACAACCGACGGAGATGATCATGTCGGTCGTGGAAGCGATCTACGACGACTACGCCAAGGCCAACTTCGCCAACTACGAGCTGCGCAAGGAAGACCTGAATCAGCTGGCAGGTTTTGCCCGACAATTTAAAGACATCCATGAGTTCCTCTCCCAGCTCGCGCTCATCAGCAATGTCGACGCCGAGCCGGCGGCGAATCAGGCCGGCGACACCGAGGCGGTCAATCTCTCATCCGTTCACCAGGCCAAAGGCCTCGAGTTCTACGCTGTCTTCGTCATCTGGCTGACCGATGGCATGTTCCCGAGCACGCGCTCGCTCGATACGCGGGAGGCGATCGAGGAAGAACGCCGCCTCTTCTATGTCGCGATCACGCGGGCGCGGGACGAACTCTATCTCACCTACCCGCACATGCGCCTCAACGCCGGCTATGGCGACATGTTCCAACGCCCCTCGCGTTTCCTGAAAGAAATCCCGACCCCTTTGGTCGAGGATTGGAACGTTAGGCGCGGTTGATCGTCGGTGCTGTGAACTCTGCCCGCAACTGAGAGATGAATCTTTCGCCTAACGAACGCATGGCCGGCCTGCTCGCGCCCCTTTTTGCCCTGCGCACTGAGGAGGATCTGGGCATCGGAGATGTCGCCGCCTTGCGCCAATTCATCGATTGGTCGCGCAAACATGGCTTCAAGCTGGTGCAATTGCTGCCCATCAACGAGACCGGCGGCGACCACAGTCCCTACAACGCCATCAGCTCGCGGGCCCTCGATCCCACCACGCTACATCTCGCACCCGGTTCGCCGGAGGATTTGTCAAAATCCGCTTACGAGGAAGTGACGGCGAGCGTCGATCTAAAGGCCCTGCGTCGCGGGAACGTGCAGTATGAAATCGTCAAGCCGCTCAAAAAGAAATTGCTCGAGCGCGCCTTCGATGTTTTTTGCGTGCGCCCTAGCGACGACCGAAGCTTGACTGATTTCTGCGAATCCGAAAAATCGTGGCTCCCCGATTACACGCTCTTCCGCGTGCTGATGGAACTGCACGGCGAAAGCGAAACCTGGGGCACCTGGCCCGTGGAGCATGCGACGATCGCCGCCGCACGGAGCTGGTTGGATTCGTTAGGCGAAGAGGAGCGCTCTTCTCTTCGGGAACGCCGTGCGTTTCACTGTTACGTGCAATGGATCGCGCACAATCAGTGGTGCGAAGTCAAAGCTTACGCCGAAAAGCAGGGCGTCGCACTGATGGGCGATATTCCCTTCGGCGTCAGCTACTACAGTGCGGATGTCTTCGCCCATCCCGATCGGTTCGCGCTCAACTGGTCCTGCGGCGCACCGCCCGAGCCCTATTTCAAGGACGACGCCTTTACCCAGAAATGGGGTCAGAACTGGGGTATTCCGCTCTACCGCTGGGACGCGATGCGCGCACACAATTTCGATTGGTGGCGCCAACGCGTCCGGGGCGTGCGCGAAATCTTCCACCTCTTCCGTATCGATCACATTCTCGGCTTTTACCGCATCTACGCCTTTCCCTGGCGACCGCAGGAGAACGCGGATATCCTGCCTTTGTCCTGGGATGAAATGCTTGCTCGCACTGGCGGCCGGGTGCCGCACTTCGCGCCGCGCGACGATGAGAGCTGGGAAAACTGCGAACAAAACCGCCGCGACGGCGAAGAGTATTTGCGCATGGTTCTCGAGGAGGCTGGTGCGACGCGGATCATCGGCGAGGACCTGGGCACGGTGCCCAACTACGTTCGCCCTAATCTGCGATCGTTAGGCATCGCCGGTTTCAAGATTCCGCAGTGGGAGAATTATCCTGATCAACGCTCGATCCCCGGGAGCGCCTACGAGCGAGTCTCGGTCGCGACCTTCGCCACCCACGATCACCAACCAGTGCGCGCTCTCTGGGACGAAGCGGTCGCAGGAGGTTCGACCACGGCCGAGCAGGCTCGGAACGACCTTTCCAAGATCGCGGAATTCGCCGGCATTTCTGCGCCTAACGAGTTGGAGGATTACGGACGCGATTTTTACCCCAGGATTTTCGAAGCTCTCTTCCGCAGCGAATCCTGGATCGCACTGGTCATGATCACCGATCTGATCGGTCGCAAGGAGCGCTTCAACGTGCCCGGCACCGCCGCCGATTCCAACTGGACCCGGCGTTTGCACACCACCGTGAGCAAGCTGGGCCGCGGCCATGCTCTCCAGCGACAGTTGCGCCTCGTGCACGATCTGCTCGCTGCGACCGGACGCTTGTAGAGCCTGCCCTCCGCGGCTAAACGTTAGGGATGAATTCACCCATCAAAGTCGCCGTGACTGGCGCGGCTGGTCAGATCGGATACTCGCTTCTCTTTCGTATTGCCTCCGGCTCCATGTTTGGCCCCGACCAGCCAGTGCAACTCTCGCTTATCGAAATTCCGCCCGCACTCGGCGCTCTCGAAGGCGTAGTCATGGAGCTGCACGATTGCGCTTTTCCTTTGCTAAAGGGCATCACGCCCACCGCGGATCTGAACGAAGGTTTCAGCGACGTGAATTGGGCGCTGCTCGTCGGCAGCATTCCGCGCAAAGCCGGGATGGAGCGCGGCGATTTGCTCGGCATCAACGGCAAGATTTTCATCGGCCAAGGCCAGGCGATTGAAAAGAATGCCGCCTCGAACGTGCGCGTCCTCGTAGTGGGAAACCCGTGCAACACCAATTGCCTCATCGCCATGAACAACGCCAAATCGATCCCGAAAGATCGCTGGTTTGCCATGACCCGCCTCGACGAAAACCGAGGCAAGGCCCAACTCGCCCAGAAAGCCGGCGTCGATGTCACCGCAGTGTCAAACATGACGATCTGGGGCAATCATTCCGCCACGCAATATCCCGATTTCTACAACGCTAGGATCGACGGCAAAACCGCGGACAAGGTCATTGGCGACGAGACCTGGCTGAAAGAGACTTTCATCCCCACCGTGCAACAGCGCGGGGCCGCCATCATCAAGGCCCGCGGCTCCTCTTCCGCCGCCTCCGCCGCCAACGCCGTCGTCGACACCGTTCGCGGCCTAACGACCGACACAAAGAGCGGCGAGTGGCACAGTGTCGCGGTCTGCTCCGATGGCAGCTACGGAGTGGAGGAAGGCCTGATCAGTTCCTTCCCGATCCAGTCGAGCGGCGGAAAATGGGAGATCGTCCAGGACGTGTCTTTGAACGATTTCAGCCGCGCCAAGGTGGACGCCTCAGTGGCCGAGCTGGCGGAAGAAAAGTCACTTGTGAACGAATTGCTCGGCTGAGCATAAGGAAGCTGTCGAGCTTGTCTCGTCCTCCTTCAGCTTTTACGTCTCACTTATTTGGCAGATGATCCAAGAGCGTGTTCCAAGTGAGCGGTTTCTCTTGAAACCAAGTGTCGTCAAACTTTGCTTGAGCGAAGAGAGCCCACTTTTGGCTGGGGTGCTGCCAATCCAAGATTTGGAATTTTAACTGTACCTTCTCCGCCTCTTCTCTCATCGTCTGCTGGGTAAATTCGACGCAACCGGGATAGATCCAACCCTTCGCCGCGCTGTCCCGCTCTCCCTCCACGAAGGTTGCCAGGATCGCACCGGCAGGAGTGAGGCGGCTGGCTATGGCTGCCAGCCAAGGAGTAATGAGATTAAGACCACAATGGCTAAAAATCGATTGAGCTACCACAAAGTCGAAATTAACCTTCAGCCTCTGAAGTTCGTTCGGAGAATCCGTGTAGAGGAACGTCGGATTTTTAATGGCGATTAGGTCGGCTCCCATTTCACGTCGAATCCCTTCCCGGACTAGCCATTCATTCGGCTCGACTCCGTAATATTTCCCGCAGTTAAGATAGGGAATAAAAAGACGCCCGGCGCGAAGGGATCCACAGCCTAGATCTAACAAACTGTGGTGCTGCCTCAGCCCTATACTCGTTAGAAGATTGAAGGTCATAGCCGCGATGATGTCGTATCGACCTGGTGGCCCAACAAAAGCCCGATAATGTTCCATCCCGGCCTTAAGCCCGATACCCAGACTCTCGGCCTCTTGAGGAATGACTGGAGCCGGAGTTGCAGCCAGAGAGGGCGCCCCAGAGCCGATGTTCTGCAGCATCTCCGCTACGTTCTGGGGAAATGCCTTGGCTCCTTTAGAGCGATCAAACTGGTAGATTCGCTGGCGGGATTTTTCTTGAAACGGAAAGGAACGCAAGAGCGTGCCCTCCAATGCCTCTTCTGCCCCTGGCCTCTGGCACATTTCTACGGCGATGGCGTAGAGCTCATCGCGGACGGAGCCGTGTTTGCTGAGGCAATTCGATAACTCGCCGGGGTCGCGATTCAGGTCGAATAATTGTTCGCGTCCACCATTGGCCATAAAAATGTATTTCCAGTTATCCCGGATAACCATGACCTTGAAGAATTGGCTTCCGGGCGGATCAGCCATTCCGACGAGGGATGAGCGTGGAGCAGTTTCACCAGCGAGCAGGCCGAGTAAGTCGATTCCTTCGCGCGTCTCACAACTGCCAGCCGCCCGAGTCGCGAGGCCAAATAGATCAGCCAGAGTCACCACCTCGGAGCGTTGCACGGCGGCCGGCAGCTTGCGCGGCCAGCTCAGAAGAAACGGCACACGACAGGAACCCTCGAAGAAATTTTGCTTTTGCCAACCGTGATGATCGCCCATCAGGTCGCCGTGGTCGGAGAAGAAACAGATCAGAGTGTTGTCCGCCTCAGGATCGCTCTCTACCTTGTCCAGAATGGTGCCCAAACAGGAATCGATATAGGATATCTCACCGTAGTATCTCGCCTTGACGACCCGAGCTAGTGAGTCATTTACGGCATCAGCCCATACCGCGTGCGTCATGTAAGGTATCTCGTCGTCCAGATGGTCGTCTTCCACCTTACCCCGAATAGGGCTTGGCATCCGATCCGGATGATAGGCGCGATTAAAAGGAATCGGCGGTGCGAGCGGCGGGTGCGGACCGACGAAAGAGACAAAGCCGAAATAGGGTCGTTGATCTGAGCGCTGATCTATCTCTTGGACCGTGCGATCTGCCGTCCAAGCTTCGACTCCTAGGGCCGCAGGCAGAGGGCTGCGTTGCGGCATATAATACATCTCGGTCCGTTCTCCCATGAGATGCTCGAGGAATTCGAAGGCGGGATGTTCGCGGGCTAGCCAGAGGGCATAGTCATCCCCGAGACGCGTGGTCGCATCATAGGTCTCTTCGCTACGTAACACTGTTTCGTAACCTAGGTTTTCGTTCCAAGGGTAGGTATGAAATTTCCCAATACCAAAGGTTCGATAACCGAGGTGAGTCATGACCTTGGCGAGGTAGGGGCCACAACGCTCCTCCATCTGTTCCGCCTGGCCCTCAGACGGATAAGGTTTCTGGTTACTGAACACCCGCGTGCTTGGTGGCTCGCAACCGGTCCGAATTGTGTAGCGAGCGGCTATGCAAACCGGGCAAGTGGAATAGGCCCGAGAGAAGGAAATTCCACGGCGCACCAGGCGATCGAGATTCGGAGTGTGGATTTGCTGATTTCCCAGAGCAGCAATGGTGTCGAACCGCTGTTGGTCCGTCATGATAAAGAGTACGTTAGGGCGATCAGGGTGCATTTTCGAATCCTCTAGCTGGTCGCGACCGGGGCATGCAGTTCGCGACCGGTCAGGCGCTGGAACGCGTCACGATATTTAGCCGTGGTTTTCGCGATGACTTCGCCGGGTAACGGGGGTCCCGGATAAGTTTTATTCCAGTTCGAACTCTCCAAATAGTCGCGCACGAATTGCTTGTCGAAGCTCGGCGGGCTCTTCCCGGGGGCGTAGCTGTCGGCCGGCCAGAAGCGCGAGGAATCAGGGGTGAGGCATTCGTCGATCAGGAGCAGGTCATTGCCCGCCAGTCCGAATTCAAATTTGGTGTCGGCCACGATGATTCCGCAGGAAGCAGCGTGCGCCTTACCGGATCGGTAGGTCTGTAAACTAAGCGTTCGCGTTTCCTCCGCGACCGCTTGGCCAACCATCGCGCAGCACTCTTCCCAAGTGATATTCAGATCGTGCCCCTCTTCGTTCTTCGTCGAAGGGGTAAAGATCGGTTCCGGTAACTCAGACGCGAGTTGAAGCCCCTTCGGCAACTGGTGACCGCAGACTTCGCCGGTCGCCTGATAGTCCTTCCAACCGGATCCCGCCAGATAGCCGCGCACCACGCACTCGACCGGGAGGGGCTGGGTGCGGCGCACGATCATGGAGCGACCCGCCAACTGCGCGCGAAATGGCTGCAAGTTTTCCGGGAACTTTGCGAAGTCGGCAGTGATGAAGTGGTTTTGGGTGGAGCGGAATTTCTCGAACCAAAAGACGGAGATTTGATTCAGGACCGCGCCTTTGTCGGGGATTGGGTCGGGCAGGATGACGTCAAAGGCCGACAGCCGATCGGTCGCGACAAAGAGAAGCGTATCGCCGAGATCGAACACTTCGCGCACTTTGCCACTGCGCAGTTTCGGGGTGCCGGGCAGATCGAGTGAAACAAGAGTATCGTTAGGCATGATGCGGCTGCTCGGAACAAGTAAAGCGCGAACCCGGTCGATGCGCCAACCTCGAATTGGTCTGTCGATTGAGGTTCCGCATTTTCCTGACAAAGTTCGGCATGTCGCAGTCTTTTATTTGTCGCCTTCTCCCTTGGTGTTGCCTCGCGCTGGTCGCCGCCGCGCCGCCGAATCCCGCCACGCCGGAAAAGATGGATGCGACCTCGCCGAGCCCGTCGCCATCTCCCACGCCGGTCCTCTATTCATCGCAGACGCTGGCCGACTTAAAGAAGCTGCAACAGGCCGCGCTCGCGAGCGATTACGCCTATCGGGAGGTCGCGCATCTTGCCAATAACATCGGCCCGCGGCTCAGCGGTTCGGCTCAGGCGCAAAAAGCGGTCGAGTATGTCGCCGGCGAACTGAAGGCGCTGGGGCTGGAGATGAATCTTGAACAAGTGATGGTGCCGCACTGGGTGCGTGGCGAAGAAACGGCGGCACTGGTGGAATATCCGGGGCAAGCTGCCGATACGACGCAAAAAGTCGTGCTGACTGCGCTCGGCGGCAGTGTGGCGACGCCGTCCGAGGGCCTGACCGCGGACGTCGTGGTGGTGCGGGATTTCGATGAACTAAAATCGTTTGGCCAAGAGCGAATCAACGGCCGGATCGTGGTTTTCAATCATGCCTACGACAAGCAAATGGCGGCCACGGGTCACGGAGGCGAGGCCTACGGTGAAGCGGTGGAATATCGCAGCAAGGGGCCGAGCGAAGCGGCACGTCTCGGGGCGGTGGCTGCCCTCGTTCGCTCGGCCGGCGACGGAGCTTATCGATTGCCGCACACCGGCATGACGCGCTACGCCGATGACGCCCCGAAAATTCCCGCCGCTGCCCTCTCGGAAGAAGATGCCCTCATGATCGCGGCGCTCGCCCCGCAGGGCACGGTGAAGATGCATCTCGTGCTGACGCCCCAGCAATTTCCCGATGCCGAGAGCTACAACGTGATCGGTGACCTGAAGGGGAGCGAGCATCCCGAGCAGGTCGTGATCGTGTCGGGTCATCTCGATTCCTGGGATCTCGGGACCGGCGCAATCGATGATGGGGCTGGCGTGGCCGTCGCCATGCAGACGGCAAATCTTATAAAGCAACTCGGATTGCACCCGAAGCGGACCATTCGCGTGGTCGCCTGGATGAATGAAGAGAACGGACTGCAAGGCGGCAAGACCTACGCGAAGGAACACGTTGCCGAGATCGCGAATCACTTCGCCGCGATCGAGACCGATCTCGGCGCCGATCATCCCACCGGGATCAACGTCGTGGGCAAAAAGGAGCTCAAGGATTTTGTCGAACCGATCGCGACGGTGCTGAGACATTCCGGCGCCGGCGTGGTAGCCGAGAAAGAAGAAGCCGGCTCCGACATCGATCCACTGGCCAAACTGGGCGTCCCCAACTTCAGTCCGATCCAGGACAGCCGATTCTATTTCACCTACCACCACACCGCTGCCGATACGCTCGACAAGATCGATCCGAAGCATCTGGCCGAGACGGCGACGATCACCGCCGTCCTCGCCTACGCCCTCGCGAATCTCGAGCAACCACTCCCGCGCTAACCTGAGCTGCTATGTTGTGGGATGGACGTTTTCCCGTCACTCGCCGCGAAGCCGCGCTCTTGATCGGCGGTGCGGCAGCGGCCGCACTCTGTCCCTTGCGGTCGTGCGCGGCTGACAAAAATTCCGTCGTCATGCTCCTTCGCCCCATTCCATCTTCCGGCGAAAAAATTCCCGCGGTCGGTTTGGGCTCTTCACGCACTTTCGATGTTGGCCCTTCGCCTAACGACCGCG
>JBPCLK010000159.1:0-7231 GCA_051003355.1 Chthoniobacterales bacterium | reverse complement strand
AGGTAACGAAGCGCGAGGAAAAGGCTGAACGGAAGTTTCAAGGCAGCGATACGGTTGCCGAAAACGCGTCTTTTCCAACGGGAATCGCATGCACGGCGTGGCCAGGCTAAATGCGGACGACCGCAATCGAGCCGAGAGGCGAATTGTTTATATGCTCTGGACTATTGCTGTCATTCTATTCGTTCTCTGGCTCATCGGTTGGCTCGGCTTCCATCTGCTGGGCGGTGCCATCCACATCCTGTTGGTTCTGGCGGTCATCGCCATCGTGGTGCAGCTCGTTAGGGGAGTCTAGCGGATGGCTCGGGCCATTTTGGCCGCGAGCCAGAATCCACTCGGTCCGTCGCTGGAAGTTTTCGGCATTCGTTTCGTCGGGGTTAACCCGGAGAATGGCCAGAAACTTCTTCTCACGCTGGCCGCAATCGCGGTCTTCCTGCTCGCGCGCTGGATTCTGCGCGGGTTGGCGCGTCTGGTAGTTCCGCGCGACAAAGCGTGGCTCTCTTTCTGGATCGGGCAGGGGATTACTCTGGCCACGGCGCTGCTGCTGCTGCTCACGATCCTCTCAATTTGGTTCGACGATCCAACCCGTTTGGCGACCGCTCTGGGCCTGGTCACGGCCGGCTTGGCCTTTGCCCTGCAAAAAGTGGTGACGGCCTTTGCTGGATACATGGTGATCTTGCGTGGTAACACGCTCAGCGTGGGCGATCGCATCGTCATGGGCGGCGTGCGGGGCGACGTGATCGCGCTCGGTTTTCTCCAGACCACCATCATGGAAATGGGGCAGCCGGCCTCGGTGCAGAATGCCGATCCCGCCGTGTGGGTTCGAGCCGGCAGTACACCGGCCGGGTGGTCACGGTCTCCAATGGCCAGATTTTTGAAGAGCCGGTCTTTAACTACACGCGCGACTTTCCCTATCTCTGGGAAGAAATCGTGATCCCGGTCGCTTACCGCGATGATCGCGCCAGGGTAGAGAAAATCCTCCTCGATGTCGCTCGCCGGCACACCGTGAATGTGACCGAAGTCGGTCACGAAGCACTCCAGAACATGCGCGAGCGCTACTTTGTGAACGACGCGGAGTTTGAGCCGAAAGTCTATCTGCGCATCACGGACAATTGGGTGGAATTGACCGTGCGCTTCGTGGTTAACGAACGAGGTGTGAGGGCCGTGAAAGATACGATGAGCCGGGAGATCCTCGATGGGTTGGACAAAGCCGGCATCGGAATCGCGTCTGGGACCTACGAGATCGTCGGCCTGCCTCCGCTCCAGCTGAGCAGAGAGAAAGCAGCAGCGACTCCGCGCGATTCGGCCTAGCTTCAAGCGGACGGGTTTGCTTGTTGCGGCCCGGCCCGGCCCCGGTTGCATATGAATCAAGACATCGTCGGTATCGATCTCGGCACCACCAACTCCCTCATCGGCATTATGGAGGCGGGTTTCCCCATCCTGCTTGCAGATGAGAATGGAGCGCGTCTCACCCCATCCGTGGTCCATTTTCCGGAGAGCGGCGCGCCCATCGTCGGTGCCGCCGCCAGCCGTATGCGGGCGCTCCAGCCGCGCCAGACGGTTTATTCGGCCAAACGTCTCGTCGGGATGCGGAGCGAAGATGTGGGAGACGCCGAAGTCATGGAATACGAGCTGGTCAGGCGAAATGCGCGGCCTGTGACCCTCCGGGTGCAGGATCGGGAATACACTCCGCAGGAGATTTCCGCGCTGGTTTTGGGAAAGCTCAAACGAGATGCAGAAATTGCGCTCGGCCGCACGGTGACGCGCGCAGTCATCAGCGTGCCAGCTTACTTCAACGACGCCCAGCGCAGCGCGACCAAAGCGGCGGGCGAAGCCGCCGGTTTCACAATCGAGCGAATCATCAACGAGCCAACCGCGGCGGCGCTCGCCTACGGACTGGATAAGCTCCAGGAAAAATCGCGCATCGCTGTCTATGACCTCGGTGGCGGTACATTCGACATCTCGATTCTGGAAATGAACGAGGGCGTCTTCCGAGTCCTCGCCACCAGCGGCAATACTCGCCTCGGCGGAGACGACGTGGATGCAGCCTTGGTAAGCGCGTGCCGCCTTCCGATTCCCACCTGGCAAAAGCGGGAGCTGGTCATGGAAGCCAAACATCGCCTTTCCACCGAGGAGGCTGTGCAAATCGATGTCCCTTTTGTCGAAGGCAAAAACCTGCGTTACGAGCTTAGCCGCTCAGAGCTCGAGGAAATCGCCGGGCCGATTATTCGATCAACGCGCACGCATTGTCTGCGCGCCCTGACCGATGCGAAGTTATCCGTGGCCGAGCTCGATGAAGTCATCCTGGTCGGCGGCATGACGCGGATGCCGTTCGTTAGGCGATTTGTGGCCGAGCTTTTTGGCCGCGAGCCGAATACTTCGCAGAATCCTGATGAGGCCGTGGCTCTCGGCGCGACCATTCAGGCGGGCATTCTTTCTGGCGCCGTTCATGATACGGTTCTCCTCGATGTCACGCCCTTGTCGTTAGGGATCGAAACGTTCGGAGGCTTGATGAACGTGATCATTCCCCGCAACTCGACTATCCCGCTGAAAGCCGGCGAGATGTTTACCACGGCGGTAAGCCACCAGCGCTCCATGAAAATCAAAGTCCTGCAAGGGGAACGGGAGTTGGCCACCGATAACTGGACCCTGGGCGAATTTGAACTCGAATTCGAGCCCGCACCGAAAGGCGTGGCCCGGGTCGGAGTGCAATTCGAGATCGACGCGAACGGCATTCTCCAGGTGCTGGCTCGCGACACGCGGACCGGTGCCGAGAAGATAGTCGCCCTAACGAGTGCCGTGGATGTCTCTGACGACGCCGTGGAAGCGATGATTTCCGATTCCCTCGAGCACGCCTTCGACGATATGAGCGAACGAGTCTGGACCGAAGCCCGGCTCAAGTCCGAGGAGATGATCACGGCCGTCGAGCAGGCCTTTTTATTGGTTGGCCGGGATCTTCCTGCGGCCGACCGTCAACGGATTGAAGACCGCGTCGGCGAAGTCCGGGCGGCCTTGGAGACGCATGAAGCGGCGACTCTAAAAGCGGCCAATTCCGCCTTGGATGAAGCCACCCAGGAACTCGCGGCGACGATCGTAGAACGAGCCCTTGCCACAGCTGAAAAAGCGGAGTAGTCGCCCGCCAGACCAAAATACAACATTATGTAGAATGCGGGAGTTCCCCCGCTAAATATTGCGGTCACAGCATGGTTTTCGCGGGCAGAAAATAGTTGTCCCGAGGTCCCTTGTCACCTATCGTTCTGACGTCGCGGCGCAGCCCGCGTTTCTATGCTCCAAACCAAAGACGAACCCGAAATTTTTAGCTCTCCATCCGAACGCCCCGCCGGCATCGCCGAAAGCCAAAAATATAACGCCGCTCAGATCGATAAACTCGAGGGGCTCGAAGCCGTCCGGAAGCGTCCGGGCATGTATATTGGCGACCCGGACGAGCGCGGTTTGCACCACTGCGTTTTCGAGGTTCTCGATAACTCGATCGACGAGCATCTGGCCGGTTACTGTTCGAAGATCGACGTCTCAGTCCACGTGGACGGCTCGGTTTCCGTGCGGGACAACGGCCGCGGCATCCCGGTCGACATGCATCCGAAGTTCAAGATGCCGGCCGTCGAGCTGGTGCTGACGAATCTGCACGCGGGCGGTAAGTTCGGGCAGGGCGCCTACAAGTATTCGGGCGGTCTCCATGGCGTCGGCGCCAAGTGCGTGAACGCGCTTTCCGATTGGTTCAAAGTCGAAGTCTCGCGCGACGGCAAGGTCTACCACATGGCTTTCGAGCGCGGTAAGACGACGGAGCAGCTCAGTGTCATTGGCGAGCTGAAAAACAAGAAGACGACCGGGACATTCATCACCTTTTTGCCTGACCCGACGATTTTCACGATCACGGTCGAGTTTAAGTTTGAGCGGCTGGCCAGCCGGCTGCGCGAGCTGGCTTTTCTGAATCCAGGGCTGGAGATCACTCTCACCGACGAGCGCACGGACGAGGTCCGGAAAGAGACCTTCTTATACAAGCACGGCATCGAAGAGTTCGTGAAACAGCTGGGTGAGAATAAGAACGTCATTCATCCGAAGCCCGTCGTCATTTCACGTCAGCGCGACGAAGTCTTTGTCGATGTCGTGCTCCAGTACAACGACAGCTATAGCGACCAGATCCTTCCTTTCGCCAACTCTATTCCTAACCCGGATGGCGGCACGCACCTGACCGGTTTCCGCACCGCTCTGACCAAAGCAGTCAACCAATACGCGCGCTCTAACAGTCTGGTGAAGGAAAAGGACCCGGCTATCTCCGGCGACGACGTGCGCGAAGGGCTGGTCTGCGTGCTTAGCATCAAGCTGCCCAACCCGCGTTTCGAGTCACAGACCAAGGTCAAGCTGGTCAACACCGAAATCGATGGCGTGGTTAACTCCGTGGTCTACGACGGGTTGATGACTTACTTCGACCAAAACCCGCCCGTCGCGAAGCGCATCTTCGACAAGGTCCTGACCGCGGCGCGGGCCCGCGAAGCCGCGCGCAAAGCGCGGGAGACGATTCGCAAGGGCGCGCTCACTGGGGGCGGTTTACCTGGGAAACTGGCCGATTGCTCGGAGCGCGATCCGGAATTTACCGAGCTCTACATCGTCGAGGGCGACTCCGCCGGTGGCTCTGCCAAACAGGGGCGCGATCGACGTTACCAGGCGATTCTGCCCATCCGCGGAAAGCTCATCAACGTCGAGAAAGCGCGGCTCGATCAGGCGCTGAAGAACACAGAAATCCAGGCCATGATCACCGCCATCGGCACCGGCATCGGCAAACCGAAGGAAGAAGCGACCACGAAGGAAGAAGGAACCTTCGACATGAGCAAGCTGCGCTACGGGCGCATCATTATCATGACCGACGCCGACGTGGACGGCTCGCACATCCGCGTTCTTCTCCTGACTTTTTTCTATCGGCAAATGACCGAGTTGGTGCGCGCTGGAAAGATTTTCATCGCGCAGCCGCCGCTCTATCAGATCAAGCGCAAAAAGCGTGAAGAGTATGTCGACGACGACGTGCAACTGAACCGCATCCTGATCTCGTTAGGCGCGGAAGATGTGCGCTTGAAGAACCTCGCGGACAATAAGGAGCTGAGCACCGCGCAGCTCAAGGATATTCTCGATCAGCTGGAGCGCCTGGCGAAGTTAAACGAATCCGTCCGCCGCCATGGCGGAGATTTCGAGGAGTTCCTCTCCCATCGCGAAGAAAAGACCGGGAAGCTCCCGAGCTATCTCGTGAAGGTGCGCGATGGCAACGAAGAGACAGTGCATTATTTTCACGACGAACGCTCCGTCCGCCAGTTCCACGAAACGAATCTCGATCTCGGACTTTTTGAAGTGGAGGGCCAGGACTTTCTCCCGCTCGCGACTACGCCGAGCAAAGCCAATGGCAATCGGCGCCGGGGCACGCGGGTGGAGTTGCACGAATCGGCGACTATTCAGAAGCTCATCGCCGATCTCTCGCGTCGCGGCCTCAAAGTCGACCATTATGCCGCGGCGGATAAGCCGATCTTCGAGTTGATCGAAGGCGAGGGCGACCGCGCCACCGCGCATCCGCTTTTCTCCATCCCGGAAATCCTCGAGAAGATCATGGAGATCGGCCGTCGCGGGGTGCAGATCAAACGCTTCAAAGGCCTGGGTGAAATGAACGCGAAAGAGTTATTCAGCACAACCATGGATCCCGAGCGTCGCAAGCTGCTCAAGGTCGACCTGAACGATGACAACGCGGTCGAAGCCGACATCATGTTTTCCAAGCTCATGGGCGACATTGTCGAGCCGCGTCGGCAGTACATTGAGGACAATGCGCTCAACGTCCGCAACCTCGACGTCTAATATCCCGTGTTAAATCCGAACGAAAAAATAGAACCGATCAACGTCGCGGAAGAGGTCTCGAGGTCTTTCCTCGACTACTCGATGTCGGTCATTGTCTCCCGGGCTTTGCCTGATGCGCGTGATGGATTAAAACCTTCTCAGCGCCGCATCCTTTACGCGATGCAGCAGCTGTCGCTCTATCCCGGTCGCAAGCCTTATAAGTGCGCCAAGATTTGCGGTGATACGAGTGGTAACTATCACCCGCACGGTGAGGCAGTTATTTATCCTACTCTCGTGCACATGGCGCAGTCCTGGGCCATGCGCGAAATCCTGGTCGAAGGTCAGGGTAACTTCGGCTCGGTCGAAGGCGATCCGCCCGCGGCCATGAGGTACACGGATGCGCGCATGACTCATCTGGGCGCGGCCCTCATGACCGACATGGATAAGGATACGGTCGATTTCGTGCCTAACTATGACGAGCGGCTCACGGAACCGACGGTTTTTCCGGCCGCTTTCCCAAACATGCTCGTAAACGGCGGCACCGGCATCGCTGTGGGCATGGCGACAAACATCCCGCCGCACAATCTCGGCGAAGTGATCGACGGCATTTGCGCGCAGATCGACGACCCGGATATCAACAGCGAAGGGTTGATGAAGCATGTGAAGGGACCGGACTTTCCGACCGGTTGCGCCATCCGCGGCATCGCGGGCGTGAAACAGTACATCGAGACCGGCCGCGGGAGCATGAAAGTGCGCGGCATCGCCGGAGTCGAAGAGCTGAAGGGAAATCGTGAACAGATCGTCATCACGGAAATTCCCTACAACTTCAACCGTGCGACCCTCGTGGAGCGGATCGCGTCGTTAGTGAACGAGAAGATCCTCACCGACATCACCGCGATTCGCGATGAGTCGGATGAGAACACGCGCGTGGTCATCGAGCTGAAGCGCGACGCCCTGCCGAAGGTCGTCATTAACAATCTCTACAAGCACACCGCGATGGAATCCTCCTTCGCGGTCAACATGCTCGCGATCGATCACGGCAAGCCCAAGCTGCTCTCGCTCAAGGAAGCGAACACCGCCTTCATCGATCACCGCCGCGAAGTCGTCCTGCGCCGCACCCGCTATGAGTTGCGCAAAGCCGAGGAGCGCGCCGAAACACTCGAGGGTTATCTCATCGCACTCGCGAACCTCGACGAGTTCATCCGCATCATTCGCAGCTCGGCAAATCGCGATGAAGCGCGGGGCAAGCTGCTCGCTTTCGAGTTCACCCGCCGGCAGGTCGAGCAAATCGGCGTGCTCATTCGCAATGAAGCGCGGTTGACCGATGGCCGCTATGCTCTCAGCGAGCATCAGGCGAACTAGATTCTCGATCTCCGCCTCTATCAGCTGACCTGACTTGAAT